>NZ_FWWU01000009.1:2605000-2905000 GCF_900176165.1 Deinococcus hopiensis KR-140
CCAGCAGTGGTTCAGATGCCGCCAACATTCGCCTGCGTGCTGAGAAACGCGGCGACGCATACGTGCTGAACGGCACCAAGCACTACATCTCGAACGCACCCGTGGCTGGGCTACTCACCGTCATCGCCGTCACGGACCCCTTGGCAGGCACACGGGGCATGAGCGCTTTTCTCGTGGAGCCCCAGACCACCGCCGGTGTCCGCATCGGCAAGATCGATGAGAAGATGGGCCAGAAAGGTTCGCTGTCCGCCGAGGTGATCTTCGAGGACGCCGAAGTGCCCGCCGCCAACCTGTTGGGACCCGAGCACCGAGGCTACCGCGAGGCGCTGGGCATCCTCACCAATGGCCGCGTGGGCATTGCCGCGCGGTCCACCGGAGCCATGCAGCGCCTACTGGACCTCTCCACCGAGCATGCCAAGGCGCGCGAGCAATTCGGCAAACCTATTGCCGAATTTCAGGCCGTGCAGTTCATGCTTGCCGAGATGGAAGTGGCGATTCAGACCAGCCGCCTGCTGTGGCAGAAGGTGGCCTGGATGGTGGACGAGGGCCAGGACGTGCGCCGCATGGCGAGCGTCGCCAAGTACCACGCCACCGAGATGCTCTCCGAGGTGGCCGACAAGGCCGTGCAGGTGGCGGGCGGCATGGGCTACATGAAGGACTGGCCCGTCGAACGCTTCTACCGCGATCAGAGACTGCTGCGCATCTATGAGGGCACGAGCGAGATTCAGAAGCTGATTATCGCGCGAGACCTGCTGGGATGAGGCACTTGGGGTTGGGAAAACCCCTGACCCGCATCCCTCACGCCTCATCCCCTACCCCTTCAACGCTAAACGTTCCGTCAGCCTCCCGTGAGGGTTGTGTCATGTCGGGGGGCGTAGGGTTTTGACGTGGCAGACACGATTTAGGCCATGTGGCAGAGTGCGCATGGAGGCTTGCCTCAACCCCCCAGAGTTGATATAGTCGCACTCAAGTTTCCTGGTAGTCGCTCTGTTTGGCCCTGCCAGCAAGCCCCCTCCCAGAAGGACCCTCGGGCGAAAGGAGCCTCCATGCCCACTGAACAGACCCACACCCCGCTTCCCGCCAACGTGCCTGTGTGCCCGGTGCGGGGCAGCGTCATTTACCCGACGATGGTGCAGCACATCGACGCCAGCCGCGCCATCTCCATCGGGGCCATCGAAGCGGCCATGGGGGGCGAGAAGGTCATCCTGATCGTCTCGCAGCGCGACAAGGACGTTGACGACCCCCAAGGCAGCGACCTGTACGACGTCGGCACGGCCTGCAATGTCCTGCGCGTCCGCAAAAATCCCGACGGCACCGTGCAGATGCTGGTCTCCGCCGTGGCGCGCGCCCGCGTAACCCGCTACACGCGCGGCGAGTTCCTCAAGGCCGACATCGAGGTGCTGCCCGCCGAGGACGGCAATCCCACGGAGCTTCAGGCCCTGACCCGCGAACTGCGTGAGAAGTTCGAGACCGTCGCCTCGGGCGGCAAGATCAGCGCCGAGAGCGTGCAGACCATCCAGGGCAAGGACGACCCGGGCGAGATGGCGGACCACATCGCCTTCCACCTCGACTTCAAGCTGCCTGACAAGCAGGCGGTGCTGGAAGCCGCCCGCGTCACGGACCGCATTCGCCGTGTGCTGACCCTGCTGGACACCGAGCAGGAAGTGCAGGCCGTGCAAGCCCGCATCCGCGCTCAGGTCAAGGAAGAGATCGACAAGAACCAGCGCGAGTACTACCTGCGCGAGCAGATGAAGGTCATCCAGAAAGAACTCCAGGGCGGAGAGGACGGCGAGGAGGGCGACGAGGCCGAGCAGTTCCGCGCCAAGATCGACGCGCTGGAGCTCAAGCCGGAGATCAAGAAGGAAATCGACCGCGAGGTCAACCGCCTGGCCCGAATGCATCCCGACGCTGCCGAGGCGTCCGTCATCCGGACGTACCTCACCTGGGTCACCGAGCTGCCCTGGAATACCCGCAGCGACGACCGTCTGGAAGTTGCCGAGGCCGCCCACATCCTCGACGAGGACCACTACGGCCTGGAAAAGGTCAAGGACCGCGTGCTGGAATTCCTGGCCGTGCGCCGCCTGCGCAAGGAGCGGGCCGAGCGTGGCGAGTTGGACGCCGCCGAGGTCAACAAGGGCCCAATCCTGGTCTTTACGGGCCCTCCCGGCGTCGGCAAGACGAGCATCGCCCAGTCCATCGCCAAGTCGCTGGGCCGCAAGTACGTCCGGATCGCCCTTGGCGGCGCGCGCGACGAGTCCGATATTCGCGGCCACCGCCGCACCTACATTGGGGCGATGCCCGGACGCCTGATTCAGGGCATGCGGACGGCGGGCACCAAGAACCCGGTAATCTTGCTCGACGAGGTGGACAAGCTGGGATCGAGCTACCAGGGGGACCCCTCGGCCGCACTGCTGGAAGTGCTCGACCCCGCGCAAAACCAGCACTTCACCGACCACTACCTCGGCGTGGCCTTCGACCTCAGCGAGGTTATGTTTATCGCCACGGCGAACTACCCCGAACAGATTCCGCCCGCGCTGATGGACCGCATGGAAGTGATCGAGTTCTCCAGCTACATCGAACAGGAGAAGCTGGAGATCGCCAAGCGCTACCTGCTGCCCCGGCAGCTGACGGCCAACGGGCTAAAGCCCAACCAGATCAGCTTCACGGACGCGGCGCTCGAGCGCCTCATCAGCCACTACACCCGTGAGGCGGGCGTGCGTAATCTGGAGCGAGAGATCGGCACGGTGGCCCGGAAAGTCGCCCGCCGCATCGCCACGGGCGAGATCAAGCGCGTGAAGGTGACGGACAAGGAACTCGACCGTTACCTCGGCCAGGCCCGTTACACCCCCGAGACCGAGGGCCGCGAGGACAAGGTGGGCGTCTCGACGGGCATGTTCTACACCCCCGTGGGCGGCGACATCCTGTTTGTGGAGACGTCGGTGATGCCCGGCAAGGGTCTGGTCCTGACCGGGCAGCTCGGCGACGTGATGAAGGAATCGGCCCGCGCGGCCCTGACGTACATCAAGACCAACGCCGAACGCTTCCACATCGACCGCGAACGTATCGAGAACAGTGAGATTCACATTCACGTTCCGGCGGGCGCGATTCCGAAGGAAGGTCCCAGTGCGGGCGGCGCGATGGTCACCAGCCTCGTTTCGGCGCTGAGCGGTATTCCCGCCCGGCACGACGTGGCGATGACGGGCGAGATGACGCTGACCGGGCGCTACCTGCCTATCGGCGGCCTGAAGGAGAAGGTGCTGGGCGCGCGGCGCGCGGGCATCAAGCACATCATCATGCCCAAGGCCAACGAGGGCGACCTGCGTGACATCCCGCTGCACCTGCGTGCGTCGATGCGTTTCCACCCCTGCGAGACGGTAGACGAGGTTCTGGACGTGGCCCTGGTAGGCGGCCTCAAGGCCCTGGAGACCCCGCGTGACGGTGCGGGTACGGTGGCCGTTCCCCCCGTCACCAAGCGCAAGAGCACCCGGCGCAGCCCGGACGCCCGCGCGTAAACCGACGCTCCTCTCCCCACATTCCGGCCCCTGCCCAGACGGCGGGGCCTTCTTCATTCATCCTCCATCTGTCGCCGCCTGCGCTGCGCCGCCCCAGCACGTCCCCGTATCCTGACCTCATGACGGTGCCGCTCACGTTCCTGGT
Organism: Deinococcus hopiensis KR-140; assembly: GCF_900176165.1. Lineage (NCBI taxonomy): Bacteria > Thermotogati > Deinococcota > Deinococci > Deinococcales > Deinococcaceae > Deinococcus > Deinococcus hopiensis. The sequence goes on from NZ_FWWU01000009.1 coordinate 2,608,658, forward strand.
CGCCAGTCCCCATCTGCACGGCAGCCTGTTCGGCGGGGCCGTGATCCTGCTGCTGGAGCACGACACCTCGGGCGCAATGGGCCTGCTGCTGACCGCCCCCCTGCACCAGAGCGTGGCCGAGTTACTGCCGGACCTGCCTGGAGGCGAGCGGGGCAGCGTGTGGTCCGGTGGTCCCGTGGAGCCCGGCGTGGGCTGGTGCCTGTACCGCACGCCGCTGAAACTGGAGGGTGAGGTGCGCCTCGCGCACGGCCTGTGCGTCACGAGCAGCCTGGACGTGCTGCACGCTGTGGCGGCCAGCGGACAGGACTACCTGCTGCTGCTGGGCTACGCGGGCTGGGCGGCCGGACAGCTCACCGAGGAGGCGCGGGAAGGGACCTGGCTGTGGGTGGAGCAAGACACACCAGAACTGGTGTGGGACGTACCAGCCGCGTCACGCTGGCAATCGGCGCTGGACCGCCTCGGCGTCAAGCCTGGCACCATCATGCCCGGCGGCGCGCAGGCCTGAAGGCTGGGCTTGCAACCCCCGGGGACGCGTGCTACTATCCCTCTCGCGCCGGAAACGGCCGCAGCCACGGTATTCGGCAGTAGCTCAGTGGCAGAGCATCCGACTGTTAATCGGACGGTCGTTGGTTCGACCCCAACCTGCCGAGCCAGAAGAGGGAACCCCGTCAAGGACGGGGTTTTTTCGTTTTTGAGCACTGGACGGGGCCAGGAGGGGCCTACGCGAAACCGGAGGCCTGCTCCGTGGCTGCCCTCTCCCTTGATCCGCCTGCGTGCTTGAAATGCGGGGAAGCGGCCCTGGCAGGGCAACTGGAAGCGTTCTCCGAGTGACCTGTGCGGGGGAAAGCACCACACCCACGCTATTCTCCGGCCTGCCTCCAGAGCATTGGTCAACGTGCGGACTTCTTTTTGACCCAGCCCGGCGAGCGAACCTGAATGCGCATTGCGAAGAATGGAGCCGTGAGGGCTGCCCTTATACACGCGGCGCAATTCGGTCAAATGCTCTTCATTCACCCGCGCTGTTCCGCAGCTTGACGCGTCCGCTTGGACAAAAGACACCTCCTTCTTTTGTCCAGTGCGCTAACGTTTCTTCGGTCGACGTAGCGGAAGGCCGCGCGACTGCTGATAAGCGGTTAACGTTTCAGCGGTGATTTTGCCCTGCTGAACAGCGCGCTTGACAGCGCAACCGGGCTCGGTGGTGTGGGTGCATTTGCGGTAGCGGCAGTCGGCGGCCACCTCCTCGATCATCTCGAACCCGGCGGGCTGCCCCGCCATGTCCCAGACGGCGATGTCACGTAATCCGGGATTGTCGATCAGCAGACCGCCCTCCGGGAGGGCATAGAGCGTACGGGCCGTGGTGGTGTGGCGGCCCTGTTGATCGCTCTGACGCACCGAACCTGTGAGGGCCGCCTCCCGCCCCAGGAGCCTGTTGGTGAGCGTTGACTTGCCCACCCCGGACGAGCCGATCAGGGCGGCCGTGACCCCCGGCTGGAAGTAGGCACGCAGCGCTCCGAGCCCACGCTCCTCGGCAGCGGCGATCTCATGAACGGGCAGCCCAGACGCCAAGGCCCTGATCTGCTCCACAAACGGGGCCGTATCCCGCACCAGGTCCGTTTTGTTCAGCAGGACCACGGGCCGCACCCCGCTCTGCCTCACAGCTGCCACGTACCGCCCCAACCGCAGCAGATCGAAGTCCTCATCCGGCGTGGTGACGATAAAGACCAAGTCGACGTTGGCCGCGATGATCTGCTCCGTCAGACCGCCGTTCACTGCCCGCGCGAAGGTGGTCCGGCGGGGCAGAACGTGGACGATCCGCAGGGGCTGCCCCGCCGGGAGCCGCTGAACGACGAGCCAGTCTCCAATCACGGGCTGTGAGAGCGGCTCTGCCGCGTGTTGCCGCAGCGTGCCGGCCAGGAGCGCTTCCTCGGGCCCCTGGGCCGTCCAGACCTGATACGCCGCCCGCTGGGCACCCACGATGCGGCCTACCTCCAGCTCCGTCCCAGCTTCCGGCGAGAAAGCGGCCATAAATGGGGCAGCGGCCTGTGCGAAAAAGTCGGTCCACCCCAGGTCCTGAAGAGGATGACCCACGGCCCCCTTCACCGTCGACTCCTGCGGGGACACCGGGCGAGTTGCTGCTGGAAAGGCCACATGGCGCTAGGGTAGACCCTCGTTCGTCCCGCCCGGCTTCATCCAAGCTACAGAACGGTAAGGAAAAAGAGGATGCCCCCGTGGGGACACCCTCTGATACCGCAGGTTGCGACTTTAGAAGCGGAATTTGATTCCGGCAGCGATGGAACTGATGCTCGCCCCAGTGCCGTTGAAGTAGTAGTGCTGACGGGCCTCGCCGAAGACGGCGAAGCGGTCGGTAAAGCGGTAGTCCACGCCCACAAGCAGCTCGCTGAAGGTGCTCTGGATAGCGAAGTTATACCCGCCGCCTGCACCCAGGATGCCGTCGGAGCGGCCCAGGCTGGCGCGGTAGGTGGCGATGGCGCTCACGCTGTTGCCGGGGGTGGAGCCGGAGACGCGGAAGTCGCCGGTCAGGCGCACACCGAAGCCACCATTCAGGGCGTCGTTACCGGCCATGACGCGGACCATCGAGCCCACGTTCTGCTGCAAGACGCTGTAATACGACACCCCGACGAAGTTGCCGTAGCGGAAGGGAGGGGCGGGGGGCACGAAGTCGCGCCCGGCCGGGCCCTGCTCGCCCTGGGGTCCTTGGGGTCCGACGGCGCCCGTCTCACCCTGGGGGCCTGCCGGACCCTGGGGCCCAGTCGCACCAGCAGGACCCGCTGGGCCCTGAGGACCGGCAGGCCCAGCTTCACCGGCAGGACCCTGGGGACCCGCCTCGCCCGCCGGACCGGCAGGACCCGCCTCGCCCGCCGGACCGGCAGGACCGGCTTCGCCGGCAGGACCCGCCGCGCCGGCTTCACCCGCAGCACCGGCCGTGCCAGCGGGCAGGTTCGCGATCGCGGCCTGCAACTCGGCAATCTGCGTCTGCAGGGCGTTGATGGCGTCTTGCTGGGCAGCGAGCTGGGCGCGCAGCTCTTCCAGACCGGTCAGGGCCTGCTGCAGACCCTGGCGCAGCGTGTCGAGTTCGGCCGGGTTGAAGGTGCTCTGCTGGGTGGGCAGGCTGGCGATGACGCGGGCGAGCACCTGCGCGACTTCCTGGCGGGTAATCGCGCTGCACCAGTCGAAGGTGCCGTCGGGGTAGCCGATAAAGTAACCGCGCTGGGTTACGAGTTCGATGGCCGCCTTGGCCCACTCGCCGGGCATGCAGTTCTGCACGGGGGCGCTCGTAACGACGGTGGCCTTGGGTGTCACGGGAGCAGGAGCAGAACCCGCTCCACCCGCAAGGGCGGTGGGGCTCAGCAGCAGCAGGCCGGTCAGAATGGCTTTCTTCATGTGTCGTTCCTCCTAAGTGCTTCGTGAGCAACAGGTGATATGGGCCACCTTACCTCATTGTCTTCACACAGTGGGGAAAAATCAGGAAGGTGAGCTTCCGCTAAAAGCAGTCCTAAGGAAAGGCGTCCGTTAAACGAAGGGTGTGGCGGCCAACCGCTCCAGCACACCGGGGTCCTCCAACGTACTCGTGTCGCCCTGGATCTCCTTGCCCGCGGCGAGCTGCCGCAGGAACCGGCGCATGATCTTGCCACTGCGGGTCTTGGGCAGGGCGTCGGCAATCAAGATGGCGTCGGGGCGGGCCAGGGCACCGATTTCACGGCTGACGTGCGCGCGCAGGGCCACCGGGTCCACCTCGTACCCGACCTGGGGCAGGACGAACGCGACCACGCTCTCGCCCTTGACCTCGTCGGGGCGACCCACGACGGCGGCCTCGGCGACCGAGGGGTGAGCCACCAGGGCCGACTCGATCTCCATGGTGCCCAGGCGGTGGCCGGAGACGTTGAGGACATCGTCCACCCGGCCTATCACGGTGACGTAGCCGTCCGCGTCGCGCCTCGCCCCGTCGCCCGCGAAGTACACGCCCGGAATCTCTTCCCAGTAGCTTCTGCGGTAGCGCTCGTCGTCGCCGTAGACGGTGCGGAACATGGACGGCCAGGGACGTTTGATGACCAGCAGGCCGCCCTCGTCGGGTCCGAGTTCTGTGCCCGCATGGGTCATGATGGCGGGCTCGACGCCGAACATGGGCAGCCCCGCGCTTCCAGGTTTGCTGGGATGCGCGCCGGGCAGGGTGGTGAGCATGATCGCGCCCGTCTCGGTCTGCCACCAGGTGTCAACCACCGGGCAGCGGTTCCCACCGATTACGCGGGCGTACCACATCCACGCCTCCGGGTTGATCGGCTCGCCCACCGAGCCCAGCAGGCGCAGGCTGCTGAGGTCGTAACGCCCCGGCAGATCGTCACCCTGGCGCATGAACGAGCGGATGGCGGTGGGTGCCGTGTACAGAATGGTCACCCGGTGCTTCTGGATGACGTCCCAGAAGCGGCCCCAGTCGGGGTGGTTGGGCGCGCCCTCGTACATGACCACCGTCGCGCCGTTGAGCAGCGGGCCGTACACGCTGTACGAGTGCCCCGTTACCCAGCCCACGTCGGCGGTACACCAGTACACGTCGTCGTCACGCAGGTCAAAGACCGTCTGGGTGGTGAGGTACGTGCCCACCATGTAACCGCCCGTCGTGTGCAGCACCCCCTTGGGTTTGCCCGTGCTGCCCGAGGTGTAGAGGATAAAGAGGGGATGCTCGCTGTCCAGCGCGGCGGCCTCGTGTTCCGCGTCGGCAGCGGCGAGCGCGTCGCGCCACCACACGTCGCGGCCCGGCTGCATGGGGGCGTCACAGTTCGCGCGGCACACCACCAGCATCTTCTCCAGGGTAGGCGCGTTTTTCGCGGCTTCGTCGGCGTTCGCCTTGAGGTTCACCAGCCCGCCCCGGCGCTGCCCCGCGTCAGCGGTGATCAGCACCTTGCTCTGGGCATCGTTGAGGCGGTCCGCCAGGGCGCTCACGGAAAAGCCCCCGAACACCACGCTATGAACGGCTCCAACGCGCGCGCAGGCGAGCATGGCGATGGCCGCCTCGGGCACGAGGGGCATGTACAGCGTCACGCGGTCTCCGGCCTGCACCCCCAGAGCGGTAAGGGCGTTCGCCGCCTTTTTGACCTCAGCGAGCAGCTGCGAATAGGTGAAGGTCCGCACCTCACCGTCCTCGCCCTCCCAGACGATGGCGCGTTTGTCACCCAGTCCCCGGGCCACGTTGCGGTCCAGCGCGTTATGGGCGATGTTCGTCTCTGCACCGACAAACCAGCGGGCGTGGGGCGGCTGCCAGTCGAGGACCTGCCGCCAGGGGGTCGTCCAGTCCAGTTCACCGGCCACATCGGCCCAGAAGCCGTCGGGATCACCCAGGCTGCGGCGGTAGAGTTCGTCGTACCGCTCGCGCGAGACGCGGGCCTGGGCAGCGAATGCCTCGGGCGGCGCGATCACGCGCGTTTCGTGCAGCACATTGTCAATCTGGTCTGAGACGGTGAGGTCAGACATGGGGGCTCCTCCGGAGAATGAGGCGAAATCAACTGGGCGTGGCGTCACTGTAGCGCTCCCGCCCACACCGCCCTGGACGGCCTGTCGGCACCGTTACGCGAAAAGTACTGAACCGGGTTCAAGCGGGGCAGCCGGATCACAGAGGGGGGGCGGGCCTGGCCGTGATGGGTCCCCGCCCCCCTTCGTGCCGCCGGTCAGCCGGGCACGGCCACCGTACCGTCCACGCCGCACCGGTGTAGGCCCGGAACGGCATCTCCCCGAACACCTGAATGTCGTCCTCGCGGCGGCCGCGCCGACCAGGGTGACGAGGACCGCAAACAGGAACCCGCCAGAGACCGAAAAGAGGCCGGGTTTTCCAGCGGGAAGGTCGGGGCGCGCTAAACCGGGTGGCGGCCAGTGGTCACGTCCGGCTTGTCCACCCTCATGGTGTTGGGCGAGACGGCGATCAAGGCCAGGCGGGTCAGAATGCCGCCCGCGTTGCACCGGATGGCCCCATTGGCGTTGGACTCGGGCCAAAACAGCGTAAACAGGATCAGGGGCAGATTTGAAGCTCGCCATGAAGGCGAGCGCTTCGAGAGACGCCACGTTCTGCGTCTGTCGAGCAGACCGGGCCCGCTGGCGACGACCCCGCTGGCGACGGTGGCGATCCGGGCTCCCCGGAACTGTTTGCCCTCGCCGGCCTGGCCCTTCTTGATTCCCCATTGTGGATGTCGGGGGTAAAGGAGGTGCTCGCCGCGGTGGTCCGCTACGCAACGACGGCCGGAAGGGGCGCGAAGGCCAGCTCCAGCTCTCCCCCGAAGGTGCCCTTCCCGCCGAAGGGGGCTTCGGCGAGCAGGGGAGCGGCCATGTTCCGGGCCTTGTTCGCCGTCTCGATGGCGTCCTTGCCAACAAGCACCGTGGCCGCGTTGCCCTTGAAGGCGCCCATCAGGACCATGGCCCACATCCCGCTCTTGCGGGCGTCCTGCGCCGTGGGCACCGTATAGCGCCGCCGCGCGCGGAAGGGCACCCCTCACGGCGACATTTTCCCCCATACGCATTTCGCTCGCCGGACCCGGTCAAAAAGAAGTCCGCACGTTGACACATGCGCCAGAACCGCACCAGGATGTGGGACCGCCCAGCGCCAGCGAGATCAGGTCAATGGGATTTTTGTACTTCGCGCCCGCGCCCGGAAACCCGGGGCCGTTTTTGGCCTCGACCTGCTCTCAGGAGGGCCGGCAGATTCCAGCCGAAGCGGCTCAAGATCAGCGCCGTCATCACGGTGGCGAGCATCACCAGCGGGACCACCACGCTGGCCTTCAGGATCCCGCCCGGCGGCAGGCTGATCAGCGACCCCGCTCCCCCGCCCTGAGCGATCAAGTCAACGGTGCTTACCACGATGGGGCTGACCGCCGAGCAAGTCCGTACCCGGGGTCGCGCAGGCGGTAGACGAGCATGTCGGCCAGGGTGGACTTGCCGAGCTTACGCAGCGGCTCGGCCACGACGAACAGCTCCGTGAGGTACGCGGTGAACCGGCCGACCGAGGACATGAAGCTGCCGTAGCCGTTCAGGGCGATGAGGTCCGTAATGCCCAGAAAGGACGCCGCGCTCACGTGGTTCCCGGCGATGGCGATACCGTTTTGCGCGGCGCTGATTCGCCCCCCTGCCACGCAGGAGTCGCCGACCGAGGTGTGGTGCCGGCTGGCCCAGAAGATGGTGCCCAGGGTGATCGCCCGGAGGAGAAAGGTCATGGACGGGCTTCCGCCGCCAGCCGGTCGAAGGCCCGGGCCCACATGACGTGCAGCGCCGCTCGCACCCACCCCATCCCGAACTCCAGGAACGCGAGGACACAGCCGGAAGGGACGTCGCCCAGCACCTTGGTGGTCATCAGGGGCTTGCGGTACTCCGCTGGAACCGGCAGCAGGAAATAAATACAGCACCAGGAACGTGACCGTCTCGTTCAGCGTGAAGCGGTTGCGCTCCGCCACCAGCCTTGTGTTGGCGGGGCTATGGGCGGACGGGAAGCCAGACTGCATGCGGGGTACAGCCGTGCGTGCCCCCTGAACGGCAAAGGGGAACGGGACGAGGGTGCCAGGCGAGGCAGGCTGCACAGGACGGAGCCGTGGATTGCCGGAGAGTCCGCAGCGTTAAAGTCCAGCGGGGCAAAAGCAGTGGACCCGGTTCAGCGCCCGGATGCGCGGTCCAGATCCACGTCTAGGAGAGTCCGGCAAGCGTAAGCGCCGTTCTGTCGCCCCGGTTCCCCGCCGCGTATGGTGGGGGCGTGCTGCGTGACCGGCTGAACCGTCCCCTGCGAGACCTGCGGCTGAGCGTGACGGACCGCTGCAACCTGCGCTGCACCTACTGCATGCCCGCCGAGGTCTTCGGCCCTGATCACGCCTTCTTGCCCCGCGGCGAGCTGCTGAGTTTCGAGGAACTCGAACGCCTCGCCCGCCTCTTTGTGGACCTGGGCGTCCGCAAACTCCGCCTCACCGGCGGCGAGCCGCTGCTGCGCCGGGACCTGCCCGACCTGGTCGCCCGCCTCGCCCGCCTCCCCGGTGCCGAGGACATCGCCATGACCACCAACGGGCTGCTGCTGCCCCGCCTCGCCGCCGATCTGAAGGCCGCAGGCCTAAAGCGGGTCACCGTCAGCCTCGACAGCCTGGACCCGCAGGTGTTCGGCCAGATGAACGGTCTGAACGTTCACCCGGACCGGGTGTTGGACGGCATCGACGCCGCCCTGCGTGCCGGCCTCGGGGTCAAGGTCAACACGGTGGTGCAGCGCGGCGTGAACGACGCGGGGCTGCGCGCCCTCTGGCTGACGCTGCGCGAGCGGGCCACCGTGCGCTTTATCGAGTTCATGGACGTGGGCAACCACAACGGCTGGAATCTGGACGCGGTCGTGCCCTCGCGGGAGGTGCTGGCCCGGCTGGCAGGGGATGGGCGGGAGGAGGGCAACAGGGCGGAATTTCAGGCAGCGGCTCCAACACACCGGGGTGAGGTGGCAGCGCGGTACACGGACGGGGCGGGGCACGAGGTGGGGCTGATCAGCAGCGTGACCGCACCGTTTTGCGGCGACTGCACCCGGGCACGCCTGTCGGCAGTGGGGGTGCTCTACACCTGCCTGTTTGCGGCAACGGGGACCGATCTGCGCGCACCGCTGCGCGCCGAGGCGACGGACGAGGAACTGCGGCGGCTCGTGGCGGACGTCTGGCAGGGCCGGCGAGACCGTTACAGCGAGGAGCGCGGTGAGGTGACGGGACGGCAGAAGGTGGAAATGTCACATATTGGAGGGTGAACCCGGCAAGGCTGGCCAACCCCAGGTTTCTCCTTCCCACCCTGAATGGGAAGCGGCGCTGCGGCCTTTCTTTCAGCTATTCTCCAGCCAGAAGCGCTTCTATTTGAAAAGTGACTTGCTCCACAACGCGGGGGGTTCTTCCACCCCCTACCCTTGTGTACTGTGGACACCAACTCTAAGATGGGTGTCCAGAAGGCCCTCCGCGCCGGCGGCGGGGCTTGGAGGGATGCATGGCGAAATACCCGCTCATCAAGACGACGCTGAAAGACCGCCTGCTGGGCGGCCACTACCAAGAAGGCCTGCCGTTGCCCAGCGAACCCCAACTCGCGCGTGAATTCGAGGTCTCGCGCATGACTGCCCGCCGCGCCATCGACGAACTGGAGCGCGAGGGCTACGTGTACCGCGTGCAGGGGGCCGGGACCTTTCCCACCGGCAAACGCTTTCGGCAGGGCATGTTCCGCGTCCGGCCCTTCAAGGAGTGGGCGCGGCACCCCGATCACCGCACCCAGGTGCTGCGCGCCATGCAGATCGACGCCACGCCGGAGATCGCCCACGTGCTGCAACTTCAGCCCGGAGACCCGGTGATGTTCGTTCACCGCCTGCGCACAGCGGGCGACGAGGCCCTCGTGATCGAGAAGCGCTACATCAGCGCGGCGGTGGCCCCCAGCCTGCTGGACCACAACCTCAGCGCCGAGAGCGTCCATGAGGTCATGGTGGCGCTGGGCGTGCCCCTTACGCGCGTGGAGCAGAACTTGGAGGCCGTTAACCTGCGCCAGGAGGAGGCGGACCTGCTGCGCGTTCCCCTGGGCACGGCGTCCTTCCTGTTGCGCCGCACCACCTACAGCGGGGCGAAACGGGTGTCTTACGTGAACTATTGGGTACGCGGCGACCGCTATGCTTTTCAGGACAGTTTCGAGCCTTAACGCCCGGCGCAGAACAGAAGGCCGGGGGCGGGAGAACGCTTCCGGCCTCTGTCCTGCCTTCAGGGTGAGGGCTGCGCCGGCCTGTCCTCTCCGGAGGGGATAAAGCAGCCCTCACCTCTTTCCCAGACCAGCCACCGTTTTGCTCTGCGTTTGCTGACGCAGACTTCATCCGGTGGGGGTGGGGGGTTTGTTCCAATGGCCCGACTGACCGCGAAGGCGGACAGGAGGGAGCCCTATGTTTTATTACGACGGCAAGTTGCAGTATCCGGTCCGCGTCGAAACGCCCGATCCCCGCTTTGCGCGCATGCTTCAGCAGGCCATCGGGGGCGTGGAGGGCGAGATTCGCGTCTGCCTGCAGTACCTGTTTCAGTCGTTCGGCGCGCGCGGCCCAGCCAAGTACAAGGACATGCTGCTCGCGACGGGCACCGAGGAAATCGCTCACATCGAGATGCTCGCCACCGCCGTCGCCCTGAACCTCGAGGGCGCGGGCAGCGCCGCGCAGGAAGCCGCCGCCAAGGCCAACCCCATGGTCGAGGCCGTCATGGGCGGCATGGACCCACGGCAGTTCCTGTCGGCAGGCATGGCGGCCCTGGCCTCGGACGCCAACGGCGTGCCTTTCGACGGCTCGCACATCTACGCCAGCGGCAACCTCGCGGCCGATATGTACGCCAACGCCACAGCCGAGGCCACCGGGCGCGTCCTGGCCTGCCGCCTCTTTGAACTTACCGACGACCCCGGCATGAAGGACATGTTGCGTTTCCTGATCGCCCGCGACACCATGCACCAGCAGCAGTGGCTGGCTGTGATCGAGGAACTCGGCGGCCACCAGGGCGTGCTGCCCATTCCCAACTCCTTCCCGCTGGAGGAGGAGGTACGCGACGTGAGTTACGTCTACTTCGCGCCGGGCATCGAGGGCACCACGCCGCCCCAGGGCCGCTTTACCGAGGGCCCCTCGCTGGACGGCCTGGGGCAGTTCGAGTTGCGCCCCGCCCAGCCCTTTGGCCAGAAGCCCGTGCTCGCGCCGCCGCTGCCGATGGCGTACGCGGAGACGCAGCAGATGCTCGGGACGGCCGGCGGCTTGACCGACGACGGGCTGCCGACGTCGGAGACGCAGGGCTAAAGCAGATGCCCAAACGAAACCCCGCCCATTGCGGCGGGGTTTCGTTTGTAGATGGCCACGGCGGCTCTCCGCGCGTCAGCTGTCCGGATTCGCCTCCCAGTCCGTCAACGCGTATGCCCCGGCCACCGTGCTCGCCAGCGCGAGGAAATAGGCGCGTTCGCGGCTGCCCTCCTGCAGCGAGGCGGTGAGCAGCAGCGCCGGAATGGTGGACAGTTCGGTCTTGCCGTGGACCGGAAAGGGAATCTCGCGGCGGATGGCGAGCGGATAGTCGGTCAGGGCGGAGACGAGCAGGTAGGACCCGGCGAGCGCGTAGGAAACCTTGCGCGCGGTAGGGCTGAGTTTCAACAGGTGGGGCGCGGCGAGCATCAGCGCGCAGGAGCCGTAGTCGAGGAAGCCGTGAAGGCGGGGAGTGACGGGTTTCATGGCTTCAGCATGGGGGGCGCGCTGGCCCCACGTGTTGCGTTTTCCCCAAATGGCGTTGAGGTTGTTCTACGGCCTCTCCACATCTGGCCAGTTGCCTTGCTCCCCTCTAGATTGGACGTGGTGCAATTTTGGACTGAAGACGCTATACCTAGTTTCATCATGGATGCGTCGTCGCTGAGAGAACGCCAGAAGGAACGCCGCCGCGCGCGGATCTACTCCGTGGCGCTCGACCTGTTTAAGCGGGGGGGGTTTCAGGCGACGACGGCCACCGACATTGCCCGGGCCAGCAACGTCTCGCGCGGAACGTTTTTCAATTACTACCCCTACAAGGAAGCGGTGCTGCTCGACTACGGCAGCGAGGTGATGGAGCGCCTGCGCGACAAGGCCGAGGCCCGCCTGCAGGAAGGCGCAGCGCCTCTGACCGTGCTGTACGAAGTCTGGCACGAGCTGGCTGAGGAAAACGGCCGCGAGCGGGACCTCTTTCCGCCGCTGGCCTATGAGGTGATGAACCCCAACCCCGAGCGCGCCCGCACCGCGTACCAGGCGCTGCCGCTGAGTAAGGTGATCGAGCTGATCCTGCGGCCCCTACACCAGGCCGGGCAGATTCGCACGGACCTCAGCCTGCAGCGCATCAGCAACCTGATCGCCGACACCTACTTGATGGTGGCGCTGCGCTGGAGCGCCTACGGCACGGACCGCACCCTGCAGGAGGAAACGCGCCTGGCGCTGGACCTGCTGCTTGAGGGGGCGCTGAAGCGTGAGGGCGGTTCGGGCGCGAGCTGACACAGCGTCCACATCCGCTTCTCTTTTTGCCCACTGAGCCCCTACAATGCCCCCCGGCCCGGCTGTCAGGACTCTCCGGCCAGCAGGTCCCGCGCCGAGGTGGACCGCATGACGCAACCCGAACTCACGGTGGGTAGCCCCCAGCACCACTGGCCCTTCAGCCGGGGGCTGGTGGTGGAGTCGCTGGTCAATGCCGGCGCGAGCGGCCCCGTGGCGGCGGCCGCCGCGCGGCGGGTGGAACAGCAACTTCGGGCCGCGCGCCGCTCGCCCGTGTCTCCGGCAGACCTGCAGGCGCTGATGGTGGAGGTGGCGCGGGAGGTGGCGGGTGAGGAAGTGGCGCGCGCCGCCGCAGCGCAGACGCCCGCCTTTTTCGACATCTTCGTGAAGGCGAAAAAGGGCACGCTGCCCTTCAGCCGGGGCGTGCTGGCGCGGACACTGGAAGACACCGGCCTGTCGCCCAGGGACGCCTACGGCACCGCGAGCGAGGTGGACGTGCGGTTGCGGCAACGCGGTGTGCGCGAGCTGAGTGTGGGAGACCTCGACGCGCTGATCGAGCAGACGCTGGTGGGGCGCTACGGCGAGCACCTGCGCCTAACCTACCGCTTCCTCCAAGGCAACCGCGGCAAGCTGGGGGTGGTCAGCGCGTCGGGCGGCGCGCCGGTGCCCTTTTCCAAAGGGCTGCTGGTGCAGTCGCTACTCGCGGCGGGCGTGGCCCCCGACGTGGCCAGGAAGGTGGCGCGCGTGACCCAGCGTGACCTGCGCGGTCACGAGGACCGGGTGGTGACCCGGCAGGCCGTGCGGGAGAAGGTGGAGGCCTTGCTGCGCGACGAGGTGGGCCCCGACGTGAGCGCGCGCTACCGCCTCCTGCGGGTCATCCGCCGCCCGCCACGGCCCCTCATCGTGCTGCTCGGCGGCGTCTCGGGCACTGGCAAAAGCTTTCTGGCCGCCGAGGTGGCCTACCGCCTGGGCATCACCCGGGTCATCAGCACCGACTCGATCCGGGAGGTCATGCGGGCCGTGGTGTCGCGCGAACTCGTCCCCGGCCTGCACGCGAGCACCTTCAACGCCTGGGAAGCGCTGCTGCCGCCCGGTGATCCCCGGCCCGAGACGCCCTCGCGGGAGCAGCTGCTCGCCGGCTTTCGGGACCAGGTGGCGCAGGTCAGCGTCGGCGTGGGGGCCGTGGCGCGGCGCTCCATTGAGGAGGGCACCAGCCTGGTGCTGGAGGGCGTGCATCTGGTCCCCGGCTACTTGCGTGCCGCCGACTACGCTGGGGCCCTGATCGTGCCCATGCTCGTGACCCTACCCAACGAGGACGAGCACAGGCGGCACTTCCAGGCCCGGGACCAGGAGACATCAGCCAACCGCCCCCTGCACCGCTACATGCACTATTTCCGCGAGATTCGGGGGATGCAGGACGAACTCGAAGCGCTTGCCGCGCGCGAGGACGTGCCCCTGCTCGACGGCCTAACCCTGGACGAGAGCGCCGATCAGGCCGTGGACGTGGTGCTGCGCCGCGTGATGGCGGCCCTGACCCCCAATGAGCGCCTGGCCCTGCTGGGTGAGGAAGACGGCAGCGGGGAGGGGCAGTGAGGTCCTTTAGAGCATCGCTCAAAAAGAGGACTTCTTTTTGAGCGATGAATGCGCAAGCGGAAGAATGGCGCCGTGAGGGGTGCCCTTCCACGCGCGGCGCCATTCTCCCGCTTGCGCTAACCTTTGGCCTTTGGCCTGATGCGGCGCACGACCCCCTGCAGCTCTCGCAGGGCTTTTCCATCCCCGTCTTCCGCATAGCGGGCCTCGTGGTAGACGCGCACAGCCTCGAGGACGGCTTCGGCCTGCTCGGGGGCATGAAGGGCGGCGCGGGCGGCGTAGGTGCTGGGCGTCTCACCGGGTTCGCGGGGCAGGCGCAGGCGGCGGGTGAGGTCATCCAGGGCGCGCGAGGCCGGGTCTGCAGGCCGGGGGCGCAGGCGGGCCAGGGCGAAGGCGGGGAGCAGCGCGAGCGCGAGCAGGACCGCGGCCACAGTCAGGTAAGTCGTGCCTCCCACCTGGCCGATGCCGGCGCGGGTCAGCAGGGCGCGCTGTTGCGAGCCGTCGTACCCCGCCACCCAGGTGTTCCAGCGGGTCTGCAGGGCGTCGAAGCGCAGCGCGGCGCGGCGCAGAGGTGTGGTGGGCGGCGGCGCGGCGGCGCGCGGCTGCGTCAGCGCGGTGCCCAGGCCAGCGTTCACGCGGGCGGGGGCCACCTCCGCCGTGGGGTCCACCCGCACCCACCCCTGCCCCGGCAGCCAGACCTCCGTCCAGGTGTGCGCGTCCTGCTGCCGCACGATCAGGTAACCGCCGTCCGGATTGACCTCACCGCCCAGGTAGCCACCCACCATCCGGGCGGGCAGGCCCGCAGCGCGCATCAGGAACGTGAAGGCCGAGGCGAAGTGTTCGCAAAAGCCCTGACGGGTGCCGAACAAAAAGGCGTCGATGCGGTTTCGCTCGGGCAGTGCGGGCGGCGAGAGGGTGTAGCGGAAGTTCCCGGCGCGCAACAGCCTCAGCCCTGCCTCCACCCGCGCGGCAGGCTGAAGGGAACGCCACGCCTGGGCCAGCGCCAGGGCGCGCGGGCTCTCACCACGCGGAAGCTGGATGTCAAATTGCAGGCGTTGGGTGTTTTCCTGCACGCCCAGCCGCGCCGCACGGCTTTGAAGGTTGTAGCGGGTGCGCGAAGTGGCCGGCCGGGAAGTGACTGCCTGAAAAGCGTTCGTGACGAAGGCGTTCGGCGGTACTGCCGTGGGCAGGTCCAGCGCGAGCAGCCAGGGCTTGCCGCTGGGCTCCAGCGTGAGGGTATAGGACAGGCTGGGGCCGAAAGGATCGGCGGTGGGCGAGGGGCTGCCCACCCGCACCTGGGTCCAGCGCACCCCGTCGTAACCCTCGTACACCGGACCGCGCCAGTAGCGCTCGTTGGGCTTTGGCAGGCGGCCAGTGAAGTCAGCCCGAAACGCCACCGAACTGTTCTGGGCGAGGTTGGCGTAGTCGCCCGCCGTGACCTGATCGGCCAGGCCCGTCTGGGCACGGTCCTGAATGGGCAACTGCCACAGCGGGCCGTTGGGCCGGGGAAACAGCACGAACAGCAGGGCGGCGAGGGGCGCGGCCTGCAGGGCCAGCCGGGCCGAGGTCCGCAGGGGATGGCCCGCCTCCCCTCCCCCCGTCCACACCCCGAGCGCGGCGAGCAGGAGCAGCACGCTGAGCACCGCGTGGGCGGCGGCGAGAGGGCCCTGGCTGAAGAAGAAATGCGTCAGGGTTACGAACAGCCCCAGCAGGGCGAGCAGACGGGCGTCGCGGACCGCGCGCGTCTCGGCGGCTTTGAGGGCCACCAGCAGCACGAGAAAGGCTGTCCCCGCGTCGCGCCCCACCAGCGTGCCGTAACCGGCGTTGAGCCCCACGATCCCCACTCCGGCGAGCAGCCCCAGCAGCAGCGTGGGAATGGCGGGCAGCCGCCGCAGGGTCCGGACGGCCGTATACCCCAGCAGCGCCGCGACGATGAGCGTGACCCAGATGGGCTGGCGCAGGGCGGCGGGTCCGAGCGCCACCGCTAGGGCGAACAGCGTGAACCGGAGCGGCCCGGCGGACAGGGGCTGCGTGGGCCGTGATTTTTTCTCAGGCGCTGGCGGCGCTGGCAGCGGCGGCTGCAGCGCGAGGGCTGCCAGCGCCGCGCGGGCCTGCCCTTCCCCGGCGGCGGCGGACAGCGTGACGCCGGGCAGGATGAGCGCAAAAGGCGTACCCAGACGCCGCGCCGCGCCCACCCACGCGGCCAGCCGGGACACGCGCGCCTCGTACTCGCGCAGATCGGCGGTGTCGGCCCAGTCGAGGGCCAGCACCGTCCCAGCGGGCGCGTCGGTCTCGCGGGTGAGCAATTGCCCGGTCCGCGCCGCGTGCCGCCACGACACCTGCCGGGGCGAGTCGCCGGGGACGTAGGCGCGCAGCCCACTGAAGTCCTCGTCACCGCGCGTGCGCCGCAGCCCCTCGCCCGCGCCGGACACCGTGCGGGGAAGGGGGGGCGGCGCGTCCACCTCGGAAGCGGGGAACACGGTCAGCGCTTCTGGTGCAGGCAGGGACCGGCGAGCTTCCCACAGCCCCAGCGGGTCGAGGGCCGCCACCTCCGCTCCGGCGAGGTGCAGCGGCCCCCGCACTCGTGCGGACACGGGCAGCGGAAGCGTCACGCTGCCCCCGGTGGGCACCTGGAGGGCCGCCGTCACCGTTTGCCCCTCCGCACGCACGCGCACAATCACGGGAAAGGCCGGCCCCGCACTGGTCACCCGGCCCGTGAAGGCCGCTTCAGCGCCCGCCACCGCCTCGGGCGGCGGGTCCAGCGTGGCCGACACGGCCCGCCCTGCCCGGTTGGCCTGTGCCGCCGTGACCACCCAGATACCTCCCAGCAGGAACGTCACCGCGTAGCCCAGGCTCAGGGCGTAGTTGATGCACCCGACGAGCGTTATGAGGATCAGGCCCAGAAACACCAGCCCCAGCCGCGTGGGCCGCAGGGCAAAGGAACTGGAAGGAGAAGACAGCTGGCTCATGGGGGAGGCCTCCGGGGGACGGCGGGCAGCTCTACGGAATCGGCGTGTCCGTCAGAATTCGCGCCAGCACGTCTCCCGTCCGCACCGCTGGATCGCGGGTGGGCAGGCGGTGAACGGCGAGCGGCGCGAAGACCGCCTGGACGTCCTCGGGCAGCACCATGCGCCGGCCTGCCAGGTAGGCCCAGGCGCGGGCGGCGGCCAGCAGCGCCAGCAGCGCCCGGGGGCTCAGTCCCACCGAAAGCGCCGGATGCTCGCGGGTGGCGCGGGCGAGCAGCTGCAGGTAATCGAGCAGCGGGGGCGCGGCGTGAACGCCATCCACGTCCCGCTGCGCGGCGAGGAGGGCGGGCACGTCCAGCACGGGGGGCAGGTCACGGACCACCTGACCCCGCCCGCCCGTTTCCAACAGGGTGCGCTCGGCGCGTGGATCGGGGTAGCCCAGCGTCACCGTAAGCAGAAAGCGGTCGAGCTGCGCTTCAGGCAACGGCGAGGTGCCCACGAAGGCGGCGGGGTTCTGGGTGGCGATCACGAAAAATGGCTCCGGCAGGGGCCGGGTCACGCCGCCCTCGGAGACGGTGCGCTCCTCCATCGCCTCCAGCAGCGCGCCCTGGGTCTTGGGGGTGGCGCGGTTGATCTCGTCGGCGAGCAGCACCTCGGAAAAGATCGGACCAGGGTGATAGCGGAAAGCGGCCTCGCGGGCGTCCCACACGCTGACGCCCAGCAGGTCGGCGGGCAGCAGGTCCGCCGTGAACTGCACCCGCCGGAACGACAGCCCCAGCGTGCGGGCCAGCGCGTGCGCGAGGGTGGTCTTGCCCACGCCCGGCTGGTCCTCGATAAGCAGGTGCCCGCGCGCCAGCAGGCAGGCCACCGCCAGCCGGACCTGCCCGGGTTTGCCCAGCAGGACCCGGTCCAGCTGTTCCAGGGCGCGCAGGACCGGACCCACCGTCTCCACCGAACGGGGCGGGCCTGAGGAGGGCGGGCCTGAGGAGGAAGCGCGTGTCATGCCCTGGAGCTTAACCGCGCGGCGCGGGCCATACTGCCACGTTCCCCACTGCCGAGGCAGGCCAAGCTGAAGGATGAACGGATGGTGGAGATGGTGGGGGACAGGGCGGGCTCCCCCCCCCATTGCAAGCGGCTCTCCCGAACTCCTCGGGAGGAGGAAGCAAGAGAATTTTCCCGGCCGCCACGTCCCCACTCAGCCGTGGCCCACACGCCCAGCCGGATGCTCCACGAGTTCGATCAGGGTGCCCTCACCCCACCTGGGATGCAGGAAGGCGACGCGGGTGCCCGAGCGCCCGGGGGAAGGCGAGTTGGAGAGAAACCGCGCCCCCAGGGCCTGCAACCGGCTTATCTCGGCGTCCAGGTCCGCCACGCGGTAGGCGGTATGGTGCAGGCCGGGACCGCGTTTTTGCAAGAAGGTGGCGATGGGGCTGTCCTCGCGGGTGGGAGCCAGCAGCTCGATCAGGGTCTCGCCCACCACGAAGGCCCGCACGCAGACGCCCTGACCGCCCACCTCCTCGTCGGGGCCCTCGGGGGTCAGGCCCAGCGCGAGGTAGGGGGCGGACCCAGCCTCCAGGTTCGGGGTGGCGATGGCGACGTGATCGAGGCCAAGGATGTGGGGGATGGCGGCCATGCGGCCCAGGGTAGCGCCCGGCTAGCGGGAGGCTTCGGGTTCCTGTTCCTGTACCCGCACCGGCGCGTTGCGTTCGGGGCGGCGCTGCCGCTTGCGGATGTACATCCAGCCGTCGGCGATACGCAGGGCGGCGGTGGCGTCGGGAGCGTCCTCAGGCACCACGGCCACGCCCAGCGAGGCCCCGGCGGGGTAGCCCTGCGCCTGCACGTGCTGCTCGGCGTCCGCCACCACCCGCCGCAGCTCCTGACGGGCCGTGGCGGCCCAGTCGTCGGCGGGGAGGGTCTGCCGTTGCAGCAGCGCGTACTCGTCGCCGCCCAGACGGTAGGCCCCCAGGCCAGGGACGGCGGCGAGCTGCCCCGCAAATTCACGCAGCAGGGTGTCCCCAGCCTCGTGCCCGCGCTCGTCGTTCACACGCTTCATGCCGTCGAGGTCCACGATGCCCAGCGCGTAGCCCAGGCCAGTCTGGCGGTGGCGGCGGTCCGCCTCGTCCAGCGCAGTGTCCAGGGCGCGGCGGTTGCCCAGGCCGGTCAGGGCGTCGGTCAGGGCAGCGCGTTCCAGCGCCTGCACGTGCCGGGTACGCTCCAGCGCGATGCCCACGCTGCGCGCGGCGGCGTCCAGCAGCGCGCGGTCCTCGGGCGTCCAGGGAGCAGGGCAACGCAACCGGGCAAGCAGCAGTACGTAGGGCCCCTCCTGCTCCTGGCCCTGGCCTCCGACATGCAGGTGGGTCCAGGCCACGCTGCCCAGTTCGTCCGGGGCCAGGTGGGGAAACTTGTTGCGCATGGCGGGCGCTCCGTCCAGAAACAGCCGGTCCCGCACAGCCAGGGCGGCCCACAGCGGATCGGCCTGAAGGTTCAGCCGCCGGCGCAGCCGCAGCCCGAAGGCCGCGCCGCCCTCGCCCATGCGGTCGCTGATCACCGAGGGCCCGCTGCGGCGCAGGTGCAGCAGCCCGGACCAGTCCAGCGCCATCCGGCCGTGCAGCAGGGCCAGCGCCCGGCGGCTCATGTCGCGCGGCGCGAGCGGCTCATTCATCAGCTCGGCCAGGTCGCGCAGCGTTTGCGCGTGATCCCGGGCGCGCACGAGTTCCTGCGTCCGCAGGCGCAACTCCAGCTCGTCCATCACCAGGGCCGCCAGCATCCGCAGCGTTTCCTCATCGCCCGGACCGAACGAACGCGGCTGGCGGTCCAACACACACAGCGTGCCTATCACGTGGCCCTCCGGGGTGATCAGCGGCGCGCCCGCGTAAAAGGCAATCTCGCCGCGCTGCACACTCTCGAGCTGGGCAAAGCGGCCGTCCTGACGCGCATTCGGCACCACCAGCACGTCCTCACCGAACACAGTCCAGGTGCAGAAGGCGTCCTTGCGGGGCGCCTCACCCGGAGACGCCCCGTAACAGGCCTTGCTCCACTGCCGCTCGCGATCCACAAAGTTGACCAGCGCGACGGGCACGTTCAGCACCCTCGCCGCCAGGCGGGTCACCCGGTCGAAGGCCTCTTCCGGCGGCGTGTCCAGAATCCCGTACCGTCCCAGCGCCGCCAGACGAGCGGATTCGTGGGGAAGCAGCGGAGCAGACACGCCGAATAGCTTAGCCGCGCTCCGTGCGGGCTGCATGACAGCAACTCAACAAAACTTTAGCTGTGGGGGGACATCCGCTCCGGCCTTCTGGCCCTTACCCCTCTGGGCGACGCCGAACCCGCCGGCCCACCCATCCCAGCGCGAGCAGCGCCAGCACGGCCGCCGGGCGCTGCCACCCCGAAAAGCGGGAACGGGGCAGGGCTGCCCCTCCGGTCAGCAGCGCCGCCAGCGCTTTCTCGTGGGGGGTGCGGGGCGGCGCAGGCACGGTCTCCGGAGGGAGTGTCAGGTCCGCATGCAGCACGCCCGTGCGGTACTCATTTTCCCGCGCGTGTCCACTCCCCGCCGCCCGCTGCCGCCCCAACTCGCGCAGCTGCTCGGCGTCGCCCTCCGCCACCCAGGGCAGCAGGGCGAGAAAACCGGAGCGCGGCGTGGTCAGAACGTAGGACCGCGGCTCCGGCGCGTCCTGCACCCGCCCCGTGATCGCACTCTGGCCGTCGAAGGTCAGGTTCAGCAGGTTACCCACCACCATCGGGTTGACCGCGTAGCGAATGCTCCGGCCCCCGGTGCTGGCCTGCCAACTCGACGCCAACCACGCGACGGGCTGGTCCCGGATATCAGCGGGATCGGGGGGCAGCCCCTCCTTCGCCGTCCACGGCGCACCGTTGGCGTCGGGCTGGAGCAGCACGGTGCAGCCCTGCGCCTCCAATCTCCCGATCACGTCCGCGCGAAAGGCGTCCAGACTGATCCCCACGCCAAGGTCACCCACGGGCGTGGGAAAGACGCGCAGCTCCTCCAGCGGTCCAGGCGTCAGGTCCACGCCGTCCCCCTCCTCGGCGGGCGTCAGGTGAACTTTGTCGGTCACGCCGATGAGCGAGCCCCCGGGGTCCAGCAGCACCGCCTCGTTGTGCAGCACGCCCGGCGCACGCACCAGGCGGTCTCCCTCCAGCCGGTAGCGCGGGATAGGCGCAGACCCGCAGCACAGGTAAACGCCGTACTCGCGGGCGAGGTCCCGGCACGTTTCGAGGTACAGCCGCGTATTTTCAGCACTCAAGGCCAGTTGCAGGGCGCGGATGGCCGAAACGCGCTCGCGCAGCAACACCGGCAGGGCGCGGGGCAGGTGGCGCAGAAACAGCAACGCCGCCGCCCGCTCGAAGGTGCCGACCCGCGCCGCCAACGGCACGCCCCGCAATACCAGTGGCAGCCCGTTGAGTTCGGTCAGCACGACGAGGTTGGGCCGGTCCGGCGCGAGGTGGGGCCGGGCCATTTCCAGCTGCGAGCGCATCCAGGCGCGAAAGGCCTGCGCGGAGGTAAAGTCGGCGGCGCTCCACTGCGGTTGCACGGCAATGGCCCGGAAGGCCCGGGCGGAAGGCTGGGCAGTCATGGGGGCAGCGTAGCGGGAAGAGGGTGGAGGCGGGAACAGTTGTGGAGCGGTCCCCGTACTGTGGACATGACGCTTGACGCTGTCGTGATCCTGCTGGGGGCCCTCGTGCTGGGGCTGCTCGCGTACGTGCGGCTGTACGAGCGGTTTGCCCAACGCGACGCGGGAGGCTTCCTTGCTGCTGGACCTCCTGCTGACGCTGGAGGGTCCCCTGGCGGCGCTGTTCCGGCGGTGAACGGTGCCCCCTGCCCCAGCGCGTGAAATGATGCCCCCATGCCCGACGCCGACGCGCCCCGCATTCAGCCTTTTGGAGACGCGGCGCTGATGCTGGAATCGCCCAAGGCCCGTGCCCTGTTCGCCGACCTGACGCGGCGGCCAATACGTGGTGTACGCGAGGCCGTGCCTGCGCTGAACGTGCTGACGGTGCGGTATGACCCACTGCACACGGACGCGGCGGCGCTGACGGCGGCCCTCCTCGTGCGGCTCTCCGGGCTTCAGGGGGAAGAGGATGTCACGCCCCGGACCCACCTCCTGCCCGTGACCTTCGGTGGACCGGACCTGGCGTGGTGCGCGGAGCACGTGGAGCTGGACGTGCCCGCCTTCGTGGCCGCCCTGTGTGCCCTGCGGCTGGAAGTCGCCTTTCTGGGCTTTACCCCCGGCTTCGCCTTCCTGACAGGCCTTCCCCCGGAGTTGCAGATGCCCCGCCTGGCCTCCCCGCGCGAGCGCGTGCTCGCCGGAAGCGTGGCGCTAGGTGGCCCCTGGGCGGGCGTGTACCCCCGCGAGACGCCGGGCGGCTGGCGCTTGATCGGGCGCACATCCACGGCCCTGTTCGATCTGGAACGCTCCGAGCCGGTGCTGTGGCGCGCAGGCGACGCGGTGCGCTTCGAGGTGGCGCGTGCCTGACGGTCCGGGGCTCGAAGTCCTGCGCCCTGGCCTGCAGACCACCGTACAAGGCGCGGGGCGGTGCGCCAGGGCCCTGGGCGTGCCGGAGGGCGGCGCGGCGGATACCGTGGCCCTGCGGCTGGCAAACGCCCTGGTAGGCAACCCTCCAGATGCGGCCGGGCTGGAAGTGACGCTCACCGGGCCGACGCTGCGCTTTCGGGCGGACGCCCTGGTGGCCCTGTGTGGAGCCCCCTTCGAGTCGCGGCTGGACGGCCAGCCCTTCCCGCTGAACCGGGCCGTTCGGGTGGAGGCGGGACAGACCCTGAGCATTGGCGGAACGCCGAGGGGCGCGCGGGCAATCCTTGTTTTCCGGGGTGGGCTGCATGGCCAGGAGGTGTTCGGCCGCCGCTCCACCGACCTCCGCTCGGGCTTCGGGGGGCTGGAGGGACGGGCGCTGCGGGCTGGAGACCACCTCACATGGTCTTCCCTACCGCCCGCCACGCCTCCCCGCGCCTTTCTGTCGCCGGACCTCCTCACTCCCACCGGGCCGGACGTGACCCTGCGGGCGCTGTCCACCCCCGAGGCCACGCCGGACCTGCTGGCGGCGCTGCTCAGGCTGCCCTTCGCGGTCTCCCGGCAGGTGGACCGCATGGGGGCGCGGTTGGATGGCCAGATCACCGCCCCGTACGATCCGGCCCGGGTCAGCCTACCCAACGTACCGGGCGCGGTGCAGCTTCCCCCGGACGGACGACCCATCCTGCTGCTGCCCGACGCGGGTACCCACGGCGGTTATCCCACACCGGTGGTGGTGGCGAGCGTGGACCTGCCCCGGCTGGGGCAGTTGCGTGCCGGAGACCGGGTGAGGTTGAGGGCGGTGGACCTGGACGAGGCCAGGACGGCGCTGCGGGAGCAGGAACGTGCGCTGTGGCAAGCGGAAGCGGCGCTGCGCTGGTGGTATTCCGGGCAGCGTTGAATTCCGCCTCACCTTCCCCAGCGCGCCTCCCAGGAAGAACTACAGTGGAGCCATGAACCTGCGGAACATGATGCGCCTGGCCCGGCACCTCGCCACCGAGGAGGACAACGGAGGGGAGGACGGCGCGGAAGGGGCAGGCGGTCTGCGCGCCGTCGCCCGCCGGGCCGCCTCAGCCGTGTGGCAAGACCCCCGGGTGCAGGACGCCCGCGCGGAGCTGCGCGGCCGGGCCGAGGAACTGCGCGGGGCGACGCGGGCCCGGGTGGACACCCGACTGGAACACCTGCTCGAAGAACGCTACGGGCGGCAAGGCGCACAGCCACCCGAGGCCGTCTCCGCGCTGCTTGCGGCCCGGCGACAGGAACGGGAAGCCCGCGCGACCCGGCTCCGTGCGCGCGGGGCACTGCTGGCCCTGGCGGAAACACCCGAGCAACGCCGCGTGCTCTCGCGCGTGGTGGGCGTGACGCCCTGGGCAGGCGGCGAGGTGGGCGAACTGCGCTACACCGCCCTGCTCGACACCCTGGCCCCCTCGGGAAGTGCCGAGGCCGAGATGGGCATTCACCGGGCGATCTGGACGCTGGCCGAGCGGCAGGTGCTGGCCGTCTCGCCGCACGGGCGGGTCACGGCCTGCCCGCTGCCGGAGCCGAAAGTGCCCCTCGCCCTTCCTGAAAGAACCCTTCCTGAACGCGTACTCCCCGAACGGGCGGGCGAGGGATGAGCCGCATCGACCTCAACGCGGACCTCGGCGAGGGCAGCGCGCACGAGGGGGCGGTCATGCCCTCGGTCACGAGCGCGAACATCGCCTGCGGAGGGCACGCGGGCGACGCGGAAACCATGCGCGACAGCCTGCGGCTGGCCGCCAGATACGGGGTGGCGGCGGGAGCCCATCCCAGTTTTCCGGACCGCGAGGGCTTCGGCCGGCGGGCAATGCACTTCTCTCCCGATGAGGTCACGGCCTTCGTACGGGAGCAGATCGAGGCGCTCAAGGTTATAGCGGCGCGCGAGGGCGTCCGGCTACACCACGTCAAGCCCCACGGAATGCTCTACAACATGGCTGCCAGGGATGCCGCGCTCTCGGCGGCGATTGCGCGGGCCGCCGCCGACTCGAACATTCCCCTCTATTTCGGATTGGCCGGCGGAGCGTCCGTGATGCTGCAAGAGGCGCAGAAGCTGGGCCTCACCCCGGTGGGCGAGGGCTTCGCGGACCGGGGCTATGCGCCGGACGGCTCACTGTGGCCGCGGGGCCAGGCCGGAGCGCTGCTGCCCCACGCCTGGGCGGTGACCCAGGGCGTCCGCATCGCCCGCGAAGGACGGACGACGGCGGTGACCGGGGAGGAGGTGCCCATACCCGCGCTGACCCTGTGCCTCCACGGCGACGGAGCCGAGGCCGCCGAACTCGCCCGGGACCTGCGCCAGGCGCTGGAGGCGGCGGGGATAGAGGTGGCTCCACCCCGAGAGTGACTCCCTACGGGCGCAGGTTCACGGGGGGCGGCACGGTGGTCTTCCGCGCTGTCCAGAGGCCCACCACAAGGGGCCCGCTTCCATTCAGCCGGTTGCCGTCCAGCACCTGCGCCACATTCAAGGCAAGCCACGTGGCCAGGCGATCAATCCGATCAGCAACGCCGCAGCCGTCAGCAGCAGCAGTATCCCCAGCAGCGCTCCGCGCTCCTGCACGGCATCCACCTCCAGCGGAGCGGGACCCAGCGCCTGAAGGACAGCAGCAGTGGCAGGCCGCGCAGCACGAAAACGCCCCCAGCGCCAGCGTGAGCAGAAACCAGCCGTCCAGCACCCCTGCCTCAGGCAACAGGGGGACGGCGCGGCCCTGCCCGTGCGCGACCACCCGGGCCAGCCAGCGGCCCACAGCCGTCAGAAACCAGCACGCCGAAGGACAGCGGGTGGGTCTCCAGCCGAACCACCTGCGGCAGCTTCAGCTGCGCGAGCAGGCGCAGCGCGAGCCAGGCTCCAACCAGCGTCAGCCGTTCCAGCCCCGGGTTCCACTGCCCCACGAGGCCAGGGCCGTCAGGCCTGCCGCAATTCGCCGGCCCCGCCGATCGACGCCCATCTGGGCCGTCTCCCGGGTAGTGAGAGGATTTACATTCATCCCTGTACCCTCTCATGCTCCGGGAGACCGCGGGTGGGCAGGTGCGCTCAGGGCGGGGTCAGGGCGGCGTGCGTCTCGACGGCGTAGCGGTCTGTCATGCCCGACACAAAGTCGCAGACCGCGCGCGGCAGGCCGCCTTGCTCCACCCGTGCCCGCGGACCCGGCGGCAGCATGGAGGGCCGGGCGAGAAAGGCTGTGAACAGCCGTTCCAGCAGCCGCGACGCCTGCTCCACCTGCATCTCCACCCGCCAGTGGCGGTAGAGGTTGTCCCGCAAGAAGGTGCGCGTGTCCCGCAACTGCGCTTCCATCTGGGGGCTGTAGGCGATCCGCCGGGGCAAGGCCCGCGCCTCCGCCGCGCCCGTGATCCCACTGTCCCGGATGGCCTCTTCGCTGGCCCGGGCGAGGTCCCCGGTAAGCTCGCCCAGCAGTTCGCGGTGCAGGGTGCGGCGGTCACGCTCGGTCAGGCCCGGCGACTGCACGGGCACACGGGCCAGCAGGCCCTGCCACAGCGGCAGCCCTTCCAGCTGCGCCGGGGTGATCAGGCCGCTTCTGAGGCCGTCGTCCAGATCGTGGGCGGTGTAGGCCAGCGCGTCAGCGGCGTCCACGATCTGCGCTTCCAGGCTGGGGGACCCCAGGTCCGCACGGTGGTGCTTGTTCAGGCCGTCGAGCGTCTCGTGGGTC
This sequence comes from Deinococcus hopiensis KR-140, assembly GCF_900176165.1. Classification (NCBI taxonomy): domain Bacteria; kingdom Thermotogati; phylum Deinococcota; class Deinococci; order Deinococcales; family Deinococcaceae; genus Deinococcus; species Deinococcus hopiensis. The sequence continues at coordinate 2,634,432 of NZ_FWWU01000009.1, forward strand.
AGGTTCAACCCGGGAAAGTCCGGGTAGCGGTCTTCCAGCTGGGTCACGATACGCCGCGCCTGGGTGTTGTGGTCAAAACCCTCACCCGCATGTTCACGCATCAGCGCGTCCAGCACCCGCTCGCCCGCGTGCCCGAAAGGCGGATGCCCCAGATCGTGCGCCAGCGCCACCGCCTCGGCCAGCGTCTCGTTGAGGCCGAGGGTCAGGGCGAGGGACCGGGCCACCTGCGCCACCTCCAGCGTGTGCGTCAGCCGGGTGCGGTAGTGATCTCCAGGCCCACCGCGCAGCGACACGTGCAGAAACACCTGCGTCTTGGCCTCCAGCCGCCGAAAGGCCGTGGTATGCAGAATTCGGTCCCGATCTTTCTGGAAGGCGGTGCGCGTTTTGCTTTCCGGTTCGGGATACTCGCGTCCCCGGGACCCGCGGCTCAGGGTCGCGTAGGGCGCGAGCGTGGCGGCCTCACGCGCTTCGAGATCTGCGCGGGTGAACATGGGGACAGTTTGACAGACACCGTGCGGCAGGGGGCAGAAGGCCAAGGAATCTTCGCCCTCTGCCCCTGCGTTTCCTCACTATCCCGCCCGCTTGAGTTTCCCGGTGCGCTTGGCCCAGGTCTCGGCCCGGCCAAACACGAACAGGCCCAGTGGAATGGTCACCAGGCCGAACAGCAGCAGGATGCCCAGTTCGGGCAGGACACCGGCCAGGGGAACGCCACGCTCGATGACTGTGGCGGCGCCGTTCACGCCCAGGACCTTGCGGCAGGCGTTCAGGGCGTAGGTGGCGGGCGAGAGCGCACTGACCGGCTGCAACCACGCGGGCAGCACGCTGACGGGGTAGTACACCCCGGAAATCAGCAGGAAGACTGCCTGGATGATGTTGGTGGCCTGCGCGCCGTTTTCCGTACTCATGACGGGCAGCACGGCCGCCATCAGGCCGATGCCCATAAAGCCCAGGCTGGCGACCACGAACACGGCCAGACACTGCACCACCTGCCAGAGGCTCGCGCCGATGTCCACGAACAGCCCCATAAACAGAAACACCAGAACGCCGCGCAGCAGGGCGTACACGCCCGCGAACAGGCTGACCCCCACCAAGTGCGTCAGGCGGCTGACCGGAGCCATGAAGGTGTACTCGATGGTGCCTTCCCAGCGCTCGTAGCTGATGCTGTTGGCGATCTCACCAAACAGGCGGCCCAGAAAGGACCACATCACGGCGCCCAGCAGCAGCGTCAGGGTCAGGCGGGGGTTATGGGCAGCTACGCCGATCAGCATGATGCTGGCGGCCGACACCATGTCGTAGAAGGTAAAGACCAGCACCCATGACCAGTACCGCCGGGTGAGGTGATAGTCGCGGAACACGAAGGCCCAGGCGGCGCGCAGCTGGTGGCCCAGGGTCCCGGGGCGGGTGCGCGCAGAACCGGACGCGGGGGTGGGGGGGGGTACCGTCACGGTTCTTCCTCGCCTTTCTCTTCCAGATCTTCGCCGGTCAGCTCGATAAAGGCGTCTTCCAGGCTCTTGCCCTCGCCGGCCAGGGCACGCAGTTCGTCGGGCGTGCCCTCGGCCACGAAGCGGCCGCCGGAGATAAAGGCGATGCGGTCACACAGCCGCTCGGCTTCCGGCATGTCGTGGGTGGTCAGGATGATGGTGGCCTGGTGCACGTCGCGCAGCTCCAGCACGAACTCCTGCACGTCGCGGCGGCTTTTCGGGTCCAGCCCAGTGGTGGGTTCGTCCAGCAGCACGACCACCGGGCTTGTCAGGAAGGCGCGGGCGATGGCCACCTTCTGCTGCATCCCGCGGCTCATCTCCTCCAGCGGCTCGTAAAAAGCCTTTTCCTTCAGGCCCAGTCGTTTCAGGGTCTCCAGGGCGCGTTCCTCGGCCACCTCGGGCGAGAGGCCGTAGAGCTGCGCCGAATACAGCAGGTTCTCGCGCGGCGAGAGCTTCTTGTAAAAGGCCGCGTCCACCGACACGCGGTTGAGCAGCCGCCGCACCTGCGCCTCATCGCGCACCACGTCAAGTCCGAACACGGTGACCTCACCGGAATCGGGAATCAGCAGGGTGCTCATGGCGCGGATCAGGGTGCTCTTGCCGCTGCCGTTGGGACCCAGCACGCCGTAGATCTCTGCGCGCCGCACCTGAAAGGTCACGTCGTCCACGGCGCGGCTCTCGCTGTACTGGGGGCGCAGCAGGCTGCCGCCCGTCTTCTTGCGAAACCCCTTGACGAGGTGCTGCACGTCCAGCGCAACGGGATGACGGCTCAGGTCACGGGAAGAGGCGGCCGGCGACGGGCCGGCAGACGCCTCGGAAGGGGCAGTCAGGGTCATGGGAACCTCCGGGAACGTGTGAACGGGACCAGGGCAGGGACGCGGCCCGGCGTGACGCCAGGCGCGTGGAGAAACAAAGCCGCTTTCAGCGCAGCTTGTTCACGGTGACTCCGGCTCCTCGCATCCCCTCCACCCTAAACCCGCCCTGCGCCAGATTCGATAGGCCGAACGGCGGAGCTTCCCCCTGCTCCGCACCCCGGCGCGCTGCACTACAGTGCCCCCATGAGCGATGGGGACACCAGAACGGTCTACAGCGGGCACATCGTGAGCCTCGAGGTGCAGGCGGGCAAGTGGGAGATCGTGCGGCACGCCCCGGCGGTGGCGATCCTGACGCTGAACGACTCGGGCGAGATGCTGCTCGTGCGTCAGCAGCGCCGGGCCATCGGTGGCGCGACGGTGGAGGCTCCTGCGGGCCTGATTGACGAAGGCGAGACGCCCGAACAGGCCGCGCGGCGCGAGTTGCAGGAGGAGGTGGGCTTCGACGGCGACATGACGCTGCTGACCCGCTTTTATTCCAGCCCCGGCTTCTGCGACGAGGAGCTGTATGTGTTCGAGGCCCGCAACCTCCGCGAGAGCAAACTGCCCCAGGACGCCGACGAGGAGCTGGAGTTGCTGTGGATGACACCTGCGGCGGTTCTGGAGGGTCTGCGCGAGGGCACCGTACAGGGCAGCGCCAGCACCGTGACCGCAGCCCTGTTCGGCCTGCAACGGACGGGCGGGAAGTGATCCGGCCGTGAAAACCTACGTCTCCCCCACCCAGCGCCCAGACACGGACACGGTCGTCGCCATCGGGTCGTTTGACGGGGTGCATCTGGGCCACCAGGCACTGCTCGCGCAACTCAAGGCCAAGGGCCGGCAACACCGCGTGCCCACCGTGGTCTACACCTTCGATCCGCCCACGCGGGTGCTGATGCAGGGCGTGGAGTTCCTGTCCACACTGCCCGAGAAACTGGAGCTGCTCGCCCGCTACGGCATCGACGAGACCATCGCTGTGCCCTTTACGCCCGAATTCGCGGCCCGGCCCAAGGACGCCTTTTTAGGCGACCTGCGCGCCCTGCACCCCCGCGCTCTGGTGGTGGGCGAGGACTTTCACTTCGGGCAGGGCCGCGCGGGCGGCGTGGCAGACCTGCGTGAGGTGACGCGCGAGGTGGTCACGCTGCCCATGCACCAGCTTGGCGGCGAGGACATCAAGAGCACCCGCATCCGCGAGTATCTGAAGGCGGGTGACGTGGACGGCGCCAACCGGCTGCTGGGCCGCCATTACGACGCTCAGGGCGTGGTGGTGGGCGGTGACCAACTGGGCCGCACCATCGGCTGGCCCACCGCCAACATCCGCGTGCCCGAGGGCAAGGCCCTGCCCCTCGGCGTCTTCGCCATCGTCGCCATCACTGAGCGTGGCCCCCATCACCGCCAGCGCCACCACGGCATGGCCAACGTGGGCTTCCGCCCCACGGTCAATGGACGTGAACGCCGCTTTGAGGTCCACCTCTTCGACTTTGACGGTGACCTCTACGGCGAGGAGATGGACGTCAAATTCTTCACGAGGCTCCGCGGTGAGCAGAAGTTCAGCGGGCTGGACGAACTGAAGGCGCAACTGGCGCGGGATGCGGAGGCGGCGCGGGAGGCGCTGCGGGAGGTGGGGTAGGAAGGAGAGGCCGCTCCCCCTCTTCGGGCTGTTCCCGTTCCCCGCAAGGGGGAGGAGCGACCGGCACCACCCACGCCTCACCTTCTTACGTCACGTTGAGACTCGCGCGAAGGCCGCCCCCGACGCGCGGCGCCCGGGCCCCTTCCAACTGAACGCGCACATCCACCCGCTTCCGTTGAGCGGCGCCGCCGAGCAAAATGGGTGCTCCCTCAGTCTGCCGAGCGCAGCGCTGCTCTCCCCTGCCCCCGGGGAGGGCCCCCGGGGAGGGTATCCGCAGGGCTGCCTGAAGAGGGGGGCAGGGGGAAACCGGAGCAAGGCGCCTCGCCCCTTCCCCTCACAGCCGCGTAAAGTTCGTCACCCGCCACTCCCCCCACCCATCCGCAATATTCGCCGCGCGCGAACCGCTATACAGCCGCGTTGGATGTCCGTCCGTGGGGTCATACGCCACCTCCACAGCCGGGCATTTCTGCCCCCGCTGCAGCCGCAGCGTCTCCGCGATGGCGGCGAACCGCGCTTCCACTGTCGCCCGCGCCTGCCCCCCAATCTCCCCCTGCTCGCCCGGAGCCAGGCCCACGCCCTGCACGAGCCCCGCCTTCACGGTCACGCGGGCGGTGGGAAAGGCGACAGGCGCGGCGATCTGCGCGAAGTCGTAGCGGTAGTTCTTCACCTTCGCGGTGGCCCATTTCAGGCGGGCCAGGGCGAGGCCACGCTCCAGCGCCCGGAAGTCGGGGCGAACATAGTCGGGCGCGCAGCCGCCCACCGAGAGCGGGACGCTGGTTTCGGCGGCTCCGGCCAGGACGGGCGAGGGCAAAGACATGGTGAGGGCCAGCAGGACGGGGGCCAGCAGCAATCGGGGCATGCGGGCAGCGTAAGCGGTGACGCTGATGACCGGATGATGCGGCGGTGACGCTTGCCCCGGCTGGCCGGGCGTACCCTGGGCAGCATGATGGTCACCCCGCCCGCCCTCGATCTGGGCTACTCGTTTTGCCCCAACGACACCTTCATTTTCTACGCGCTGCATGCGGGCCGCGTGCCCTCGCCCCTGCCCGTGCATGAGGTGCTGGAGGACGTACAGACGCTCAACGGGTGGGCGCGCGAGGGCCGGCTCCCCATCACCAAGATCAGCTACCGCGCGTACTTCGACGTGATGAACCGCTACGTGGCCCTGCGGGCGGGCGGCGCACTCGGGCGGGGCGTGGGGCCGCTGGTCGTGGCGCGGCAGGTCCTGGGTGACCTGAACGGGCGGCTCGTGGCGTCGCCCGGAGCGCAGACCACCGCCGAGCTGCTGTTGCGCCTCGCCTACCCGGAAGTTCGCCTCTCCCACATGCGCTACGACGAGGTGATGCCCGCCGTCGAACGCGGCGAGGTGGACGCGGGGCTGATCATCCACGAGTCGCGCTTCACGTATCCGCAGCACGGCCTGACCAGGCTGCTGGACCTCGGCGCCTGGTGGGAGGGAGAGACGGGCCTGCCACTGCCCCTGGGCGCGATTCTGGTGCGGCGGGATCTGCCCCTGGGCGTGCAACAGCAGCTGAACCGGGCCATTCGCACGAGCCTGGAATACGCCCAGGACCATCCTGAAGAACCGATGGCCTACATCCGCCAGCACGCCTTGGAGATGAGCGACGACGTGATGCGGGCGCACATCGACCTGTACGTGAACGCCTTGAGCCTGGACCTCGGTGAGGAAGGCGAGCGGGCCGTGCGCGAACTGTACCGGCGGGCCGTGGAGGTGGGGGCAGTGCCTCCTTCGGATCTGCCCCTGTTCGTGAAGCTGGAGGACCACGCTTCTTGACCCCCTGCTCCTTCAGGCCGTACCGTTTGGACCCGCGTTTCTTGAAGCCCTACCCCTTGAGAAAAGCCAGAACCCTCACTCAGAAGGTGAGCGGGAATGAAATTGGGATTTTTCCCTCCATGTGATGCTGCACGGTGGAGGATTCACCCATGCGTAAACCCCTGCTCGCCGCCCTGACGGTGACGCTGACCGGCCTGCTGTCCGCCGTGGCCCAGACCTCGGTGCCCCTGACCGGTCCCTTTCCGCAGAACAACACGCCCCCCAATCCCCGCCCCCTGCCTGCGCCCGAGCCTCCCGCGACCGTCACGGCGACCCGCAACGAGCCCGTGGCCCTGGGCTTCACCCCCGACAAGCTCGCGCGGGTAAAGGTGCCCGCAGGCTTCACCGTTACCGTGATGGCGACAGACCTGGGCAACGCCCGCATGCTGTACGTGATGCCCGACGGCGGCGTGTACCTGTCACGCAGACAACAAAACGACATCTGGTACATGAAGGACGTCAACAAGGACGGCCGGTTCGACGGGGGCGAGCGCCGCCAGGTGGCTTCCAACCTGCCCCTCGTTCACGGCATGGACGTCAAAGCAGGCAAGCTCTACGCGGTGGGCGAAAAGATGATCTGGGTGATGGATATGGCGAAAGACGGCACCCTGGGCATGCCCCGCGTATTCGCCAAGGACTTTCCCGACGCTGGGCAGCACCCGGCCCGGAACCTGAAGTGGGGCCCGGACGGCTACCTGTACGCGAGTTTCGGCGCGACGAACAACGACGCCCCTACCCAGAACCCCGAGGAAGCCACCATCCTGCGCATTCGCCCGGATGGCCAGTGGCGCGAGGTCTACGCGCGTGGCCTGCGCCACACGGTCGGCTTTGGCTGGCATCCCGTGACCGGGGTGATGTACGGCGCAGACCAGGGCTCGGACTGGCACGGCGACAACATTCCCCCGGAGGAACTGAACGTCATTCAGCGCGGCAAGGTGTACGGCTGGCCCTTCTGCTACGGCGACAAGAACCCGGATCCCTACACCAACTCCAGCCAGATCCCCGGCAAGATCACCAAGCAGGAGTACTGCTCGCGTACCGTGGGCAGCGTCCTGAATTACACCGCGCACGCCGCAGCCATCGGTATGGCCTTTTACACGGGGGCCCAGTTTCCCGCCGAGTTCCGCAACGACGCCTTTATCGCGTACCGAGGCTCCTGGAACCGCAATGAACCGAGTGGCTACGAGATCGCGCGCGTGAATTTCGACGACGCCAACAAACCCACCTCCATCACGCCCTTCGTGACGGGCTTCGTATTTGAGGAAGGCGGGCAGTGGAAGCAGTTCGGGCGCGTGGCGGGCGTGGCCGTGTACACCGACGGCAGCCTGCTGTTTACCGATGACCAGAGCGGCGTGATCTACCGCGTGCGCTACACGGGAGGCCAGTGATGCAGGGCAAGACGAACAGGCTAAAGGTTCTGGGCCTGCTGGCCCTCGCGGGTGCGGTGGGCGGCTCGGTCCTCGCGGGCGGCATGGACATGATGATGGCCCCGGCCAGCACCCCCCTGACCGCCACTGCTGCCCTACGCGACGAGGCCGGACAGGTGGTGGGCACGGCGAAGTTCACGCAGGCCGGGATGGGCGTGCAGGTCAGTGTGGAGGCGCGCGGCCTTCCGGCGGGCAACCACGGCATGCACGTCCATGAGTACGGGCGCTGCACCCCCGGCGTGGACCCGGCCACAAACACCGTCGTCCCCTTTGGCGGTGCTGGCGGTCACTTCGACCCCGGTATGAGCAAGAACCACGACGACCCCCAGGCGGGCAACAAGTACGGCCATGGCGGTGACCTGCCGATGCTAACGGTGGGCGCGGACGGCGTTGGCAGGGCGAGCTTTACCACCGACAAGCTCAGTCTGACGGGCATGACCGGCATCTTGAACCGCTCGCTGGTCATCCACGCCAACCCGGACGACTACAAGAGCGACCCAGCGGGCAAGTCCGGCACCCGCATCCGCTGCGGCGTGATTACGCGGGGTGGCCTGAGCGTGCGCGACTACCCCCTGCCCGATCACCTCTCTTTCCCCGAGGGCGTGGCCTACGACGCCAGGAAGGGCGTGCTGTACACCGGCAGCGCCACCAACGGCACCATCTACGCGGTCAACGCCTCCACGGGGGCGGTGAGCAAGTTCAGCGAGGGCGGAGCGCTGGGCCGCCGCATCGCCCTGGGCCTGAAGGTGGACGGACAGGGCCGGGTCTGGATTGCGGGCGGCGAGCAGGGCACAGTCGCCATTCTCGACAGCAGCGGCATGACGTTGAAGGTACTCCAGACGCCCGAGAGTCCCATGCCGTACATCAACGACCTGACGCCCGCGCCGGATGGCAACGTCTACGTGACCGACAGCCGCCGCCCCGTGATCTTCCGGGTGGACCGCCACCTGAACCTGACGGCGTGGCTGGACCTGGGCAAAACGCCCATCAAGTACGGCCCCGGGGTCAACCTCAACGGCATCGTGCCCACCGCCGACGGCAAATACCTGCTGGCGATGCAGACGAACACGGGTGACCTGTGGCGCATCGACCTGCGGACGAAGGCGGTCAAGAAGGTCATGGGCGGCCTGATGCACGGCGACGGCCTGCTGCTTGATGGCAAGGCCCTGTACGTGGCCCGCAACAAGGACCAGGTGGTGAGCAAGGTGACGCTCTCCGCCGACTCCAGTAGCGGCAAGGTCATGCTGGAAGAGCCCCTGAACGGCCTGCGCTTCCCCGCGACGCTGACGATGGTGGGCAACGACATGGTGGTCACGCAGCCACAGCTCGACCGCCTCCAGGCGGGAATGCCGCCCGAAGTGCCCTTCCGTTTGACACGGTTCGGGAAGTTTTAGAGCATTGGTCCGAATAGAGCCGTGCGTGGAGGGACAGCCCTCACGGCTCTATTCTCCCCATGCGCATCCAAGTTCGCTCGCCGGGCCGGGTCAAAAAGAAGTCCCCTTTTTGACAAACGCTCCAGGGGGATGGGCCTCACCCCCCCTCTCCTGCGGAACAAAGCGGGCCATGCGAAGCCAGGGGGACTGAAACAGGGGGCGCACGAGCGGCGACACCTCCCCCGAGGCACAGCCGCCCCCTCCGAAGCCCCAACCCCTCCCGAGACAACCCCTCACTCGCCCTCCCGAGACATGGGCGGCACAACCGCCGTGCCAGGCGTTACGCTGGAAGGCGTGACCACCCCAGCCCAGGCTGCCTCAGCCGACCCCGCTTCTCCTCCAGCGGCCCCCGCCATCGAGGTCCGCGGGCTGCACAAGAAGTACGGCTCCCAGGCCATCCTTCACGACATCAACCTCCAGGTCCGCCCCGGCGAGGTCTACGCCTTGACCGGCCCCAACGGCGCGGGCAAATCCACCCTGATCCGCACGGTGACGGGCCTGGCCTACCCCACAGGTGGACAGGTCAGGATCATGGGCCGCGACGTTCACAACGACGGCTCACGCGCCCGCGCGCACCTCGGCGCGGTGGTGGAGGCTCCTGCACGCTTCTACACCCAGTTCACCGGGACGCAGAACCTCCAGATTCACGCGGACCTCGCCGCCATGACGCCTGGGGGTCAGCCGGTGGGGCGGGACCGCATCCGTGAGGTGCTGGCGCTGCTGGAGCTCACACGCATGGCCGACCGCAAGGTGGGCGAATATTCGCTGGGGCAGCGTCAACGGCTGGGCGTGGCGAGCGCGATTCTGGCCTCGCCCCGGGTGCTGATCCTGGACGAGCCCACGAGCGGTCTCGACGCCCTGGGCATCGGCCTGATCCACCAGATCGTGACGGACCTGGCCGAGCAGGGCTGCGCGGTGGTCCTGAGCACCCACCACCTGCGCGAAATTTCCACCTACGCGCACCGGGTGGGCATCCTAAGCGGCGGGCGGCTCGTGGATACGGTGGACCTCAAAGACCGGCAGACGGCTTACCGCTTCCGCGTCAGCGATCCGGGAGGGGCTGCTGAGGTATTGCGGCGGCTGGCCTTCGTGCAGCAGGTCACCACCCGCGCTCCCTATGCCGTGGCCCACCTGACCGACGAGCATTACATGCCCGAAGCCATCGCGCACCTCAGCGCTGCTGGAATGCACGTGTTCGAGGCCAGCCCGGACCTGTTCGACCTGTACGAGTACTACCGCGCCCGCGTGGAGCAGCCCTGATGCATCCCCTTTTCCCCACCATGCCTGTTGGAGCCGACCGATGCTGACCCTCGTCGCCCTGGAATTTCGCAAACTGCTCGGCTCGCGCAGCGCCCGGCTCGCACTGCTGGTGTGCTTGCTCACGCCCGTGCTGTGGCTCGTCGCGCCCCGCCTCAACCAGCTGCTGCAAAATGTGGCGCTCGTCAGCGGCTGGCAACTCCCGGCGATCAGCCTGGGCGTACTCGTGCAGTTTCTGCTGCCGCTCTTTCTGGCAATCACCTGCGCGGAAATGATTGGCGCGGAGGTCAGCCGGGGCACCCTCGCGCCGCTGCTGCTGCGGCCGGTGAGCCGTACCCGCATCATCGTGAGCAAATTGATCGTCGCGCTGATGTTCCCCGTACTGCTGGTGGCTGCGCTTGTGGGAGCGTCGCTGCTCGCAGGCGTGACGCACGGCCTGGGCGGCTTTCAGGGCGGCACTGGGCTGGGGCCGGGGTACTTCGTGGGCATCGGCCCGCTGACGGCGGCAGGCGCGTTGGGGCAGGTCTTGAACAGCAGCCTGCTCGCCATGCTGATGCTGATGCCGGTGGCGGCCCTGTCGCTGCTGTTCGGGGTGCTGTACCTCAACACCGCCGCCGCGGCCCTCGCCACCCTGGCGACCTTGAACATCATGCGCCTGCTCGTGGTCTTTCCCGAGGGGCTCCAGCGCCTGCTGCTCACCACGCACCTGGACCTCTACACCCGCCTGGGAACGCCCGAACTTCAGCGCAGCATCCCGGAATCCCTGGTGCTGCTGCTGATCTATACGGTGGGCTTTGCCCTGATGGCGGTGTATGCCTTCGAGCGGCGGGACGTGTAGGGGCGTGAGGGATTAGGAAGGAGGGGTTGGGAACAGCAAAAAGAGAGGGTGGGGACCCGGTTGTGGCGTCCCCACCTTCTCTTTTCCTAACGGCTAACGCCTCACTTGTTCTTCGACAGCCGGTCCAGGACCAGGCGGCTCACGCTCTTCAGGGTCTCGAAGACGCCGCCACCGGTGTGGGCCGTGGCCTCGAACATGATCAGTTCCTTCTTGGGATCGATCACGGCGCGGATCATGTCTATGGGCAGCGCCCCCTCGATGTCGCGCTTGTTGATCTGCAGCACGATGGGCACATCACGCACGTCAATGCCGTGTTCGGCGAGGTTCTCGCGCAGGTTGCGCATGCTCTCGGCGTTGGCCCGCAGCCGGTTGGGAGCAGAGTCGGCCACAAAGACGATGCCGTCCACGCCGCGCAGAATCAGCTTGCGGCTGGCGTTGTAAAACACCTGGCCAGGTACGGTATACAGGTGAAAGCGGGTCTTGAAGCCCTGCACGGTGCCGAGGTCCAGCGGCAGGAAGTCGAAGAACAGGGTGCGCTCGTCTTCGGTGGCGAGGGACACCATGTCACCCCGGAGGTGCTCGGGCACCTTGGAAAAGACGTGCTTGAGGTTGGTGGTCTTGCCGGACATGCCAGGGCCGTAGTACACGATCTTGCAGTTGATCTCGCGCGCCGCGAAGTTGATGGTGCTCATGTTGCCTCCTTGCGAATCAGCCGAGCAGGTCGTCGAGGAGCGCCGAGGCACCCTGTGAGAAGTCCTCACTGAACTGTACCTGGGGCATGTCCTGAATTTCCTTCAGGATAACCGCCAGCTGGGCGATGGTCTTCTTGGTATGGACCTTCACGCGGCCCAGCGGTACGGAGGCGTCGAAAATCAGGGTCAGCAGCGTCTGCTCGCCCACCGACTCCACGTACAGGGTGCCGTTCTCGCCCTGGTGAATCTGCTCGCTGAAGGTCCGCTCGCCCAGCATGTTCGCCAGCGCGGCGGTGGCGGCGGCATTGCTCGCCACCAGCGTCGCGACGCTGTCGAGCGCGGGGGGGCGAGGGGCCCACAGGGCTTCCTTGTGCGACAGGACGAAGCCCTTACGGTCCACCAGCAGGCAGTAGCGCACCCCGGTGGCGTTGAGCAACTCCTCCAGGTGGCGGTCGACTCGTTCGAAGGCTTCCCCATACAGGGCGAGGGTGGGTTCAATCATGGCCCTCGCAGTATAAGAGCCTCTTTCATGCGGCGTTCTGACAACACCGCTCCGTACCCCGGCGCGGTCCTCACCCGCCCCGGTCCGGGGACCGCTAGACTCCCGCCCGTGAACCTGCCCGCACCCCCTGTAAGACTGATCTGGACGGCACTTCTGGCGCTGACGGCAGGCGCGGGGGCCCGTCCGGTGGCCGTTGGCGGCCAGGTGCAGGCCGCGGCCGTGGACTCGCACACCCTCCCCGGCGGCGAGGCCCTGGCCGTGTGGACCCTCCCGCGCCTGGGCGTGACGGTCCGCAATGACCCGGACGACGTGCGGCTCCTGTACGGGTCCCGCGAATTGCGCTACGCCCCGGGGCGAGGCTGGCGGGCGGTGGGCTTCAAGCTGCCCCCAGGCACGCGCCTCCCTGCCCCCGAGAGCGTCGGCACCAGCCTGTACGTCCCCCTCGCCGCCCTGCGCCTGCTGGGGGTACGGGTGATCGCCGACACGCCGAACCTGCTGGGTTTTCCCGCGCCCGCCCAGGAACCGGAGGCCACGCTGCCGCCCTCGCCGGACCTGCCGCAGCCAGCACAAGCGCAAACCCAGACGGCGCAGCCTCCACCCAGCGTTACGCCTCCCACCCCAGCGGCGCCGGGACCGAATGCACCCGCGCCCACCCCGACAGCGCCTCCCCGGCCTACCCCTCCTCCACCCGTCACCCCGCCACCGCCCGCGCAGATCACTTCTGTGGCCCACCTCGATACCGTCCGCATCAGCCGCACGCTGTACCGCACTGTGGAGGTGCAGCGGGTGGTGCTGGAACTCAGCGGTCAAGCCACGCATCAGGTGATGCGCGAGGGCACGGGCCTGAGCATCGTGCTGCTCGGCGTGGCTTCCAGCGCCTCCAGCCAGACGCTGCCGAGCGGCGACACCCTGGGCATCGAACCGGGCGTGCAGGGCAGCGCCGCGCAGACCACCGTTCATCTGAAAACGGGCGGTGGTACGAGCGAGATTTTTACGCTGGAAGACCCCTACCGGGTGGTTATCGACACCACCACGCAGACCGACACACGGGTGCCGCCGCCTATTGACCCCGACGCCCTGCCCGAAGGGGTCACGTACCGCGCCCGGGGTGGCCTGCACCTGCTGAGCTTTGATTCGGCCCGCTTCCAGCCGAAGGTGGTCACGGCCCCGCTGGGCACCGCGCAGGACGTGGCGAACATGGTGAAGGCAGCGGGCGGCGTGGCGGGCGTGAACGGCGGCTACTTCGATACCGCCAGCAGCCTGCCGGTAGACCTCGTGGCCGTGGGCGGCCTGATGACGGCGCCCAGTCTGGAACGTCGGGCCACAGTGGGCTTTCCTGCCCAGGGCACGCCGCTGTTTGGTTACCCCCGCCCGCGCTACATCCTGGGTGGATCATTCGGCAGCGTGAAGGTGAACACGGTGGGCCCGAGGGCCCGGCCGGAGCTCCTGACCGCCTTTGTGGGGGACGGACATACAGCGGTAGGAATGGACGGCCTGACGACGCTGTACCTCACGCCGAACGCCACCACGGTCACGCGGGCGGTCACTGGCCGCAATGTGCCGCTCCGGGGTACCCTCGCCTTTACCTTCGATCCGGCGCGTTTTCCGCAGTTGCCCAGGGCAGCGGGCGAGCGTCTGAACGTGGACCTGAACTGGCAGACCCCCGAAGCGGCGTGGGAACGGGTGCAAGACGCCCTCAGTGCCGGACCACTGCTCGTGCAGGGCGGCAAGGTGGTGCTCAACCCTGTACGCGAGGTATTTGATACGTCGGCGGGTATCTGGCGACCCACCCGGCAGGTGGCGTTCGGGGTGCTGAACGGCCAGCCCACCATCGCCTACCTGGAATACGGCACGCCGGAAGCCTTTGCCGCCGCCCTCGCTGCCGCTGGCGTGGACGACGCAGTGCGGCTGGACAGCGGCAGCAGCGCCACCGCTTATGTCGTGGGCGGCTACGCGGGGCTGGGCGGCTACCTGAATACGGTGTGGAGCCGTCCGGTCCCCAACGCCATCGTGTTTGTGCCGAAGATCAGCGCCGCGCGGAAGTAGGGAATTGGAGCGTACCGGCCGGCCCCTACCCCGCCACCCCCAGCCGCTCCATCAACCGCACGAAGGCGTGGGCCGTGACCTTCACGTCGCCCCCTGTGCGGTGGCGGGTCCCCGGCTCAAAAGACAGACCGAGGCGCTGGGCCAGCACATCGAGGTTGTGCGCGCGCTCACGGGGAAAGGCCCGGCGTGAGAGCTGTACCGTGCAGTACTCGGCGGCGGGAGCCCACACCAGGCCGTGCCGCTTTGTCGCCGCCCGCATAAAGCCCCCATCGAAGCCGATGTTGTGCGCCACCACCGCTGAGTCCCCCACAAAGTCCAGAAACTCGGGCAGCACCTGGGCAAGTTCGGGGGCACGGTCCACCATCGCCTCGGTGATGCCATGGACCTGTTGGGCGCGCCAGTGAATGGGAGGCCGCTCGCCCGCCACGTTGGTGGGCCGCACCAGCGTCTCGAAGCGTTCGGCCTCCACCACCTCCCCGCCCCGCACCCGCAGCGCTCCGATCTCGATGATGCCGTCGCGCTCGGGCGAGAGGCCGGTGGTTTCCAGGTCGAACACGACGACGTTCACGCGGCTCAGGGTAGCAGGGGTTCGGGCCTTCAACCGGGCGTGTAGACCATCAGGGGCTGGGCCACGCGCAGCAGCTTCATCCCTTGCGGCGTACCTCAGGCGCACCGCGACTTCCCTCTCCGTCCCGTTGGGAAAGAGGACGTGGCCTGCGCTGCGGTACGCATGACCTTCTGCCGCTTCCCCGCGGCGTCCGGGTCGCCCTTCCGGGTGAAGCTTCCCCACCACGCGAATGAGGCAGGCCCCTTCCGGCATCACGCCTGCGGTTATGGCGCTGCCGTCGCCCGCCGTGGCCGTCACGCTGACGGTACAGGGCTTGGGATTGGCGCTGCTGAAGTTGTTGTGCCGGGCCAACGCCCAAACCTGCGGCAACTTCCCCCCGCTTCAAGCGTCGTCGGCACAGCGCGCAACTCGGTCTCGGAACGGTCGGAAGCGTGGAGGTGCAGGGCCCCAGCCCGGCGACGAGCAGGCGCTCAGGAGAAGCCCGGTGGCGGCGAGGATGGGCAGCGGGACGCATGATCCGAACTTACCCAGCCTCTTCCTGCACCGCTGCCTCTTTTGCCGTCTGCACCGCCGCTGCGCCCCCAGGCGCGCGCATCAGCGCCGCGAGCGCTTCCTCCTTGCCCTTGGCCTCCACCTCGATCCAGGGCACGTCCGCGTAAGCGCGCGGGAAATGTGAGATCAGATGGCTGTGGCGACGGTCCTGCGGCCCCTCAATGCCGTTGCTGAGGTGGACCACCTGCCACCCGGGCGGCGTCCAGGTACCCCGCGCCTTGAGTACCCAAGCGCGCACGCTGGGATCGTCCTGATCGGGCAACTTCTCGCGCACGACGTGGTGGTGGGCGTCGAAGACCAGCGGAACCCCGGCCGATTCGCACACGGGCAGCAGCTCGGCGGGGCCATACGCGCGCTCGTCGTTCTCCAAACCCAGGCGCAGGCGGACGCTATCGGGCAGGTCGGGAATCAGGGCTGCGAGTTCCGCCGCACGCCCTGACTTGCCACCGTGCAGCAGCAGCAGGTTCCAGGTGCTTTGCGGAAAGCCGAAGCGGTCCAGCGTACCGGCGTGCGCGATCAGGGTCCGCAGGCTCGACGCCCGCACCTCAGGGCGCTCGCTGTTAAGCACGATGAACTGCTCGGGGTGCATCAGCACGCGGATTCCAGCGTCTTCAAAGGCGTATCCGGCCCGCTCCATTTCTGGAGCGAGGTGGTCCAGCACTGCGCGGCCCGTATCGTCGCCCACAAGGTCGAACATGGGGAACAGGCTGGAACTCAGGCGATACAGCCGGATGCCTCGGGCCGCGCAGAACCCGGCGGCGCCGCGCACCCGGCGGATGTTGTCGCTGTAGAGGTCCAGCAGCTTGGCCTCCCGGTCCGCAGGAGTGAGTTTCTGGTAGTTGGTGAGCGTGATCGTACGGAAGCGGACCTCTGGTCCCACCGTCATGCACACCAGGCCGTAGGCAGGGGCCGTCATGCCTGCTCCTTTGGGCCCACCGCGCGGCAACGGTCCGAGCAGTATCTGACGTTCTCCCAGTCGCGCTCCCACTTCTTGCGCCAGGTAAAGGGCAGGCCGCACGCCACGCAGACCTTGGTGGGCCGTTGCGAGGGCGGACGGCCCCCACCGAAAGGTTTGGCCGGGGAACGTTTGTCAGGCATGGGCCACTGCCAGCCTTTCCAGCGCCCGCCCTGCCAGTTCTTCTGGCGAATCGGCAAAGGTGACGCTGAGCGTTAGGACGTCCAACTCGTCGGGGCCAGGGACTTGCAGTGTGGCCAGTTGCGAGGGCAGCAGGTTAGCGTGCGCGTAGTGCCCGGCGCGGTGTTCCAGCCGTAAACGCAAGAGTGCCTCGGGCACGTTCAGAAAGACGAAGCGCACACCCTCGCCGCGTAGTGCGTCCCGGTAGGTCCACTTCAGGGCCGAGCAGGCCAGCACCACATCGGCACGGGACTCCAGTTGCCCGCACAGCCGGACCAGCCAGGGCCAGCGGTCGGCATCACGAAGGCCCTCGCCGACGGCCATTCGCGCCCGCGCCTCCGGCGTGTGAAAGTCGTCGCCATCCAAAAAAGGCCAGCCCGTCCGCGCGGCCACCGCTTGCCCCACCGCCGTCTTGCCGCTGCCCGCCACGCCCATTACCACCAGCCTCATGAACCCAGTGTGGCGCCTCACAGCAAAAAAGACCGTGTGGATAAAGAAAGTCGGTTGACACCACCCTTCTCTTATGCCCTGGATAGCCAGGCTTGCATTGCAAGGCATGAAGGAGACCCACCGTGACGCCCCTCAGATTCGGCATGATCGACCTCGTGATTCTGACGGCCCTGGAGCAGCAACCGCGCTACGGGCTGGAACTGTCAGACCATATCGGCTCGCGCAGTGGCGGGTTGCTCGCGGTGGGCGAGGGCACCCTCTATCCAGCCCTCCTGCGGCTGAGCAAGGCCAAGCTGATCGAGGGCGAGCGGCACCCCACGCCCGGCGGCGGCGGTCCACGCGAGGTCCACCGACTGACCGGCAGCGGAGCCCGGAAACTGGAGCGCCGAAAGGCAGAATCGCAGAAGCTTCAGCGGGTGGTCAACGCGCTCCTGATGCCCCGCCGGACGCTGGCATGAGCCGCACCCTCAACCGCTACGTCACCCTGGGCCTGCCCCGGTACGAGCGGCTGGAGATGGCCGCCGAGCGCCGCACGCCCCTGATGGACCGCGCGGCGCAACTGGAACGCGAGGGCTTTTCCCGTGAGGAAGCCGAATACCCCGCCGTAAAGGGCCGGAACGACGTAGGCCTGACCAACCGGCAACTGCCGGGTGACATCTTCACCACGCCGCTGGGGGTGGCCAATCGTGCCGCTCCCGGTGTGGGAGGAAGCGACGTGGCGGTGGTCCGAGCAGATCAGATGACGTTAACCAACCCGACCCAGTTGTACGAGGCGAACGCTCGGCGTGACCAGGTGTTCGCGGCGGACGTGCGCGTCGCGGCCAGGGCCTCTTTCCTATCTGGCCCTGATTCCTCAAAAGGCTGGGCCCGGGCCTGGCTGTGGCGCTTTGCCCTGCGCGAAGGGCAGGGCAGGCAAACGCCGCAGCTCTCGCCCAACGAAATCAAACGCGCACGCCTCCTGCTGACGGGGCAGGCGCGGAACCGGGGTATGTGTACGAGTGAGCGCGACGTGGCCCTCTTTCTGGATGTGCGCTGGACGCCGACACCCACCAGCACAATTCCGGGTGGAGCACCGGCCTCCGCTGAACAGCGCCGCTTTCTCAACACTCCCGGCTCCTTCTTTTGCCCTGGCCTGTAGTTGCCCAATGCCCAGAATCCCGATCTCTGGACTTCCGGAGGCTTTCAAAAACCCGGCTGGGCTTTATGGGGACCCCGCCCACTGGCCCTGGGTGCGTGGATACTGGCAGGCTTCTACCGCGTGAACTACGCCTGCTAACAGCTCTGCGGTAAGGCCTTCTCCACCTCCAGCGCCCCCTCACAAGCACGACGTTCTGCTGGCCATCATGCCCTCCGAGAACCCTCTGGAACGGGGAAGCACACTTGTAGAAGACCGTGGAGAAGGCGTCTAGAGCAGGTGTCAAAGTGCGGACTTCTTTTTGACCAAGCCCGGCGGGCGAACTCGAATGCCCATGGGGAAGAATGGGGAGAGCCGTGAGGGCTGCCCTTCCACGCGCGGCGCCATTCGGACAACTGCGCATTCAAGTTCGCTTCCCAAGCGCGACAGGGCGAAAGTCATGGGCAAGCTGCCCCGCCGGACCCACCGCCAGCCCTGAGCCTGGCCCTACCCGCCCAGTACCCCGTGCGCCTCCAGCAACAGGGCTTCGGTCTCGTCCCAACCCACGCAGGCGTCGGTCACGCTTACGCCGTACTGAAGTTGTGAGAGGTCCGATGGAATGTTCTGCTTGCCGGCGTTGATGTTGCTCTCCACCATCAGGCCCACGATGGCCTTCTGCCCGCGCTGGCGCTGTCCCAGGGCATCGCGCCACACAAGCGCCTGCCGTGTATGGTCCGAGCCGCTGTTGGCGTGCGAGCAGTCCACCATAACGGCAGGGGGCAACCCGGCAGCCTCCATCAGGCCTGCGGCCTCGGCCACGAATTGCGGCGCGTAGTTGGGCCCACCCCGCCCACCGCGCAGAATCAGGTGCCCGTTCGGGTTGCCGCGGGTGTGGACGATGCACGCCTGGCCGTCGTCATCCACGGTGAAAAAGGCGTGCGGGCGGCTGGCGGCCACCACCGCGTCCACCGCAAGCTTCAGGCCGCCGCCGGTGCCGTTCTTGAAACCCATCGGGGCGCTGACCGCACTCGCCATCACGCGGTGCGTCTGCGATTCGGTGGTGCGCGCCCCCAGGCAGGCCCAGGCCACGGCGTCGAAGAGGTATTGCGGCGCGAAGGGGTCCAGCAATTCGGTGGCGACGGGCAGGCCGAGCTCAGACACGCGGATCATCAACTGCCGGGTCAAGCGCAGGCCCTTGTTCATGTCGTTTGCGCCGATCATGTCGGGGTCAATCAGGGGCCCGCGCCAGCCTACCGTCGTGCGGGGCTTGTCCACGTACACGCGCATCTGCACTTCCAGGCGGTCCGCCACCCGTGTTCGCAGGGCCGCCAGTCGCTCGGCGTAGGCAGCGGCCTGCCCGAAGTCGTGAATGGAGCACGGACCGACCACGACCAGCACGCGGTCGTCCTCGCCGTGCAGAATGCCCGCCGCCGCCTGACGTCCGGCCAGCACCGTGCGCTCGGCGGCGGGCGTCAGGGGCAGATCGTCCTTGAGGGCGCGCGGCGTGACGAGCGGCGTGAAGGCGGTGACGTTGAGGTTCTCGGTACGGCCCGGGTGGGCGGCAGTCTGCGGGGAGGTCATGACAGTGGAGGTCCTTTCTGGGGCGGGAGGGAATGAAAAAGACCCGGAGGCTTTCGCTTTCTCCGGGTGGGGTGGGTGCTGAGCAGCGCCGACGCTAGGCCCGGAGGGAACCGAACCAATAAAAAAAGGGGACGCTGCTGAACTTCATAGGGCCGAGTGTACGTCCCGGCCCGCCCACAGAACGCGGGGGCGTCTAGTCCAGAGACGGCGTTGCGCCCAGCAGCGAGCAGAACGCCGGTTTGCGCCGGGTGAGCTCCGGAGCATATGGGTATCTCGGGGCAGTACGAACGCGGCCTGCTGTGGGTTTTGGTGTACCTCGGGGTGTGGCTGGGTACGGGGCCCGTCAGACCGGAACGCCGAAGGCTGCTGGAGCAGCATCCCTGGCTGGCGTTCTGACTGCTGTGGCCTCTCGTTCGTGTTGAGCGCCAGCCTGCTCGGTTTTGTGGTGGCCGGTTTCCACCTGCCGTTCCGCGCTTCACCTGGACCCGGCCGAGAACATCCTGTTCGTCCCGCTCTGCTTGCTGTGCGCCGTGCTGCCGTGGCTGATGGCCCGCCTGGCCTTCGCGCTGCACTACGCCTTCTTGCGGTACGAGAACGCCGCGGGAGGCCTGCGCTTTCCCGAGGACGACGCGCCGGACCTGCTGGACTTCGCCCTCATGGTGGGCACCACCTTCGCCGTTTCCGAGATGGAGGTGGTCCGCAAGGCGACGCGGCGGCTGGTCCTGAAACACACCCTCGTTCTCGTTTGCCTACAACACGGCGATTCTCGCGCTCACCCTGCAGTTTGCTGTCGGCAGCTAGAGGACCGGCGCGGGTAGACCGGGCGGCAGATTCAGGAACCAACGTCGTCTGCGCCCCGTACCTGGAAGGCATGAAGCGTCCCCTGACCCTGCTCCTGATCGCCCTCGCGCTCGCCTCGGGCCTGGCCGATGCCGGACGCCGCAGCAGTGGCGGGGGTTTTGGTGGCAGCCGCAGTTCGAGCAGCTCCAGCCGTTCCAGTTCGGGCAGCTCAAGGTCCAGCCGCTCGGGGAGTTACAGCGCGCCGCGTTCATCGCCCTCACGGTCCAGTTCCTCCAGGCCGTCGTACAGCACCCCGCCGCGCAACTCATCGCGGGGCAGCACGTCTGCAGCGCCCCGCTCCACACCGCCATACCGCACGCCCAGTTCGTCGCAGGGCAGTACGACGAGGAGCAGCGCGGGCAGCACCTCTACCTCCAACCGTGCTCCGCTGCCGGGCGTGACCCCGGCCCAGCTCAACACCTGGAAAAACGTCCGTCTCCCCGCTGGTGTTCCCCGCCGTGCCCTGACGTACAGCGGCGTGCGAAGCGGACAGTACGCCTACCAGCTCTCGGCGGGGCGGTACTACCCCTACCCGCCCACCTACTACCGCTCGCACGGGATCGGGGCAGACCTGCTGAAATACGCGCTGATCTTTACTGCCGTCGAGGGGGTCGCGGACGCCCTCGACGGCCCGGACGTGATCGTCAACAACGTCCAGACCAGCCGGGTCCAGCCTGGAACTGAGCTGAGCGGCATCACCTACGATCAGCCTGTGGTGGCGCAGCAGCGCCCAGGCCCCGGACTCTGGGCGTATATCGTCGTCGGCCTCCTGGCCGCCGCCGCCGCGTGGTTCGCTGTGGGACGAATGGGCCGCAGACGGTAACCGCACGCCAAACAAGCTGGCCTCGGGAGGGCATCTCCAGGCCAGCTTGTTTGCGGGTGGTCAGGACAGCCCTGCCGCCCCCTTGCCCCGCATCTTCCACAAGCTGACCAGCACGCCCCCGCCCAGAATGGCGAGCGTGACCGACAGGCTCACCGCCGCAGGCACCTTGCCGTAGAACTGCGCGTAGAAAATCTTGGCCCCAATAAAGACCAGCGCCAGCGCCAGCGCGGGCTTGAGGGCCGAGAAGCGGTGAAGCAAGGCGTCCAGCGCGAAGTACAGCGCGCGCAGGCCCAGGATGGCGAAGATATTGCTGGTATACACGATGAAGGGGTCTTGCGTGATGGCGAAAATGGCTGGAATGGAATCCACCGCAAACACCAGATCGGCGGTTTCCACCAGCAGGAGCGCGAGGAGGAGCGGCGTGGCGTGGACGCGGAGCCGTCCGGCGGCGTCAGGCAGACGGGCGAGAAAGCGCTCGCCGTCAAGCTTCGGGCTGATGGGGATCACGCGGCCCACGAGCCGCACGGTGGGATGCCGTTCCAGATCTGGGGCGTGGTCCTCCTCACCCTTATTCAGCAGCAGCTTGACGCCTGTGAACAGCAGGAACGCCCCGAACACCCACATCACCCAGTCGAAGGAACTGACCAGGGCTGCGCCCAGGCCGATCATCACGCCGCGCAGCACGAGCACGCCCAGGATGCCCCAGAACAGCACCCGGTGCTGAAGGTGACGCGGAATGGCGAGCGCGCCGAAAATCACCGAGATCACGAAGATGTTGTCGAGGGCCAGCGCTTTTTCCAACGCAAAGCCAGTCAGGTACGCCATGCCGCTGCCCGCACCCAGCGTGGCCCACACCCAGCCGCCGAACAGCAGCGCCACGGTGATGTAAAAGGCGCTGAGCCTCAGGCTGGTGGGCACGCTGATTTCCTGCGGCCACCCACTCCTGCGGCGGTTCAGAACGCCCAAGTCAAAGGCCAGCAGCGCGGCCACCAGCGCCGCAAACACCGCCCACATCCACGTCGGTTTGCCGAGCCAGAGGTCGAAAAGCCAGGGAAACAGTTGCTCCATTGCCGGTTGCTTTCCGGGTGAGGCCATTCGCGCGCTGTCCAGATGGCCACAAGGGAAGGGCCAGACAGAGACAGAAGCGTGTGAAACGGCACGCCCTGCCCAGGTCTGGCCCTTTGTCTGTGTGGAACCGGGATCATCTTCTGATCCGTAATGACGGCTCCACACTCCCCACCGTGCGGTGGGGCGGCGACTCCCCCGGAGTGAGAACAGCGTACCTGCCGGGGGTGAGAGGAACGTGGGGTCCACCAAACGGGCACCGGGCCTGAAAGTCCAACCGTCAAACCGCAAAAGAGTCCCCCTGGGGCTTTGTCGGGCGATTGGCGCCTCCTTATCCAAACTCCGGTTGGGTCATTTACGAAGTGATTTAATCCAGGCAGACTCGCAAAGCTGCGGAGCGAGCAGGAGGAAAACGGGTTCTGGGCGTGGAGTTGGCAGACCGGTGGGATTCAGGTTGGTCAACGGCACACGCAATCCGCGTTACCCCTCCCCGATCTGCCGCAGCCGCTCCACGCGCTCGGCCAGATCGGGGAGACCCAGGCTCCGCAGCGACTTGGCCGCGCGAGTGACGGCGGCCTCGTCCACCCGGTTCTCGTTCCACCCGGCGATCAGCATGGCGCACCCCTGAAGGGCGTCGCTCACCGTCTCGCGGTGAAACATGGCAGCGAGGTTGCCGGGTTGCGGGGGCTGGGTCTGCTGGACCTGCGCCTGCACGTCGAGAACCACCTGCATGAAGACCTGATCGAGTCGGGCGCGGTCATCAGGCGAGAGGGAGGTGCCTGCGGGGTCATGGGTCATGGGAGGCAGTGTAGAGGAGGCCAGAAACAGAAAGGAGGTGGAGCCCCATCGGGCTCCACCTCGGTCGCAGACTGCACTTTTGGCCACCTGCGGTGCAGGGGGACTGCTCAGAACAGCTTAAGCAGGATCAGGGTAACGGCTCCCTGCGCCACGCCCGCCAGCACCAGCGTCACGGCGGCGCTCACGCTGTCTTTCAGGTTCACGCTGGACTGCACCGCCATATACCCGAAGAAGATCATCACGAGCGAGATCACGAAACTGACCAGCCAACCCAGCAGGGGAATAATGCCGATGATCGAGCCGAGAATGCTGAGCGGGACGAAAAACAGGGCGAACGTGTACGCCACTTCCGGATAGGTGCCGGTGCCCCGGAAAAGGCTGCGGCCCACGAAGTACACGGCCCCCGTAAACACCGCGAACTGCAGGGGCACCAGAATCAGGCGGCTGATCAGCTGGCCAAAAAAGGTCACGCCGGGGTGAAAGGGCGCGAACACGGCCCCCACCACAGCCGATACGATGGCCGCGAGCAGCACGTAGGTCAGGGCCTGCTGCAGCCCACCCCGGCGCTCGAAACGCTCGAAGGTGGCGGGGCTGGGCCGGGTCAGCACGGCGAGGCTCTGACCAAACATGTCGGCGAAGGACGCTTGCAGTTGCGTGGGAGTGGGGGCGCTCATGCCCCCGAATACGGGAAGGACGTGAGGAGCGTTCCACCGCGCCGCAACGTTAAAGCTTAGGTAAAGAAATTTCGGCAAGCCGGGTGCCAGCCATCCGTTCGCACGGTTGTCCACACGTCTCCATGAGACAATCGGGGGATGACGGACCTTCCCCCCTCTCCCGACAGCGGTGAGCTGACCACCTCCCCCACCCCCAGTGCACACGGCGGCTTTGAAACCGAGGGCGGCCCGCAAACCCACAGCGGCTTTGTCGCCATCGTGGGCAAGCCCAATGTGGGCAAGAGCACGCTGCTCAACTCATTTCTCAACACCAAAGTCGCGCCCACCAGCCCCCGTCCCCAGACCACCCGCCGGGGCGTGCGCGGCATCTACACCACCGACACCCAGCAGATCGTCTTCGTCGACACCCCGGGCCTGCACAAGCCGAAAGACGCGCTGGGCAAGTACATGAACCAGGAGGTGCACAGCGCCCTAGGCGACGTGGACGTGATCTTGTGGGTGGTGGACCTGCGTCACCCACCCACCGACGAGGACCAGCTCGTCGCCCGGCAGATCCGTGACCTGCCCAAACCCCTGATCCTGGTGGGCAACAAGACCGACGCCGCCAAATACGCCGGCGAGGCGATGAAGCTCTACCGGGCGCTTCTGGAGGGCCGGGAAACCGAGACCGGCGAAGTGATGCTCAGCGCCCAGAACAACCCCGAGGCGGTGTCGGGCCTACGCGAGCAGATTCTGGACCACCTGCCGGAAAATCCCTTTTTCTTTCCGCGCGGTGCGGCCAGCGACCAGACCCGCGAAATGTGGGCCGCCGAGATCATCCGCGAGGAAGCCATGAAGAAGCTGCGCGACGAACTGCCCTACGCGGTGGCCACCCGCGTCAACCGCTGGACGGAGCGAGAGGACGGCCTGCAGCGCATCGAGGGCGAGATCGTGGTGGAGAAGAACGCCCACAAGGGCATGGTGATCGGCGCAGGCGGCAAGCAGCTGCGCGAGATCGGCCAGGCGGCCCGCAAACAGCTGGAGGTCTTTCTCAACCGCAAGGTCTTCCTGGGCCTCGAAGTGATTGTGATTCCCGGCTGGCGCGAGGACGAGGAGGCGCTGAGGGAGCTGGGATACGAGTAAAGCAGTCAGCAAAAAGAAGGGGGGTGGGCGCGCTGGCGTTCGCCCTCGCCCCATTGTGAGGCAGATTATCGCCCGGTGGAAAGCGCTTCTGCCGCAACCGCGCCCACTCCCCCAGCCCGTCCTCGCAGAACAGTTTCGTCTGGTCCATCCGAATCTGCCCAGCGTCATACAGCGCTTCAAACTCCTCGCGCGTCGCGTGGCGGGCCCCGGCCACCTCAGCGGTGAAGGTGGGGCGCACCTCCTGCCCGGAGAGCGGCTCGGCCAGCCAGATCCATACGGAGGATAAACCCACCGCCGGGGAACTGACCGAGATAGGCGTTCAGGAATGTGACGGGACGGACGCGCAGGACCGTTTCCCGTAGGCCCCACGCACAGGGGTGTCCTGCGGATTCTCTCCCTCCGCCACACTGCCCGGCGGAATGCGCCGCGGACCAGCCTTTTTCATGTGGTCCGGCGAGCCCAGCTCACGCACGAGCAGGACGTCGCCACGTTTATTCAAGGTGACCACGCTGCCTGCCCGCAGTGAGACGGGCACATGCGTTTTCCCGTCGTGCTGCAAGGAGGCGAGCATAGAGGAAGCCCCCAGTGCCCGAGGATTTGGGTGTCCACTGCCGGCTGACCGCACCTCCTACATCTTGATCAGCCGCATGTGCGCCGTGTGGTGACGCCCGTGCCAGGCGTACATGGCGAGCAGGGTGTCCAGCGTAAAGGTCCGGCCCAGACCCGGATGGGTCCAGGTGCGCGCCCAGGCGTCCTCGGGCAAGGCCTCCAGCAGCGCGACGAGGCGGGCATGCAGGCCTTCCAGCAACGTCAGACTAACGTGGGTAGGCAGGGCGCTGTCGGGCAATCCGGCCCACAGCCCTTCCTCGTAGGGCTTGACCACCGGGTTATCCTCCGTAAGGGCGAGCTTGACCCGTGCGTAGGCGTTGATGTGGCTGTCGGCCACGTGATGCACCACCTGCCGCCCAGTCCAGCCACCCTCCCTGTAGGGGGTGTCCAGTTCCAGTCCGGTGAGGGTCTCGCTGACCACCCGTAGGTCCGAAGGCAGCAGGCGCAGAGCGCTGATGGCCTCCTCGCGCTCCTCGGGCGTCAGGGTCAGGGGCGTGGGCACCGGCCCGATGGGGTAGCGGCGGTCTTCGGTCCTGTGCGCCTGGGTCATGGCTGTTCCTCCGGGGTGGACTTGCGGGTCCAGCGGTCCGCATCACGCGTCTCGATCTTGTCCATCATGCGGGCAAAGCCGCGTTCCAGGCTCAGGCCGCGTTCATTCGCCATACACAGCATCACGAACAGCAGATCGGCCAGTTCCATCTCCAGGTCCCCCGCGTCTTCACCAGGCTTGGGCGTCTTGCCGTTTTCATGGGCCAGCACGCGGGCCACCTCACCCGTTTCCTCCGTCAGGCGGGCCAGCATCAGGAGGGGCGGAAAGTACCCTTCCCTGAACTGCGAGATATAGGCGTCCACCCGCTGCCGGGCGTCCTCAAAGGTGAGGGACGGAGAACTTGAGGGCTCAGACATGCGCTCAGGGTAATGGGATTGGCCGCAGGGGTGGGGTGCGCCGCGTGGGGGATGCCACGCGGGAGGGTTCCTGGACATTCTGAGAGGGATGCGGAGCGCCCCTGCTCTCCCCTGCCGCCTGAACAGACCGCCCATCTGGGACGTGCCTCGGGCAGCCGGCCTGGGTTCACTGCCTGGTCCGCCACAGGTACCGTAGACGGAGGCACAGATGACCGCCCGGGCGTCCTCGGGTGGGCCGGGGGCGCAGACCTGACGTTGGCGTGACGGTCCCCCGAACCGCTGGGGCGCAACTGGGCGGCCTGCTGGAGGGCGTGGCAGTCCCCTGGCGCGTGGCGACGCTCAACGTGTCGCTGCTGGGTACCAAGCTGTCGCGGGCCGAGGGGGTGCAGCGGCGCGTCCTGCTGGCGAGCGCTGGCCTCAGCCCGAACTGGTACCGTAACGCCGCCGCATGGCCTTGGTGGATGTCTTTGCTCACCCTGCACGCGGGTTGCAGACCTGCGCAGCGCCGGAGGGGAGACCAGAGTGGGCCGTTCGGCGCAGGGTTCCGCCGATTGGACTGAAACGGGCGTCTTACGCCGTGCGCCAGGGAACCACGGCTGAACCACCTCTCCCGGACTGCGTGGCTTGCGGGCGTCTAGCGTGCTGTTGCCCCAGACTTCTGAACCCTGCTCGGCCGAGCAGGGTTCAGAAGTCGCGCGCTGTCCTCCTCAGCAGTGGGCGCAGTTGCCCAGTTCCTTTCCCGAGGTCACCCCCAAGCAAATGCACGCCTTGCGTCGACCCCGCGCTCCGCACAAGGGGCAACTCGCGGGGCGCGCGAATGAATGGCCACGGGCCCTGACGCAGACCCAATCTGCGCGCCCTCACCCGCGCGTGGCGGGGCACCCGCTGCCCCCGAACCGGGAGGGGGCGCCCCGACTGCCCCGCCCAAACTGAACCCCTCCAGCAAAAAGGCCAGCCCACCCGGAGGCGACTGGCCGAAAGCAGCGTGGGGACGGCTCAGCGAATGTAGAGGTACGTCTCCTGCACGTCGCGGTCCGCCTGCGCGTAGGGCTGCACGTACTCGTCGGTGGCGAGGTTCCAGCGGGTGCCGTCGTAGGTGCCGCTGAAGATCAGGTCCGAGGTAGGGCGCACGCGGGTAAAGATGGCCCGGACGCGCTGCAAACCCGTGGGCGGGGCAACGTTATAGGTCACGCCGTCGCTGGGACGCGGAAACACGGTGGTACCGGCCGGGATATACACGTTGCGGACAAGCGAAGTGGCGTAGCCGTTGGGCTGCAGCGCCACCAGCGTGAGGTAACCGGCCGTGCGGGTGGTCACCTGCAGGCGCAGCGGTTCGCCGACCCGGTAGGTGGCCCCCTCGCCCCGGTCCGGGCGCAGGTTCGCGATCAGGTTGGAAGAACTGCCCACCAGACCGAGGTTGGACCGAACGGAAACGGTGCAGGAACTCAGCCCGAGGGCGAGCATACCGAGCAGCAGGGCAGAACGCATGGGACCAGCATACGGAGGGGGCCTGACGGGCATCTGAGGGTGGGTTCAAGTGGGCGGCAGGGAAACAGCCACAACCCGTGGAGGAAGGTCACAAAGAACAGGGTGCCTGCCCCCACCGCGGGCGTAGCATGGAGCATGCTCCGCCCGCTCCGCCTGTCCGCTGCACGCACGGCGTTTCTGCTGCTTTCCTTGGCTGTCCCGGCGTCCGCTGCTCCAGCGCAGAACGGAATGCAGGGAGGCGGGGACCGGGGCACGGCTACGGCGGTGGAGGCCGCGCCGATGCCACAGCCACCCACCACGACGGGCACCTACACCGTCAACCGGTTCTTTGAGGACCTTCGGGCAGGCCGTGTGGAGCGGGTCGCACTGGACGGTGCGGGCAACGCTTCCGTCCAGCTGCCCGGCAGCGCGCGCCCGCAGTCCATCGTGCTTCCGCCAGACGCGGCCACGCTCGCCCGGTTGCGCGCTGCGGGCATTCCCGTTACCGTCACGCCGGGCGGCTCGCCCTTCAGCTGGATCGCCCAGTTGCTGCCCCTGATCGTCACTGGACTGATCCTGCTCGTGCTGTGGCGCAGCCTACGGGGCAATCCGGGCAGCGGGGCGGCGGGGAATTTCGGGAAATCGAAGGCGGCGGTGATCAGCGAGGGGCAGATCAAGCTGGCGTTCAGCGATGTGGCGGGATGCGACGAGGCCAAGAGCGACCTGCAGGAAGTCGTGGACTTTCTGCGCCATCCTGAGCGCTACCACCAGCTGGGGGCCCGGATTCCCCACGGGGTCTTGTTGGTGGGTCCTCCCGGGAGTGGCAAGACCCTCCTCGCCAAGGCCGTGGCGGGAGAAGCCAAGGTGCCGTATTTCTCCATCAGCGGCTCGGACTTTGTGGAGATGTTCGTGGGTGTGGGCGCCGCCCGCGTCCGCGACCTGTTCGAGCAGGCCCGCAAGTCCGCTCCCTGCATCGTCTTTATCGACGAGATTGACGCCGTGGGAAGAAAGCGCGGCGTCAACCTGCAAGGCGGGAATGATGAGCGCGAGCAGACTTTGAATCAATTGCTCGTGGAGATGGACGGCTTTCAGAGTGGGCAGGAGGTGATTATCCTCGCGGCGACGAACAGGCCCGATGTGCTGGACGCAGCGCTGCTGCGTCCCGGACGCTTTGACCGCCAGGTGGTGGTGGACGCCCCCGACGTGCGGGGGCGGGAAATGATTCTCCGCATCCACGCCCGCAAAAAGCCCCTTGATCCCAGTGTGGACCTGGCGGTGATCGCCCGCAGGACAGCCGGGATGGTCGGGGCAGATCTGGAGAATCTGCTCAACGAGGCCGCGCTCGGCGCGGCCAGAGCCGGACGGTCCAGAATCGTGATGCGCGATGTCGAAGAAGCCCGGGACCGCGTGCTTATGGGCCCCGAACGGCGCAGCATGGTGGTGCGGGAAGCGGACCGCAAGGTCACCGCCTACCACGAAGTCGGCCACGCCCTCGCCGCTCAGCTCTTGCCCCACGCCAACCGGGTGGCGAAACTGACCGTGGTGCCGCGAGGGCGGGCAGCCGGGTACATGATGCCCGACGCCGACGACCGCCTGCACGTGACGCGGCAGGCGCTCGAAGACATGATCGCCGTCGCCCTCGCGGGCCGTGCTGCCGAGGAGGTGGTGTACGGCGAGATCACGACAGGCGCGCAGAACGACTTCCAGCAGGCCACGTCCATCGCGCGGCGCATGGTGACCGAATGGGGCATGTCGGGGCGCATCGGCAAGGTGGCGCTCGCGCAGGGCGAGGGGAGCTATCTCGGCGGCGGCCCGCAACTGCTTCCCATGAGCGAGGCCACCGCCCTCGCCGTGGACGAGGAAGTCCGCGCCCTGATGGACGAGGCGTATGACCGGGTGCTGGCCCTCGTGCGCGAACACCTCCCGGCCATCCACGAGATCGTGCGCGTACTGATGCGCCGCGAGACGCTCTCGGGCGAGGAGTTCTCCCTGCTGCTCGCGGGGGGCACACTGGACGATCTGCCCCCCGCCGGGGGAACCCTGCCCGCGCCGCTTCCTGCCTGAACTCCGCGAACGGCAAACACGGCCCGGCAAGGTTTGCCGGGCCGTGTTTCTTTGCCGGGTCCCTTGGGGGGAAGGGCGCCTCCCGGCTCCGCCCTACCGCCCCCCTTCTTCCTCCTCCACGTCCCGGCTGAGGCTGGGGGGCACCGGGGCGTGGTGACGCTCCTGGGCTGCGCGGGTGTCGGCGCCGTCGCCAGCGCGCTTCTCGCGGGTAAGCTTGACCTCCACGGGCGTGCCCCCCAGCGTGATGGTGCGCTGCGGAAAGGGAATCTCGATGCCCGCCTCGTCCATGGCGATCTTGATGCGGCGGTTGAACTCGCGGCCCAGGGCGTACTGGCTCTTGGGCTGCACCTTGAACAGCGCCCGCAGCGTCACGCCGTCGGGCGCGAGCTGGGTGACCCCCTGGATGTCGGGCTCGTCCAGAAAATACTGGCCCCACTCGGGGTCGGCGTGCAGCTCCCGACTGACCCCGTTCAACACCCGCAGGGCGTCGTCGATGTTGGCCGTGTAAGTCACGTCCACCGTCGCCACCACCCGCGACCAGTCCTTGCTGCTCACGCTGACTGTCTGAATCTGGCCGTTGGGCACGATGTGGACCGTGCCGTCCAGCGCGCGGATCACCGTCAGTCGCAGGTTGAGGCGCTCCACACTGCCTGAGAGCTGTCCGGTGTTCACCGTGATCACGTCCCCCACCCCGTACTGGTCTTCAAGCAGGATAAAAAAGCCGGTGAATACGTCCTTGATCAGGCTCTGCGCGCCGAAGCCCACCGCCAGGCCCAGTACAGATACCCCGGCCAGCAGGCTGGAGGCATCTACCCCCAGCGCCTGAAGGCCGGCAATCACGCTGATGATCACCACCACCACCTTCAGCGTGCTTTCGACCACGCCCTTGAGGGTCTGGACGCGCACGGTGCGGCGGTTGAATTCCTCCTCGGCCACGATGCGCCCGGACAGGCTGCCGATCAGGCTCCAGGCGATCAGCGCGAGGGCCAGAATCACCAGCACCTGCCCGGTGCTGTTGCGAAAGCCGTTGAGGATGTCTTGCCCCAAGTCGAACAGCACCGGTACGCTGGGCAGGTAAGCGACGTGGGTGGCAACGGCGAGCCAGCCGACGGCGACGACGGCCAGCCACACCCACTTCAGACCCCACACCAGTCGGGCGTTCAGGTGCCGCTCCAGCACGCGCAGCACCCGCCGCCCGAAGCGGTACAGGGCGTAGGCCACGATCAGGGTGAGGGCCAGGCTCAGCCACACCTGGGGCTTTTGCAGTTGAAAAGTCAGTTCGTCCAGCACGCCCTCAATTTTTCATGAGAGCATGAGGACAGGGCCGGAAGGCCAGATACACCGCCGTTGATCCTTAGGGCAGTTGTCCGAATTACGCCGTGAGGGCGCCCCTCAGGGCTCCCCATACGCTCCATGCGCATTCAAGTTCGCTCGCCGGGAGATGTCAAAAAGAAGTCCGCACTTTGACACATGCCCTAGATCAATCGGGCAGAGGGGGAAGCGGAAAAAGTACGGTCCACCGGAAGTGAATACTTTTGGGTCCTGTTCCGACACGTCGGCGAGCTGGGTGCGCTGTACTTAGGCCGTGGGCGCGAGCGCCGCTTCCAGCCGCGCGACAAGGTTGGACTCATGGGCCCGCGAGGCCCGGAGCAGGGCGTTCTTGACCGCGCGGGCGTCGGCGCTGCCGTGACCGATCAAGGCCAGACCACGCACGCCGATCAGAATGCTGGCCCCGTACGTGCTGGGGTCCATCCGCTCGGCCAGACCACGCAGGGCCCCGCGCACGAGCAGCGCTCCCAGCTTGGTTTTCAGGGAACTGGTCAGCGCCTCGCGCACCCAGCCGAACAGCACCTTGGCCTCACCCTCGGCGAGCTTCAGGACCACATTGCCGGTAAAGCCGTCGGTGACGACGATATCGGTGGTGCCCGCAAAGATGTCGCGGCCCTCCACGTTCCCGTGAAAGCGGATGCCGCGCCCATCAAGTTCGCGCAGCAGGGCGTGGGCTTCGAGGACCATCTGACTGCCCTTGTGGTCCTCCTCACCGATCGAGAGCAGGCCCACCGTGGGGTCTGCCTTGTCCTCCACCACGCGGAGGTACACGCTGGCCAGCCGCGCCCACTGGGCGAGGTACACGGGCTTTACGTCGGCGTTCGCACCCACGTCGAGCAGGGTTACGAAGCCGCTCTTGCTGGGCAGGTGCGTCAGGATGGCCGGACGGTCCACGCCCTTCACGCGCCCAAGCGTCAGCAGCGCCGAGGCCATCGTCGCGCCGCTGTGACCCATGCTGACGGCGGCGGCGGCGCGTCCCTCCTTGACCAGGCGCGTGCAGACGTTGATGCTCGCGCCCATGCGGCTGCGCACGTCGCTGGCATGCTCGTCCATTCCGATCACGTCGGGGGCGTCCACCACCTCGATGGGGAGATTGGCACTGCCCGCATGTTTGCCCAGTTCAGCGTGCAGCGCCACCCGGGGACCGACGAGCAGCACTGGCACCCCGGTGCGGGCGGCCTGCACCGCGCCCTCCACATTGGGCGGCGCGCCGTGGTCCCCACCCACCGCGTCCAGCGCGATGGGCAGTAACGTTCGCGGCGCGGCTGGCCCCGTTGAGGCTGGGGCGCTGGGGGTGGGAACTTCAGCGCTCATCGGTGTCTGTCAGGGGGGCCGTCACGTAGAAGGGGCGGCTCTGTTCCCCCCGGCCCTCACCGCCGCGCTGCTCGCTGGGCAGGCGGTAGCCGGGGCGCTCCACCTGCTCGCGGATGCTCCCCAAGTCCACGTACTCGTCGGCGGCGTTACGGAGCTCGTAGCTCGTCATCTCGGGAATGCTGGCGACGATCACCCGCTTGCCTTGGGCGCGCAAGACCTCCACAGGTCGCTCAAAGTCGCCGTCGCCAGTGAGCAGCACGGCCGTATCGAAGCGGTCCGCCGTGGTCAGCAGGTCCGTCACGATCTCGATGTCGAGGTTCGCCCGGCGGTGGGTGTCTCCATGTTCGTCGGTGCTCTCGCGCAGGGGCCGGGTCCGCACGGTGTAGCCCATGTAGGTCAGCGCATCGATAAAGCGCTTCTGCTTGTCATCCACCTGCATGGGAACCGCCGTGTAGTAAAAGGCGTTGTGCAGCGCACCCAGCCCACCAAAGTGGTCGAGAATCTTGCGGTGGTCGAAGTTCCAGCCCAGGCGCTTGGCGGCGGCGTAGACGTTGGCCCCATCAATAAAAAGTGCGATTCGTTCTGTCATGGTGGTGTGTAGACCTCTCGGGCAGGCGGCTCCCGTGCGGGCCAGGCGTCCGGTGCAGACACCCGGGTGCAGAAGCCGTGCGGCTCTAGCATACGGTCAAGTTCGTGCCCGCCTCAATCGGTCTCCCCTTCATGCCCTGGACCGTGCAACTGGGGCCGCAGCGCCGGGTCGTGCAGCGCCGCCCAGACCTCGGCCCGCAACCGCCGCAGGTCCACTCCCGCGTACACGCCCGGAAGCAGGTCCAGATACCGCCCGGCCTTGTGGTAGTTGCGGGCCGTGAGGCTGCCATGGTGCCAGCGCTTATGCAGCGCGGCGGCAAGCAAAATGAGGGCTTGGAGAAAGCGGCGGTCCTCACCTTCGGCGCGCATCCACGGCCCCTCCCAGGCCTCGTGCGCCTCCCACCACTGCCCGGTGGCAAACAGGGCCGCGCCCGCCTGAACTTCCGCGCCAAAATCACCGCTCATGTCGGTAGCGTAGCGCCCTGGCTGCTCCCAAGCGGCGATGAAAGGCGCGTTAGGAGGCCCCCATCTGCCGCATATCCAGATATGCCCCCGGGGGGTATAGTGACAGACATGAAGCCTGTGGAACTCACCGACAGCAACTTTCAAACCGAGACTGGCGAGGGCCTGACCCTGGTGGACTTCTGGGCCCCCTGGTGCGGTCCCTGCCGCATCATCGCGCCCGTCATCGAGGAACTCGCCGGGCAGTACGAGGGCCGCGTCAAGGTCGCCAAGCTCAACGTGGACGACAACCCCGCCGTCTCCGGCCAATTCCGCGTGATGAGCATCCCCACCATGATTCTGTTCAAGGATGGCCAGCCGGTCGAAGGCATGGTCGGCGCGCAGCCCAAGCGTGCGTTTGAGGCCCTGCTCGACAAGTACACCTCGCCCGTCGGCGCAAACTGACCCTTTTCCCCCAGAACCGGGCCGCCCTCCGATGGAGGGCGGCCCGGCTCCGCTTGGTTCTTCAGTTCAAGGGATACGTCATGCGCGCGATACCGGGCGGCGTCCATGCGTTCACGCACTCCGCGAGCAGCACCTCGCCCTCAGGCCACTCGCCGTGCCCGCTGGCGACGTTGATGTGACCCACCTCACCCGCCGTCACGAACTCCGCCTCCCACGCGTCGGCCAATTCCTGCGCCCGCTCAAAGGAGACGTAAGGATCGTTCTCGCTCGCCACCACCAGCGCGGGAAAGGGCAGTGGCTGAGTGGGCACGGGAGCCATGGTGAGGATCGCCGGGGCCAGTTCCGCCATGTTCGCCTGTTCGGAATCGGTGGGACTGACGAGCAGCGCGCCGCGCACGCGTTCGTGCCCACCGTAGAGCCGCGCCCAGTGAACGATGGTCAGGACTCCGGCAGAATGTCCTGCCAGGATCAGGGCGCCCGGCGTGGCCTCGATCACCTCCTGAAGCCGCCCGGCCCAACCCTGGGGCGTCGGCGCTTCAGGATCGTCCTGCCGCACCCGCGCGGCGCCGTACTTGGTGGTCCAGAGTGTCTGCCAGTGTTCCGGCCCGCTCTCACCGAGGCCGGGCACGATCACGAGGGTGGGCGTCATGGAAAACAGCATAGGGCAGCTTCCACGCCAGAACGCGGATGGCTGTCTGTATTCCCGGCCCTGAGGTGGCGGGGGGTAAAACGCCGAATTCGCCGCTCTCCGCCTTGCGTGAGGGAGGCTCAACGCCTTTTTCCGGCGCGGGCAAATAAGACCCCCCGGGACAGAGTTACGGACCTCGGATGGGATACGGGCCGCATCAGCTTGGCCGGGCAACGGCGAGCCCAGTGTGCTGGCGCGGGGGAGGCCGCCAAGCGTTGCGCCGCCAGTTCAGCGCCCTGGCGCATGTGTCAAAGTGCGGACTTCTTTTTAACAGCGCCCGGCGGGCGAACTCGAATCCGCGTGGAGGCGAATGGGGAGCCGTGAGGGGTACCCTTCCAGGCCCGGCGCCATTCGGGCAACTGCGCTGTAGGCCGGCTGGCCCCTCCCCCGCGTAGGCCTGCAGCCAGCCTTCCCAGTTGCCGCCCACCCGCTCGCTCCGCCCTCACGGAGGCGAGGTGGCCCGGGGCCATCGCCCGTGCCAGAGGCAAAGGCAACGAGGCCTCCAGCACCTTCCCCCACCCGCCCCGTGCGGCGAGCCATTTCTGCGTCAGGCGAAGGGCCGAATCTGTGGCCCGGCCAGATCGGGCGGCCGGCAACTGCAAGTCCACCTCAGCCACCCGCTTCGTAAAATCCAACCGCGCCGATCCCCATGATGCTGGATACCCGAAATGTCTGACCCCCGCCCGCGAGGGAACCTCCGCCAGGATCCGGGTGGCGCGCACCTCTGCTTTGGCCTTCAGCACGCTGGCGCAGTGAACCGGCGTGTCCACGTCCACGCCGGTCAGGGCGTCCACTCCGCCCGTGACCAGCACCCGCATCTCTGCCTGCCCAAAGAGGGCGCCGTGCAGCGGGAGGCTGGCGGAGGCGGGGCGACGAACGTCAGGGCGGCCCATGGGCGCAAGGGCAGCCGCAACAAAAGAAAAACCCCGCCGAAGCGGGGTTGGGGTACGCGCCTGAGATCAGACGAGTTCGATCAGGGCCATCGTGACGCCGTCGCCGCGACGGGTGCCCACGCGCAGGATGCGGGTGTAGCCGCCCTGACGCTCGGCGTAGCGGGGGGCCACCTCGTCCATCACCTTGCGCACCACGTCGTTGTCGTGGATGTCGCGGGCGACGAGGCGGCGGGCGTGCAGGTCTCCACCCTTGGCGGTGGTGATCAGCTTCTCAACGTAGGGGCGCAGCTCCTTGGCCTTCGTGAGGGTCGTCTGGATACGGCCCTCGCGCAGCAGCGCGGTCGCCTGGGCACGGGCCAGGGCGACGCGGGCGCTGCTGTTGCGGTTGAGCTTGCGACCGGCTTTGCCGTGACGCATGGGAATCTCCTTGAAAAACAGGCGGAGCGGCGTCCGCCTGGAAAGTTAGTCTCTGAGGGCCAGCCCGAACTGGGCCAGCTGCTGCTTGATCTCGTCCAGGCTGCGCTCACCGATGCCCGGCACCTTTTTCAGGTCCCGGTCGCTGAGGGCGCACAGGGCGTCCACGCTGTCGATGCCTTCTTCCTTGAGGGAATGCAGCACTCGGGTGGTCAGGCCCAGGCCTTCGAGGGTCACGCGGGGCGTGTCGAGATCGGTAGGAAACGGCTGGGGGTTGATGCTCAGCTCGGGCTGCCGGGGCAGATCGTACACGTTGGGGGCCGGGGTAAACACCGGGGCCACCTCGGGCACGATGGCGGGCAGGGCCTCGACATTGCCGAAGACCGTCAGCTCGTCGCGCAGAATCTCAACGGCCTTGTCCAGGGCGTCTTGAGGACCCGTGGAACCGTCGGTCCAGACGCGCAGGATCAGGCGGTCAAGGTCTGTCTGCTGACCCACACGGGTATTTTCCACGTGATAGGCCACGCGGCGCACCGGGGAAAACACCGCGTCCACCGGGATCGAGTTGATGCGGTCCTTGGTGGAGTGCTTGTCGGCGGGCACGTACCCTTCGCCTTCCTCAACGCGCACCTCCATGACCAGCTTGCCGTCCTCGGCAAGCGTGGCGATGGTGAGGTCGGGGTTGACGATCTCGGCGTCGCTGGGTACCTCGAAGGCGCTGGCCTTGACCACGCCCTCGCCCTGAGCGCGCAGCGTCAGGGTCTTGGGACCGGGGGCGTGGAAACGCACCACGAGTTCCTTGAGGTTCAGGATCAGGCGGATAACGTCTTCCTTGACGCCGGGAATGGTCGAGAACTCGTGCAGCACATCTTCGATGTACACGCTCGTCACGGCGGTACCGGGGATCGAGGACATCAGGATGCGCCGCACAGGGTTCCCGATGGTGACGCCGTAGCCACGCGTGAGCGGTTCGAGCACGAACTCGCCGTAATCACCGTCGACGCGGGCCTTGAGTTGAGGGCGCTTTTGATCCACTGGTGCCTCCGTTAGCGCGAGTAGTACTCGATGATGAAGTTCTCGTTGATCGGCAGCGCCAGGTCTTCACGCGCCGGGAGGCGCACGAAGGTGCCGGAGAAGGTGTCGGGGTTGAGTTCGATCCAGGGGCTGGTGCGGCGGCGCTTTTGCGCCTCCATGTTCTCCTGGATAAAGCCCATCGAGCGGCTCTTGTCGGACACGCTGATCTCGTCGCCGATCTTCACGCGGTACGAGGGGATGTCCACCTTCTTGCCGTTCACAAGCACGTGCCCGTGACCGACGAACTGCCGGGCCTGGCGGCGGGTGCTGGCAAAGCCCATGCGGAAGACCACGTTATCCAGGCGGCGCTCCAGCAGCTGCAGAAACACCGTGCCGGTCACGCCGGGCACGTTCGCCGCTTCCTGGAACAGGTTGCGGAACTGCTTCTCGTTCATGCCGTACAGGCGCGAGAGCTTCTGCTTCTCGCGCAGACGCACGCTGTAGTCGCTGGGGCGGCCACTCTTGCGGCGCTGTCCGTGCTGACCGGGGCCGTAGGGGCGCTTGTCGAGATACTTCTGGACTTTCTCGGTCTCCGCAAGGTTGATGCCCTCGCGGCGGCTGAGCTTGGTAATGGAACCACGGAAACGACCCATGTCTTGATTCTCCTTGCGGCGTGCCTGTCAGGCATCACCGGGTCTGGCGGTCCTCTGGTGCCCGTCTCCTCGCCGGTGGTACGGCTTTCTCACGGCATACGAGGCGGAGGCGGGGCAGGTGGACCGCTGCAGTGCGCTTTAGGCGCGGTGCTTCTTCTTGGGGCGGCAGCCGTTGTGGGGCACGGGGCTGTCGTCCATGATCGACTTGACCTCGATGCCCGAGGCCTGGATGGCGCGGATGGCCTGCTCGCGGCCGGAACCCGTGCCGCGCACAACCACGTCCACAATGTTCATGCCGAAGGTCTGCTGGGCCTTTTTCACGGCGTCAGCGGCGGCGAGCTGGGCCGCGTAGGGCGTGCCCTTCTTGCTGCCCTTGTACCCAATGGTGCCGCCAGAAGACCACGCGACAGAGTTGCCGTCGAGGTCCGTGATGGTCACGATGGTGTTGTTGTAGCTCGCGTGCACGTACGCGCGGCCCGCGCTGATGTTGCGCCGGGCGCGGCGCGGGGCCTTGCCTTTGCTGGGTTTCGCCATGGCTTACTTCCTCGTCGCTTTCTTCTTGCCGGCGACGGTCTTGCGCGGCCCCTTGCGGGTGCGGGCGTTCGTCTTCGTGCGCTGGCCGCGCACAGGCAGGCCGCGGCGGTGACGCAGGCCGCGGTACGCACCGATGTCCATCAGGCGCTTGATGTTCTGGCCCACCTCGCTACGCAGGTCACCCTCGACCTTGAAGGTCTTCTCGATGGCCTCGCGGAGGGTGGACTGCTCGGCCTCGCTGAGGTTCTTCACGCGGGTGTCGGGGCTGACGCCCGTCTGCGCGAGGACCTCCTTGGAGCGGGTCAGGCCGATGCCGTAAATGTAGGTCAGGGCGATTTCGACGCGCTTTTCGCGCGGAAGGTCAACACCAGCAATACGCGCCATGCTTAACCCTGCCTCTGCTTGTGCTTCACGTTGCTGCAAATGACGATCACGCGCCCGTGGCGGCGGATCACCTTGCAGTTGTCGCACATCTTCTTGACACTGCTGCGAACTTTCATGCTTCCTCCTCGCGCCGCCTTACCTCGTTCCGCCCATCATGACGGCGTGCTCGGCAGCGCTCGACCCCCCTTGGGCTTCTCTCGCCTCGGGGAATCTGTTGGGTACTTCCGCCCTTGCGGTTACTTGCGGTACACGATGCGTCCGCGCGACGTGTCGTACGGACTGATCTCCAGAACCACACGGTCCCCCGGCAGAATTCGGATGTAGTGAATCCGCATCTTGCCGCTGATGTACGCCAGAATGTCGTGCCCGGTGTCGAGCTTCACGCGGAACGTGGTGTTGGGCAGCGCCTCTTCCACCACGCCCTCGGCCCGCACGGTATCGGACTCTTCCTTCTTACGCTTTTCCCGCTGTTCCGGCATCTTTCGTCTCGCCACGCAACCTCCAGGCCTGATACAAGCCAAAGAGGAAGGTATCATGGGGTGAGGGCGCGAGGCAAGGGGGTCAGGCCGAACCGCCTTCTTCTCCGCGCAGAACTGCTTGCCAGAACGCCAGACTGGCGCGTTCGTACAGCAGTCCCATGCCCAGCGGTTCCCGCTGCACCTCCTCCAGAGCGTGGCCGCCCGGACCCGAAGCCAGGCGCTCGTACTCCGCGAGCCGCACCTGATGGAGAGACAGCTGCTCGGATGCCAGGGCCTGCCGTACCCCCGGCGGTCCCTGCGACACGAAAAAGAGCTTGAGGAGGCCGGGGTCCCGCAGCTCCACTCCTCCCGCTGGTGCCTGAAGCCACGCTTCGAGCGCCTCCCTTCCAGCGTCCGTAAGGGCGTAGGTACGCCTGCGCCGTCCTCCCTCCTCCTGCGTTTCCGTGAGCAGGCCGAGGGCTGTGAGGCGCTGCGGCTCGGCATACAGCTGCGAACGGGGAAAACTCCAGAAGTATCCCACTGAACCGTCCACCTCCCGCTTGAGGTCATAGGAGGTGGAGGGGCCGCATTGGGCGAGTACTCCCAGCACGATAAACGAGGCCGGGCCGAGACTTGCATCGGACATAACGGAAGTGTACGCTCTTTTCAGACCGTCCATTCTGGACCATTCAATGGAGACGGTAGGGAGGCAGGAGATGGCTCTTTCCAATGGACGTATGGCCGCTGAACTTGAGGGGGACTTTGTGGTGTTCGTGATTGGGATGCGGGTCAACCAGCCCTTGAAGGTGAGGGCGTGGTTGCCCGTTGTTCGGGCGATGCCAAGTATGGTCCGGGAGTTGCAGGCGCAACCCGAACTGGGTTTGCTGGGCTCGCAATTTTACGGCCTGACGCAGATTCAGTACTGGCGCAGTATGGAACACTTGCACCGTTACGCCAGGTCCCGGGAACACGCGCACCTGCCTGCGTGGCGGGCTTTCAATCAGAACGCCCGGGCAGCGGGCAATGCTGTGGGTATATGGCACGAGACGTACCAGGTGGCGGCCGGAGCTTACGAGACGGTGTACGTGAACATGCCTCCCACGGGGTTGGGACGAGCGGGAACGCTGGTACCCGCTACGGGCTACCGGCAGACGGCGCAGGGAAGGCTGGCGGGATAGCCCATATCCTGAATGGGGGGACGGGAGGAAGGGCTTTCCTACCGGACCAGTACCCTCAAGGCCACATCAAGAGGAAGCTGCCCCATTCCTATCCGGAAGGAGGCAGCTTCTTTCCTGTTGTCCGCCGCCTTAACCCAGCGCCTGCCGGATGCGGGCATACACCTCGTCCATGGTGCCCACACCGTCTACCTGACGCAGGTGGCCACGCGCCGCGTAGTAGTCAATCAAGGGCTGGGTCTGCTCGCGGTACACCTGCTGGCGCCTGCGGGCCACCTCCTCGGTGTCGTCGCTGCGCACGGCCTCGCCGCGTGCCGCCGCCTGCCGTCCGCGCTCCACGATGCGTTCGATCAGCAGCTCGTCGGGCACTTCCAGCAGGGGGGCCGCCGTTACGGGAGCGCCCAATTCTTCAAGCAGCATATCCAGGGCCTGGGCCTGGGCGCCCGTTCGGGGAAACCCATCGAAAATCACCCGGACCGGCTCCATCTCTGCCAGATAGGCGCGAATCAGGGCGATGAGAATATCGTCGGGCACGAGCTGACCCGCGTCCAGGAGAGGCCTGACCCGCTGTCCCAATTCAGTTTCCCGGGCGACGTGGTCGCGCAGAATGTCACCGGTGCTGATCTTGGTCAGTCCCTCCTCGCGGGCGAGGCGCTCGGCCTGCGTGCCCTTGCCCGCGCCGGGCGGACCGAGAAAAATCACGACTTTGTTCCTGGGTTGAGTCATTGGAGCCTCCTCTAGGGTGTACAGCATAGGGTCGGGCATGAACAGCGGCACGGCCCTGTTTGTTCCTGGTGGGGTGACGTACGCGCCCACCGAAAACCGAAAAACCGCCCACCCCAGGGGCGAGCGGTTGGAAGAAAAGCCTTCAGTTGGGGAGGCGGCCACGAATGCGGCCCTTGGAGATAAAACCGTCGTAGCGCCGCACCGTGAGCTGCGCTTCAAGCTGCTTCAGCGTTTCGAGCGCCACCCCCACGATAATCAGCAGGCCGGTGCCGCTGAACTGGAAGGTGTTGATGCCTGTTGCCCGCTGCACGATCTGCGGAATCAGGGTGAGAACCACCAGGAAAACCGCCCCCCAGAGGCTGAGGCGACCGCTGATGCCGCCCAGGAAATCGGCGGTGGGCGTACCGGGTCGAACGCCAGGGATAAACCCACCGGCCTCCCGCAGCTGCTCGCTGATGCGCTTGGGATCGAATTGCACGCTGTTGTATAGGTACGTGAACCCAAAGATCAGCAGCGCTTCGAGCGCCAGATACCACGGACTACCCGACGTGAGGTACGTCTGGATAAAGGCGTTGACGCCCGGCGCGCGGGTGGCCGTGGCGCTGCTGATCAGGTTGGGGATAATCAGCATGGCCGAGGCGAAGATGACCGGAATCACGCCCGCCTGGTTGACCTTGATGGGCAACCAGGTGGCCTGTCCACCCAGGTTGCGGGCGGCCCCTGTGGGGGCTCCCCCCCGAGCACGCGCGTAGGTGACGGGCACCCGGCGTTCGCCCTGGTACACGTACACGATGCCCGCAATGGTCACGAGGATCACCGCGATAAATGCGAGCAGGGGAAACAGGTCCACCTTCCCCGTACGCAACAGGTCGGCCGTCCCCTTGATCTCCACGGGGTAGCGGGCGATGATCCCCGCCGTGATGATCAGGCTGATGCCGTTGCCCACGCCGACTTCGGTGATGCGCTCACCCAGCCACATGGCAAAGGCGATGCCCGCCACCTGCGTCAGCACCATCACCAGAATGGTAAAAAGCCCCGGGTCCCAGCCCACGGCGATGTACTGCGCGTTACTCGTGATGTAGAGCGAGAAAAACAGCGCCTGCGCGGTGCCCAGCGCAATGGCTGCGTAGCGGGTGTACTGGTTGATCTTCTTGCGCCCTTCCTCCCCTTCCTTGCTGAGCTTTTCCAGCGCGGGAATGGTGGTGGTCAGGAGCTGCACGACGATGCTGGCCGTGATGTACGGCAGCACACCAAGCGCAAAAATCGAAAACTGCGAGAGATTGCCCCCTGAAATCAGGCCGATCAACCCGAAGAGGCCACCCCCTGAGGTGGCCTTCTCCAAGGCTGCCGTATTCACGCCCGGGGTGGGGATGGTGCTTCCGAGGCGGTAAATGGCCAGCAGCAGCAGGGTAAAG
Source organism: Deinococcus hopiensis KR-140 (assembly GCF_900176165.1). Taxonomy (NCBI): domain Bacteria; kingdom Thermotogati; phylum Deinococcota; class Deinococci; order Deinococcales; family Deinococcaceae; genus Deinococcus; species Deinococcus hopiensis. The sequence goes on from NZ_FWWU01000009.1 coordinate 2,676,682, forward strand.
ACAATCTTCCGCCGGAGTTCCGGAATCCGGAATGCGTCGCGGAAGGCGCGCAGCATGTTACTCGGCCTGCTCGGCGGTTTCGCTGCTGGCGCTGCTCAGAATGACCCTGCCGCCCGCCGCTTCCACGGCTTTGACAGCGGCCTCACTGGCTGCGTCCACGTGCACTGTTACGGCGCGGGTAATCTCGCCACGGCCCAGGAGCTTGAGGGGACGGTTCTTGCGGCGCACCAGGCCCGCGAGTTCCAGCGCCGCACGGTCCAGGGTCTCCCCCTCGACGCCTTCGAGCTGGGCGAGGTTGATAACTTCGTAGGTCGTGCCGACGTTGTTGAAGCCGCGCTTGGGCAGCCTCGAGATCAGCGTGCTGCGGCCGCCCTCGAAGAACGAGCCCTTACCCGCGCCGCTGCGCGACTTCTGGCCCTTGTGGCCGCGGCCGGCCGTCTTGTCGGTCCCGCCGGGACCACGACCCACGCGCTTGCGGTTCTTGCGGCTGCCCGGAGCGGGCGTCAGTTCGTGGAGCTTCACGCTTCCACCTCCACCAGGTGCAAAACGGTCTTGATCATGCCGCGCGTTACGGGCGTGTCTACCAGTTCACGGCTGTCGCCGATCTTCCTCAGGCCGAGCGCCTTGACGGTCTCCACTTGGTAGCGGGGACGGCCGATTACGCTGCGCTTCAGGGTGACCTTGACGGTGCTGGTCGTCATTGCGCACCTCCAGCGGGTGCAGCCTGCGCTGCAGCGGGAGCCGCCACGGTACCGCGCATCGCGCGAACCTGCTTGGCGGTGCGGAGGTTCTTCAGGCCATCAAACACCGCGTAGGCCACGTTGACCTTGTTGCGGCTGCCGAGTTCCTTGGACAGCAGGTTGGTGATACCGGCAAGTTCGGCGATGGAACGGGGCACGGTGCCCGCGATCACGCCCGTACCGGGGCCGGCGGGCTTGAGCAGCACGCGGCTGGTGCTGTTCTCACCGACGATGTCGTGGGGAATGGTGCCGTTTTCCACAGGCACGGTGATCATGTTCTTGCGCGCGATCGCCTTGGCCTTCTCGATGGCGACGGGCACTTCCTTGGCCTTGCCGATACCCATCCCGACGCGACCGTTGCGGTCACCCAGAATTACGAGCGCGGCGAAGCGGAAGCGGCGTCCACCCTGGTAGGTCTTGGACGTGCGGTTGACGAACAGCATCTTCTCTTCGAATTCGCTGCTCTCCCGCTCGCGGTCATTGCGACGGTTAAAAGTCAAGGCCACCCTCCCGCGCCGCTTCCGCGAGCGCTTTTACCCGGCCGTGGTACTTGTACTGGCCGCGGTCGAATACGACCTGCTTGACACCCTTGGCAGCGGCGGCTTCGGCCAAGGCCTTGCCCACCGCGCTGGCGGTATCGGTCTTGCTGCCCGTCTTCAACGCGCTGCTGCTGGCGGCAGCCAGCGTCTTGCCCGAAGCGTCGTCGATAATCTGGGCGTAGATGTGCTTGCTGGAGCGGAACACGCTCAGGCGCAGACGCTCGCCGGCGGCCACCCGGACCTTGCGGCGGGCGCGCAGCTTGCGGCGCACAGTGGTCTGGTTCGCCATTACTTCTTCCCTTTCCCGCCCGTGGCTCCGGCCTTACCGGCCTTGAGGGCAATCTGCTCACCGACGAAGCGCACACCCTTGCCGTGGTAGGCGTCGGGCTTACGGACTTTGCGGACGTTGGCCGCCACCTGACCGACGAGCTGCTTGTCGATACCGGACACGTCGATGCGGGTAGGCTCGGGCACAGTGAAGGTGACGCCGGCAGGCGGCTCAATGATGACCGGGTGGCTGTAGCCGATGGTCATCTCGAGGTTCTTGCCGGTCATCTTCGCGCGGTAACCGACGCCGCGCAGTTCGAGGTTGATGGTGAAGCCGTCGCTGACGCCCTTGACGGCGTTGGCGACGAGGGTGCGGGTCAGGCCGTGCAGGGCGCGGTGCTCCTGGCGGTCACTGGGGCGCGTCACGAGCAGCTGCCCGTTGTCGTTCTGGATGTTCAAGGCCGGGTTGTAGGGAACGGTCAGTTCCCCCTTGGGCCCCTTGACCTGAAACACGCCGTCCTGCGCGCTCACGGTCACGCCGCTGGGCACGGCGATGGGTTGTTTACCGATGCGGGACATCTTGTCCTCCTTCGTTCCTTAAGTCGGAGCGCCCTGTGGGTTCCGAGGTCAGGTCTAACGTCGTTGCGCCCCTCTTACCAGAGGACGCAGATGACTTCGCCGCCGACGCCCTGTTTGCGGGCTTCGCGGTCGGGCAGCAGGCCCTTGCTCGTCGAGACCACGGCGAGGCCCAGGCCCCGCTGGATGCGGGGCAGGTTCTCGGCGCTGACGTACGCGCGGCGGCCGGGGCGGCTGATGCGCTCAATGTGCTTGATGACCTGCTCACGCTTGGCCCCGTACTTCAGGGTGACGCGCAGCACGTCGAACTTCTGGCCTTCAGGACGGGTACGCTCCACGCTCTGCACGTAGCCTTCCTGCACCAGCAGGCGGGCGAGCTGCTCCTTGAAGTTGGAGGCCGGGATGTCCACGGTCTCCTTGTGGGTGCGCGTCGCGTTGCGGATACGCGTGAGCATGTCGGCGATGGGATCACTCAGCATGGGTCTCCTCCGGGAGCACGTCCCTGCACGCAGCAGGGGCCCCTGGCGGGGGGGAAGCGAGGCGCATGGGCCCGCTTCCCGAGTCTTCCCTTGAGAATATGGTCTCGCCCAGCTTCGGACGAGCGCTTCTTCTGTTGGGTCCTAATCCCTGATCCGGACGATCACCCCTCAAAGCGGAGAGGTTCGTATCCGGGGGGCACTTACCAGCTGGCCTTTTTCACGCCGGGCAGTTCACCCTTGTGGGCCAGCTCACGGATGCAGATGCGGCACATACCGAAGAAGCGGTAGTACCCGCGCGCACGGCCGCAGCGGCTGCAACGGTTGTAGTTCTGCACGGCAAACTTGTGGCCGCGCGCCGCCTTTACAACTTTAGAGGTATTCGCCATAACGCTTCCTTACTTGCGGAACGGGAGACCCATCGCCTGGAGGAGCGCACGGGCTTCTTCGTCGGTTTTCGCGGTGGTCACGATGGTGATGTCCATGCCGCGTACCTTGTCGACCATATCATAGGTGATCTCGGGGAAGATCAGCTGCTCCTTGATGCCGAGGTTGTAGTTGCCACGGCCGTCAAAGGCGTTGGGATTGATGCCGCGGAAGTCGCGGATGCGGGGCAAGCCGATGTTGATCAGCTTTTCCAGGAACACGTACATGCGCTCGTTGCGCAGCGTGACCTTCACGCCCACGGGCATTCCTTGGCGGAGCTTGAAGTTGGAGATGCTCTTTTTGGCCTTGGTGACAATGGGCTTTTGCAGGGTGATCAGCGCGAGTTCGCGCGCGGCCTTGTCGATGGCCTTGCTGTCTTCCTTGGCGGAGCCGAGGCCCTCGTTGATCACGATCTTCTCGATGCGGGGCACGGCCATGACGCTGGAGTAGCCGAACTGGCCCATCAGCGCCGGGCGCACCTGCTCGTTGTACTTGGTCTTGAGGGTCTGCATGTTGCCTCTCTTCGGGCGGACGGGTCGCCCGGGTTCACGCCTCGCGTGCCCCTGAATCAGTCGATGACTTTGCCGCTCGCCACCGCGACGCGAACCTTCTTGCCGTCGACGATCTGCTTGCGGATACGGGTGGCCTTGCCGGTCTCGGGGTCCACGATCGACACCTTGGAGGCGTGCAGCGCGCCTTCACGCTGCTCGATGCCGCCCTGGGGGTTGCTCTGCGAGGGTTTGACGTGCTTGGTGACGAGGTTTACGCCCTCGACCACGACCTTGGCCTCGCGGGGCAGCGCGAGCAGGACCTTACCGGTCTGGCCCTTGTGCTTGCCGCTGCGCACGACCACGGTGTCGCCCTTTTTGACGTGCAGCTTGTCGCTGTGGTGGCTTCCAGCGCTGGGACGGGGCATTACAGCACCTCCGGGGCCAGGGACACGATCTTCATGAAGCGGCGGTCGCGCAGCTCGCGGGCCACCGGCCCGAACACGCGCGTGCCGCGGGGCTCGCCCTGGTTGTTGATGATAACGGCGGCGTTCTTGTCGAAGCGGATGGTGCTGCCGTCGGCACGCTTGATTGCGTGGCTGGTGCGCACGACCACGGCCTTCACCACGTCGCCGGCCTTGACGGCGCCGCGGGGAGCCGCGTCCTTGACCGAGGCGACGATGATGTCACCCACGTGGGCGTAGCGCTTGTTGCCGCCGCCGCCCGTGGTCAGGCCCTTGCCGCCGATGCCGCTGTTCAGCACGCGGATGCACATGATCTCGCGCGCACCGCTGTTGTCCGCCACGTCGAGGCGGGACTGGGGCATGATCATTGTTGACCGCCTTCGGTCTCCACAGCCGTCGTCTCGATGCCGCGGGGACGCTCGATGAGCTTGGTGACCTTCCAGGTCTTGGTCTTGCTGATCGGGCGCACCGCGATGATCTCCACGCGGTCACCGATCTTGTACTCGTTCGTCTCGTCGTGGGCCGCGTACTTTTGGCTGCGGGTCACGACCTTACCGTAAAGGGGGTGCATGAAGCGGCGCTCGACCTTGACGCTGACCGTCTTGTCGGCCTTGTCGCTTACCACGACGCCCGTGAAGGTCTTTTTCATTGCTGCTCTCCCGACTGGGCGCTGCCCACGCGGGCGGCGCGGCTCTGCTCGCTGCGGATGGTGTTGAGCTGAGCCACTTCACGGCGCAGCTCACGCACGCGGTGCGGTTGGGCCAGGTTGCCCATGGCCACCTGGAACCGCAGCTCCATCAGTTCCTTCTTGCGCGCCTCAATCTCCTTGGCGAAATCGGCGTCCGCCAGGTTGCGCATGTCACTGGGCTTCATCGTACACCTCGCGCTTGACCATCTTGGTGCTGATGGGCAGCTTGTGGCCGGCCAGGCGGAAGGCTTCCTTCGCCTGCTCCTCGGTCACGCCGGAGACCTCGAACATCACGCGGCCGGGCTTGACCACGCTGACCCAGTACTCCACAGCACCCTTACCCTTACCCATTCGGGTTTCAGCGGGCTTCTTGGTAACGGGCTTGTCGGGGAAGATGCGGATGTAGATCTTACCGCCGCGGCGGAAATGGCGGCTCATCACGATGCGGCACGCCTCGATCTGGTTCGAGCGGATCCAGGCGGGTTCCAGGGCCACGAGGCCGTAGTCACCGAACGCGACGTAATCGCCGCCCTTGGTATCGCCGGTCATGCGGCCGCGCATCTGCTTGCGGTACTTGGTGCGCTTCGGAAGAAGCATCACTCACCTCCGGGGCGACGCCGCGCGCTGGGACGGCGGCGGTTGGGACGGTCGCCACCCTCGGGACGGCGCTCGTCGTTGCGGCGGGGCGGGCGGGCCAGCGTTTCGGTGCGGCCGCCAATCACTTCACCGTTGAACACGAGCACCTTGATGCCCAGGATGCCGTAGGTGGTGCGGGCCAGCGCGGTGCCGTAGTCGATATCGGCGCGCAGGGTGTGCAGCGGCACGCGGCCTTCGAGCACCTTTTCGGTGCGGGCCTGCTCGGCGCCGCCCAGGCGGCCCGACAAGATGATCTTGACGCCGCGCGCACCCGACTCCATCACGCGTTGCGCGGCCTGCTTCATGGCGCGGCGGAACGCGAAGCGGCGCTCAATCTGCTCGGCGATGCGCAGGGCCACCAGGGGCGCAGAGATGTTGGGGTTGGGAATCTCGGCGACGTTCACGGCCACCGTGCCCGCCACGACGAGGCGCTCGATGTCGCCGCGCAGCCCCTTGATGCTCTCGCCACCCTTGCCGATCACGATGCCAGGCTTGGCCGCCGAAATGATCACGTTGACCTGCTGGCCCGCGCGCTCAATCTCGATGCGGGCGATGCCGGCGGCCGAGAGCTTGCGCTCAACGAGCTTGCGGATCTTCTCGTCTTCCTTGAGCAGCTTGGAGTACTGCTTCTTGCCGGCGTACCAGCGGCTGTTCCAGCCACGGGTAATGCCCAGGCGGAAGCCGTTGGGGTTGATCTTGTTACCCATTACTTGCTCCCCCTCTGGGTGGAGGCGCGCTCGCCCACGATAATCGTGATGTGGCTGGTGCGCTTCTTGATGATGTTGGCGCTGCCGCGGGCGCGGGGAATCAGACGCTTGAGGGTCGGACCCGCATCCACGTAAGCCGCCGTGATCACGAGGCGGTCTTCGAGCATCTCGTCGTTGTTGATCGCGTTGCTCTTGGCGCTCTTGAGCACCTTGGCAACCGGCTCGGACGCGCTCTTGGGCAGGAAGCGCAGCAGGTCCTCGGCGTCCGCGACGCTCTTGCCGCGAATCACGTCGACGACGAGGCGCACCTTGCGGGGGCTCATGCGCACGTACTTGGCCACGGCGTAACCGGGGCGGCGCAGCTTGACCTGCTGCTTGCGCTGCTTCTTGTTGCGGAAGGTCTGCTCAGTGGTGGCGGGGGCGGTCATTTCTTCTTGCTCCCCTTGGCGTTCTTGTCTGCGCCGTGGCCGCGGTAGGCGCGGGTGGGCGAGAACTCGCCGAGCTTGTGGCCGATCATCTGCTCGTTGACAAACACCGGCACGTGCTGCTTGCCGTTGTGCACCGCGATGGTGTGGCCGATCATCTCGGGAACGATGGTGCTACGGCGCGACCACGTCTTGATCACGCGCTTGTCCTTACGCTCGTTCTGGGCGTCCACCTTTTTCAGGAGGTGGTCATCCACGAACGGCCCTTTCTTCAGGCTACGGGGCATGTCTTCTCCCCTCCTTACTTCCCGCCGCGGCGGGTGATGATAAAGCGGTCGCTGATCTTGCGCTTCTTGCGGGTCTTGAGGCCTTTGGCAGGCTGACCCCAGGGGCTGACCGGCACGCGGCCTGCGCCCGTGCGGCCCTCACCACCGCCGTGTGGGTGATCCACAGGGTTCATGGCCGAGCCGCGCTGGTGCGGCTTTTGCCCGAGCCAGCGGCTACGGCCGGCCTTACCAATCACAATGTTCTTGTGCTCGGCATTGCCCACCACACCGATGGTGGCGTAGCACTCGGAGTGGATACGGCGCAGCTCACCGCTGGGCAGGCGCAGGATCACGTAGTCGTTTTCCTTACCCTGCACCTGGATGGAGGTACCGGCGCTGCGGGCGATTTGCGCGCCCTTGCCGGGGATCATCTCAACCGAGTGGACCACGGCACCGACGGGCACGAAGCGCAGGGGCAACGCGTTGCCGAGCTTGGGCTCGGCCTCGGGGCCCGCGTTCACGGTGGCGCCCACCTGCAGGCCCTCGGGGGCCAGGATGTAACGCTTCTCGCCGTCCGCGTAGTGCAGCAGGGCGAGGCGGGCGCTGCGGTTGGGATCGTACTCGATGGCAGCGACCTTGGCGGTCACGCCCGCCTTGTCGCGGCGCTTGAAATCAATGATGCGGTACAGACGCTTGTGCCCGCCGCCGATAAAGCGGCTGGTGATGCGGCCACGGTTGTTGCGGCCACCAGTCTTGGGCATCGCTTCGGTCAGCGCCTTTTCGGGGCGCTTCTTGGTCAGTCCGCTGAAGTCGGCGGTCGTCATCTGACGGCGCGACGGGGTATACGGACGGTATTTCTTGACGGCCATGTTCAGTCTCTCCTTAGGCCTGGCCCTCAAGGGCCTCGATGCTCTGACCGTCCGCGAGGCGCACGATGGCCTTCTTGCGGTCGACGCGGTGCCCAGTAAAGCGGCCCACGCGCTTGCGCTTGCCCGCGATGTTCATGGTGCTGATGCCCACGACCGTCACGCCAAACGCCTGCTGCACGGCGGCCTTGATCTCGGTCTTGGTGGCCTTGGGGCTCACCCAGAACGAGTACACGCCGCGCTCCATGCCCGCGTACGCCTTCTCACTGATCACGGGCTGCTTGATGATGTCGTAGTGGCTCACTGCGCCGCTCCTTCCAGGGACACTTCTTCCTGAGCAGGCTCGAGGGCAATGGCGTCGATCACCAGGCGCTCGTGGCGCAGGATGTCGTACACATTCAGGCCCGCGACGGGCAGCACCGTGGCCCAAGAAACGTTTCTGGCCGCGCGGCGGGTCAGCGCGTCGTCGGTAACGATCAGCACGCGCTCAGAGCCGTCCAGACCGTTCTGCGCGGCCCAGGCCACGAAGCTCTTGGTCTTGCCGTCGAGGTCGAAGCCGTCTACCGCCACCAGCTTGCCGCCTTCCTGGCGGTCGGCGAGGGCCATCGCGAGGCCCAACTGGCGCACCTTGCGGGGCAGGGTGTAGGCGTAGGAGCGGGGCTTGGGGCCGAAGGCCACGCCGCCGCCCACGAAGTTGGGCACAGAGCGGTCGCCGTGACGGGCGTTGCCGGTGCCCTTCTGGCTGTACATCTTGTGGCCCGTCTTGCTCACCTGGGCGCGCGTCTTGGTGCTCGCGGTGCCGCGGCGGCGACCGGCGAGCTGCCAAGTCACGACCTCGTGCAGCACGTGGGGGTTCACTTCCGGCAGGTCGAGGTCGATGTTACGGCCCCCGTTCTTGCCGATGACGTTGATCTGCGCCATGTCTTACTTGCCTCCCTTGGCGGCCTGGCGCAGCACCACGAGCCCACCGTTCGCTCCAGGCACCGCGCCCTTCACGAGGATGATGTTCTCGTCCGCACGCACCTCGACCACTTCGAGGTTCTGCACGGTCACGCGGTCCATGCCCATGTGGCCGGCCATGCGCTTGCCCTTGTACACGCGGCCGGGCGTCTTGCGCTGGCCGATGGAGCCGGGACGGCGGTGCCACTTCTTGGAGCCGTGGCTCGCGGGACCACCGGCGAAGTTCCAGCGCTTCATGACGCCCTGGAAACCCTTGCCCTTGCTGGTACCGGTCGCGTCGATCTTCTCGCCCTCGGCGAAGATGTCCACGTTCACGGTGTCGCCATCGGGCGCAAAGCCGCGAAACTCGCGCAGGAAACGCACGGGCGAGACGCCCGCCTTCTTGAAGTGACCGAGCTGCGGCTTGTTGACCCGCTTCTCACTCTTGGGTGCAAAGCCCAGCTGCACGGCCTCGTAGCCGTCGGCCTGCGCGGTCTTGCGCTGCACGACGGGGCAGGGCCCGGCCAGCACGACCGTCACCGGAACGGCGCGGTCGCCCTTCCAGATCTGGGTCATGCCAATCTTGGTGCCGAGGATGCCCTTGGTCATGCGCGGCCCCCGACGGTCTTGATCTCGATGTCCACGCCCGTGGGCAGATCGAGGGTCATCAGCGAGTCAATCGTCTTCTTGGTGGGGTTCATGATGTCCACCAGACGGTTGTGGGTGCGGATCTCAAAGTGCTCGCGGCTGTCTTTGTACTTGAAGGGCGAGCGCAGCACGGTAAAGCGGCGGATGCGGGTGGGGAGCGGCACGGGACCGCTCACGTCCGCCCCGGTACGCCGGACCGTGTCCACGATCTTGGAGGCGGACTGGTCCAGCGCCTTGTGGTCAAAGCCACGCAGTTTGATACGGATCTTCGGGGCAACCATTTGTATTACTCCAGGACCTTGGCGACGACGCCAGCGCCGACGGTGCGTCCACCTTCGCGGATGGCGAAGCGCAGACCTTCTTCCATGGCGATGGGCTTGATCAGTTCCACCGTGAAGGTCACGTTGTCGCCGGGCATCACCATTTCCACGCCCTCGGCCAGTTCCACCACGCCGGTGACGTCCGTCGTGCGGAAGTAGAACTGCGGACGGTAGCCGCCGAAGAACGCGCTGTGACGGCCACCCTCGTCCTTGCTCAAGACGTACACGCTGGCCTCGAACTTGGTGTGGGGCTTGATGCTGCCGGGCTTGGCCAGCACCTGGCCGCGCTCCACGTCGTCGCGAGCGACGCCGCGCAGCAGCACACCGACGTTGTCGCCGGCCATGCCCTGATCGAGCAGCTTGCGGTGCATTTCGATGCCCGTGACGGTGGTCTTGCGGGTGTCGGTCAGGCCGATGATTTCGACTTCGTCCTGAACCTTGACGACGCCGCGCTCAACGCGGCCGGTGGCGACGGTCCCGCGGCCGGTGATGGTGAAGACGTCTTCGACGGGCATCAAAAAGGCCTTGTCGGTGGCGCGCTCGGGGGTGGGGATGTAGGAGTCCACGGCGTCGAGCAGTTCCCAGATCTTGTCCACCCACTGGTTTTCACCGCGGGCGGTCTTGGGGTTGCTCTGGAGGGCTTCGAGGGCCTGGAGGGCGCTGCCCTTGACGACGGGAAGGTCGTCGCCGGGGAACTCGTACTTGCTCAGCAGTTCGCGGACTTCCATCTCGACGAGCTCGAGGAGTTCTTCGTCGTCGACCATGTCGACCTTGTTCATAAAGACGACGATGTAGGGCACGCCGACCTGACGCGCGAGGAGGATGTGCTCGCGGGTCTGGGGCATGGGGCCGTCCGCCGAGGAGACGACGAGGATGGCGCCGTCCATCTGGGCCGCACCCGTGATCATGTTTTTGACGTAGTCGGCGTGGCCGGGGCAGTCAACGTGGGAGTAGTGACGGGTGGGGGTGTTGTACTCGACGTGGGCGGTGTTGATGGTGATGCCACGGGCTTTTTCTTCGGGGGCCTTGTCGATCTGGTCGTAGGCGAGCTTTTCGACGGTCGGGTCCGAAGCGGCGGCGGTGAAGGTGATCGCGGCCGTGAGGGTGGTCTTCCCGTGGTCCACGTGCCCGATCGTTCCCACGTTCACGTGGGGCTTCGTCCGCTCAAACGTTCCTTTTGCCATGATATGTCTCCTCCAAGCGGTGGGCACGGCGAAAAAACCCTTTGATCGGGCTTTTGCGGGTGATCCCACATTGGGTTGATTCCCGCCAGGGCAGTGTCCCCGCCAAGCTGGCACGTTGCGCGGAAGTTCAGCTCAAGGCCGTAAAGCTCCCGGCGCACCGACTTGCTAAGGTATCAGGAAGGAAGGCGGGGATCAACCCCCGGGGAGCTGTAGGCCTGTTACCGCTGCGTATACGCCTGCACCTCGCGGTCAAAAGCGCCGATCAACATCACAACGCCCAGCACCGTTCCCAGCGGAAACGCCAGCAGGCTGAGCACGGCGATGACCATGCTGGCCACCCGGCCCCAGGCGCGGCCTTCCAGCACCCCGCGGCGGGTGAAGTACAGCAGCAAGATGATGCCCGAAAGCAGAACGAAGGAGGTCCAGAGCACGACGGTGATCTGCTCGGCATCCAGGGGAGCGATGGCCTGACCAGTGGCCTGTCCCATATCGGCCAGCAGGGTATTGACGCTGTCTCCCAAGAAGGGGAGTGTCAGCAGGGAAAGGGCGTTGTAAAAGAGGCTGATCAGCAGCGGCACCGTGACAAAAGCCAGGCGCGGCGGCCTCGGTCCATTGGGCAGAGATTTCTGAGAGAGCGGGGAATCCATACGGTGTAGAGTACCGCGCCTCTCCCCCTTTCCGTGGCCCACACCAAAGGAAAAACCCGCCTCTGCGGCGGGTTCTTCCTGCAAGTCCTGGGGCCTTACTTCTTCATCAGCTGCTGGGCGAGGTTGTTGGGCACCTGCTCGTAGTGATCGAAGAACATGGAGTAGGAGGCGCGGCCCTGCGTCATGGAACGCATGTCGGTGGCGTAGCCAAACATCTCGCTGAGGGGCACAAAGGCCTTCACGATCTGGGCGTTGCCGCGGGCTTCCATGCCCTGAATCTGACCGCGGCGGGAGTTGAGGTCACCGATGATATCGCCCATGTAGTCCTCGGGCACGGTGACTTCGACGCGCATGATGGGTTCGAGCAGCGCGGGGGCGCCCTTCTGCACGGCTTCCTTGAGGGCCATCGAACCGGCGATCTTGAACGCCATTTCCGAGGAGTCCACCTCGTGGTACGAGCCGTCGTACAGGCTGACCTTCATGTCCACGACGGGGAAGCCCAGCATGGGACCGCTCTGCATCGCTTCCTCGATGCCCTTCTGGGCCGGGTTGACGAACTCGCGGGGCACGGTGCCGCCCACCACGGCGTTCTCGAACACAAAGCCCGCGCCGGGCTCGAGGGGCTCGGCCTTGATCTTGACGTGGCCGAACTGCCCGCGTCCGCCCGACTGCCGAACAAACTTGCCTTCCACGTCGACGGGACGGGTGATCGTCTCGCGGTAAGCCACCTGGGGCGCGCCCACGTTGGCCTCCACCTTGTACTCGCGGCGCAGGCGGTCCACCAGAATTTCCAGGTGAAGCTCACCCATGCCCGAGATGGTGGTCTGGCCAGACTCCTGGTCGGACTCCACGCGGAAGGTGGGGTCTTCTTCCGCAAGCTTTTGCAGGCCAATGCCCATCTTTTCCTGATCGGCCTTGGTCTTGGGCTCGATGGCAAGCTTGATGACGGGCTCGGGCACGTCGATGCTTTCGAGCAGCACGCGGTCGTCGCCGTCGCCAATCAAGGTGTTGCCGGTCCCCGCGTCCTTCAGGCCGATCACGGCGCCGAGCTCGCCGGCCTTCAGTTCGGCCACTTCCTCGCGGCTGTTGGCGTGCATCTTCAGCAGTCGGCCCACGCGGTCACGCTTGTCCTTTGAGGCGTTGTACACGTAGCTGCCGCTCTGGAGGGTGCCCGAGTAGATGCGCACGAAGGTCAGGCGGCCCACGTAGGGGTCGGCCATGATCTTGAACGCCAGCGCGGCCAGCTTGCCTTCGGGATCGGCGGGGAACTCGGTGGTCTCCTCGCTGTCTTCCAGGCGGCCCTTGATCGCGGGGACTTCCAGGGGGCTGGGCAGGTAGTCGATCACGGCGTCGAGCAGCAGCTGAACGCCCTTGTTCTTCAGGGCCGAGCCGCACAGCACCGGGAAGATCTTCTGCTCGATGGTGCCCTTACGCAGCGCGAACACCAGCTGCTCAACGCTGGGCTCCTCGCCTTCCAGGTACATCATCATCAGGTCTTCGTCGACCTCGGCCGCCGCCTCAATAAGCTGGGCGCGCATCTCGGTCACCTTGTCGGCGAACTCGGCGGGCACGTCGGTCTCTTCGATATCGGTGCCGAGGTCGTTGGTGTAGAAGTGTGCGCGCTGACGCACGATGTCGATGATGCCCTTGAAGTCGCTTTCCTGGCCCATCGGGTACTGGATGGGCGCGGGAATCGCACCGAGGCGCTCGCGGATATCGTTCAGCACCAGTTCGAACGAAGCGCCGGTCTTGTCCATCTTGTTGGAGAACGCGATGCGGGGCACGCCGTAACGGTCGGCCTGACGCCACACGGTTTCCGACTGGGGCTCCACGCCCTGCGAGGAGTCGAACACGGCGACAGCACCGTCGAGCACACGCATGGAGCGCTCCACCTCGATCGTGAAGTCCACGTGACCGGGGGTGTCGATGATGTTGACGACGTACTCCTGGTCGGTGCCGCTGCGCTTCCACTTGGCGGTTGTGGCGGCGGCGGTGATGGTGATGCCGCGCTCGCGCTCCTGCTCCATCCAGTCCATCGTCGCGGCGCCGTCGTGCACCTCGCCGATGTTGTGGGTGCGCCCGGTGTAGTACAGGATGCGCTCGGTGGTCGTGGTCTTGCCCGCGTCGATGTGCGCGGCAATCCCGATGTTGCGGAAGTGGGTGAGGTAGCTCTGGGCTTTGGTGGTCATAAGACTCCCTGATTCTGGCGAGTGACGGGCTGCGTCACCGTAAGGTCAACCTCTGGTTTTCAGCGAAACGGGACAGCCTGCCGAAAAAGGCCGCTGTCCGCGTTGGGGCGTGCCGGAGTATTCCGGCTTCCGCGGGTCCCGCTCCACTGCGCAGCAATCGGAAATGCGCCGCTTGCCGCTCGGTTACGCGGGTCCCGCTTTCTATCCCTTCTCGCTCCGCTCGGTTCTCGGGGCCAGCGCCCCTTCGCCGGGGATTACCAGCGGTAGTGCGCGTAAGCGCGGTTGGCTTCCGCCATACGCTCCACGTCGTCTTTTTTCTTGATGGCTCCGCCACGGCCCTGCGCGGCGTCCATGATTTCGCCCGCCAAGCGCTCGATGGCGGTGCGCTCGGGGCGGCCTTCCACGGCGCTCATCATCCAACGCAGCGTCAGGCTCTGCTGACGGCGGGCGCTGACCTCGACGGGCACCTGGTAGGTGGACCCACCGACGCGGCGGCTGCGGACTTCAACGCGGGGTTTGACGTTGTCAAAGGCCTGCTTGAAAATCTTCAGCGACTCCTGGCCGGTGCGCTCCTGCACGAGCTTCATGGCTCCGTAGAAGATGCGGCTGGCGAGGTTCTTCTTGCCGTCTTCCATGATGCGGTTGATCATCGCGCTCACCAGCACGTCCTGGTAGACCAGGTCCGGCTGGATGGGGCGCACTTCTGCTCTGCGGCGACGTGCCATCTTGACTCCTTAGAAACGAACGCGCGTTTTAGCGTTCGGGATCGATTCGGTACAGCTCAACCTGGTACATGGGCCTCACCCCCTGGGGGCGGACCGCCTGCCGCGCGTGGGCGGGGGGTCCGTAACCTCTCCCCGCCTCAGCGACGCGGAAGGGTTACTTCTTCTTCGCGCCCGCGGCGGCAGCGCCAGCCTTGGGCTTCTTGGTGCCGTACTTGGAACGGCTCTTGTTGCGGTCCTTCACGCCCTGGGTGTCGAGCGAGCCGCGCACGATGTGGTAGCGCACGCCGGGCAGGTCCTTCACACGGCCGCCGCGGATCAGCACGACGCTGTGCTCCTGGAGGTTGTGGCCTTCGCCAGGAATGTAGGCGGTCACTTCAAAGCCGCTGGAAAGGCGCACGCGGGCGATCTTGCGAAGCGCCGAGTTGGGCTTCTTGGGCGTGGTGGTCTTCACAACGGTGCAGACGCCACGGCGGAAGGGGCTGCCCTTGAGGGCCGGAACCTTGCTCTTCTTCTGGAGCGTCGCGCGCCCCTTACGGAGCAGTTGCTGGGTGGTAGGCAGGGTGAATCACTCCTCTTTCGGATGGTTTACGCGGTACCGGAGCGCCGCATGGAGTCCCGCCCACACCAAAGCGTGGATGCGTGGGGAGCGGGTCGGGTTGGCATTTGGGCCTGAGGTGATCAGCGCACTTCGCAACGGCTGTCAGCATCAGCGCGGAAAGTGGCGTGCCGAAAAACCCCCCTGGTGCAACCCTGTACCGGGGCAGTTTTCAACCGAAGTAGCATAGCGCTTCTTGGGGTGGGGGCGCAAGGATAGGGCAGGCCTGCCACTGTTGGGCGGTTTCGCGCCTCGGAGACCCCACCAGCTCCATCTTGAGCGCCGCCCGCCCTCCTGCGGACCCGCAGAGCTGCTTGCAGAGCAGCAGTCCCACAGGAGCACAGGGGGAAATCAGCCCTGCAGCGCTTCCGCCTTTCCGTCTTCCCCCACCCGTATCCGCCCCGCCCCAAAGACTGTGGGCAGGATCAAGCCAAGCAGATAGGAGCGCAGCCGCTCGGGAAACTCTTCGAGCTTCAACGGTTGACGCGGTGCGGCCACCAGGCGGTACACGCCCGGCTCCTCCGGCACGTGGTCATAGACGTAGGCTCCCCGGCGCTGGGGGGGCGTGAGGTGTTCGTCGAAGCCTCCCGCCGGGGCGTTCGGTTCCTCACGCTCGGGACGGGTGTCGATCCACACATGGACGGCCTCGAGCAACTCCTCGGAGGCGAGGGCCGCTTCCGGCACGTGGGGATCGCCCGCCGCCAGAAATTGCGCGACGTGGCCCTGCGTGTCAGCGGCAAACCAATCGAACTCCACATCGGTGATCTCCTCGCGGGTGACGACGGTATGTTCCGGCACCCCACTCACCCCGCGCCCCCGGCCTGGAAGGCGGCGGCCACGACTTCGCGGGCCTCTGCCATCACCTGCGTGAGGTGATCTGCGCCCCTAAAGCTCTCGGCGTAAATCTTGTACACGTCCTCGGTGCCGCTGGGCCGGGCGGCGAACCACGCCTGCGCCGTGGTGACTTTCAGGCCACCGATGCTCTCCCCGTTGCCAGGGGCGCGGGTCAATTTGGCGGTGATGGGATCGCCTGCCAGCGTAGACGCCGCGACCTGCTCGGGGCTGAGATTCGCCAGCACCTTCTTCTGTGCGGCGTTTGCGGGAGCGTCCTGGCGGTCATAGGCCGTCGCGCCATACTTCTCGGTCAGGGCCGCGAAGCGCTGGGAGGGCGTCTGCCCCGTCTTCGCGGTGATCTCGGCGGCGAGGAGGCCGGGAACCAGGCCGTCCTTGTCGGTGCTCCAGGCCCCGCCGTCTCGCCGTAGGAAACTCGCGCCCGCCGACTCCTCGCCGCCAAAGCCCAAAGTTCCAGTCAGCAGACCGTCCACAAAGTATTTGAAGCCCACGGGCACCTCCACCACCCGGCGGCCTACCCCCGCGCCTACGCGGTCAATGAGGGCGCTCGACACCAGCGTCTTGCCCACGCCCGCGTCCGAGCTCCAGCCGGGGCGGTTCTGGAAGAGGTAATCGATCATCACGGCGAGGTAGTGGTTGGGGTTCATCAGGCCGTCCGCTGTGACAATGCCGTGGCGGTCCGCATCGGGATCGTTGCCCACGGCCACGTCGAAGTCGTCCTTGAGGCGCAGCAGGCTCGCCATGGCGTAGGGGCTGGAGCAGTCCATGCGAATCTTGCCGTCCTTGTCCACGCTCATAAAGGCGAAGGCAGGGTCAATACGCCCGTTTACGATGGTGAGGTTCAGGCCATGCGCCGCCCTGATCGCCTCCCATACGGGCAGGCTCGCGCCACCAAGCGGATCGACGCCGAGGCGAACGCCGCTGTGGCGGATGGCGTCCAGGTCCACCACCTGACCGAGCTCAGAGACATACGGGGAGACAAAATCGAAGGGGTTCAGGGCGGCCACCGCGTCGTCGAGAGACACGCGCCTCACCTTCCTCAACCCGTCCGAGAGCAGCGCGTTTGCCCGGTCCTGTACCGCCTTCGTGATATCGGTGTCGGCAGGGCCACCGCTCGGGGGGTTGTACTTGAAGCCGCCGTCCTGGGGGGGGTTGTGGCTGGGGGTGATGACGATGCCGTCCGCCGCGCCACCCTGCCCTGAGCGGTTGTGGTTGAGGACCGCGTGGCTGACAAGGGGCGTGGGGGTGAAAAAGCCCGGTTGCGCCCGCACCTGTACCCCGTTGGCGACGAGCACCTGCAGGGCCGTGATCCACGCGGGTTCGGAGAGGGCGTGCGTATCCAGCCCCATATACAGCGGCCCGGTGATGCCCTGAGCGGCGCGGTGTTCGGCCACGGCCTGCGCGACAGCAAGGATATGGGCCTCGTTGAAGGAGCCGTTCAACGACGTGCCCCGGTGTCCGCTGGTGCCAAAGGCGACGCGCTGGGCAGGGTTGGCCGGATCGGGGCGGGTTTCGTAGTAGTGCGCCACCAGCCGGGGAATGTTGGTGAGGAGGGCTTGTGGAGCGGGCTTCCCGGCGAGTTCGTGGACACTCATGCCTGGCAGTCTAAGGGCGACTTTTGAAACTCCCACAAGGCCAGGCCGTTAAGAAACTCCTTATCTGCTTCCTGTAACGCCCCTCCCCGACACCTCCTTCCCTCCCCTGCTACCCTCGCCTCATGCGCGAGTTTCTGAACGACTGGTGGAGGCTCCTCAAACTCATCGTCGGCTCGCTGGCGATTCCCGTGGTGCTGTGGCTGCTGCTGGTCTGGGCGGGCGTGCTGCGCTGATCCCCAGTGGGGGAACAGGCTGGAACCGCTCCCGGCGCTGCTTTTTGGTGAGTCATGCTAGGGTCCGGGCATGACGGGTCAAGGCCGGGCGGGGTTGAGCAGGGGAACACAGGCGAACAATTTCGAGCATGCCCTCGTGCTGGAGACGGCGCGGGTTACAGAAGGCGCGGCGCTCGCCGCCAGCCGCTGGGTGGGCATGGGCGACAAGAATGCGGTGGACGGCGCGGGCACCGAGGCGATGCGCGAACTGCTCAACTCCCTGGACATCCGCGGCCGGGTGGTGATCGGCGAGGGCGAGATGGACGAGGCCCCCATGCTCTACATCGGTGAAGAACTCGGACGCGGGCAGTACGAGGTGGATATCGCCGTGGACCCGGTGGAAGGCACCTCCGTGACCGCCAAGGGCCTGCCCAACGGCCTCGCGGTGATCGCCCTCTCGGAGCGCGGCGGGCTGATGCACGCGCCCGACTGCTACATGGACAAACTGGTGGTTCCGCCTCCCGCTGCCGGACGGGTGCATCTGGAGTGGCCGGTGGAGGCCAACCTCGCCGCCCTCGCCCAGAGCCTGGACCGCGAGGTGCGGGACCTGCTCGTGACCATCCTGGACCGCGAGCGTCACGCGGAGCTGATTCGCCGGGTGCGGGAGGCAGGCGCGCGGGTCAAGTTGATCGGCGACGGCGACGTGGTGGCGAGCCTTGCGGTGGGGGTGCGTGGCACGGGCGTTCACGCGCTGATGGGCTCGGGTGGCGCGCCGGAAGGGGTGCTGTCGGCGGCGGCGATGAAGTGCCTCGGAGCAGAGATTCAGGGCCGATTTATCGCCGAGGACGACGACATGCGCGCGCGCTTCGCCCTGATGGGCGTGGACGAGCACAAGGTCTACAAAACGGACGAACTCGCCTCTGGTGGGCAGATCGTGTTCAGCGCAACGGGCATTACCTACGGCGAACTGCTCAACGGTGTGCGGCGCTTTGGCGGCGGGGCACGGACGCACACGCTGGTCATGGGTTACGCCAGCCGGGTGGTGCGCTTTATCGATACGGTGCATCTGGAAAACGACAAGGCGCGGGTCGTCATTCGGGTGTGAGGAGCAAGCCGTCAGGGTTTAGCGGTCAGGGCGGAAGGAAAACGTAGGGTGAATTCCGCGCCTCCCTCCGGGTGGTTGCGGGCCGTGAGCTGTCCGCCCTGGGCCTCCGCGAGTGCGCGGGCGATGGCGAGGCCAAGGCCACTGCTGGCGCGCCCCTGCGGATCGCGGGTGCGGCTGGCGTCCGCGCGGTAGAAGCGCTCGAACGCGCGCGCAAGGTCATCGGGGCCAAAGCCGGGGCCGTGGTCGCGGACGCTGAGGCAGGCTGCGTCCTCCTCCGTCCAGGCCCGAAGTTCCACCGTTCCGGGGGCCGCGTAGCGTAACGCATTGTCCAGCAGGTTCTGGAGTGCCTGCCGCAGCCGGTCCGGGTCCGCGTGAAGGGAGACGACCGGCTGGGGAGCCAGCACGCTCAGCGTCACCCCCACGTCGGCGGCGCGCAAGGCATACGCCTCCGCCAGCGTCTCCAGCACCGCAGCGGCCTCCAGCCACTCCAACCGCAGGCCCAGTGCCCCGCCCTCCGCCAGCGAGAGGGTCCGCAGGTCTGTGACGAGGCGGGCGAGCAGCAGCACCTCGCCGTGCAGCCGCCCCAGGGCTGCGTCGCTGACGGGCTGCACGCCGTCCTGCATGGCTTCGATCTCCGAGCGCATAACGGACAGAGGTGTGCGGAGATCGTGGGCAATGTCGGCCACCAGCCCGCGCCGCCACGCCTCCTGCCGGGCGAGGCTGGTGGTGAGGTCGTTGAAGGTCAGGGTCAGTTCGCGCAACTCGTCGTGATATCGGGGCACCGGAAGCTGCACCGAACGGTCCCCTGCCTGCAGCTGCCGCGCGCCCTCCGCCAGCCGCACGAGGGGCCGGGTGAGCTGCCGGGTAACGGCCGCCGCCACAAACGCCGCCAACAGCGCGCTGAGCAGCGCCGACTGAACCGCGCTCCGCATAATCGTGTGCCCGGCGTCCGCTGCTGCGCGCTCCCAGGCCACGTCTTGCCCGGGAATGGTCCAGGGAGCTGCCCGGGTCTGCCGGCTCGCCCCGCTGTTCCCACCCGCCGCCACCCCGGGCCAGACCTGTGCCAGAACGCGAAACGTCGTTCCGACCGTCAGGAAGGTGGTGAGCATGACGGCCAGGATGGCCACCAGCGCAAACATCCGCGTCAGGCGGGCGCGCAGGCCCCGGCGACGGCGGTGCGCCCGGGAGCGGAATTTGCGGTGACGGGAGTTGTGGGGAAGGAGGGCGCCCTGCCACTGCGCCCGCAGGCGCTCCCGCGGTTCCCGGCCCCGAAACCCGCTCACGTGACCTTCAAGCGGTAGCCCACGCCGCGCACCGTATCCAGCAGGCCCTCACCCGCGCCAAACTTGCGCCGCAGGTTCTTGACGTGGGCGTCCACCGTACGCTCGTCGGTGCCGCGCTCCAGGCCGCCAAGGGCCGCGAGCAGTTCCGCACGGGTGCGGACGGCGCCGGGTTCTCGGGCCAGCAGGGCGAGCAGCCGAACCTCGGCGGCGGTGAGGTCCAGCGCCTGGCCGTCCAGCTGCACCTGATAGCTCGCGGCGTCCACCCGGAGGGGCCCGGCGTGCAGCACACTGGGCGGCGAGATTTGGCCCCCAGCCCGGCGCAGCACCGCCTTCACGCGCGCCACCACCTCGCGCGGACTGTAGGGCTTGACCACGTAGTCGTCCGCGCCAATGCCGAGGCCCACCAGCCGGTCCACCTCCTCGTCGCGGGCGGTCAGCATGATGATGGGCAGGTCCGACTCGGCGCGTACCCGGCGCGCCACCTCCAGGCCGTCGAGTTCAGGCAGCATCAGGTCCAGCAGCATCAGGGCGGGGCGCGCCGCCCGCCACAGTTGCAGGGCGCGGGTACCGGTGGCGGCACGCTCGGTCTGAAAACCTTCCCGGCGCAGGTAGTCTTCCAGAATCTGTGCGAGCCGCGCCTCGTCCTCGACGATCAGGATGGTGGTCATAGGGAAATGGTCATGGCGTGGGGGCATTCTTTCAGACCGGGAGGGTCAACGGGCTTTTTGACCCTCCCGGTCTGAAAGGACTGGCGCAGCGCTGCGGGAGCGAGGGCCTGGGTCAAGATGGGGGAAGGGGGCTTTCCCAGCGCTCAGCGCTTCAGGCCGTCACCGTCAGCCGCCGCACCACCGGACCGGGGGGTCTCCTGCTCCTCGCCACTGAGGGTCCGGCGCAACGCCTCGTACTCGCCGGCGTTGATCTCGCCCCGGGCGTAGCGCTCACGGGCGATGTCCAGCGCGCCGTCTCCAAAAAAGCGCTCGCGGCTTCGGCGGAAGGTGTCGCGCACGTCTTCGCCGACCTTGCCCGAAGGGCCGTGCCCCGCCAGTTCGCGGCGATTCACGAAATGCTGACCCATCCTGCGGCGGAAGAAGACCACCGCGCCGATGACCAGCAGCAACGGGAAGAAGCCGGGGCCGTCATGCCCGTGAAAACCCGGGCCGTGGCCCTGCGGCAGGGCATACGGGGTATAGGTCTGGGGAACGATCTGGGCGGGGGTGGAATTGTTGATGATGACGTCCATAATTCTCCTCTCTGATGCGCGGGGAAACCCTCGTCTTCCCGCGTGCCCAGAAGGTAAGCCGGGGACCGTGAAGGGCGCAGGGAGACGCCATGAACTGGTTGTGAACGCCGCCCACCGAGAAGCAGAGAAGTTCGGAACTCTTTAACGTTGAATTGTCTGACGGAAAGGCTTACCCTCGGCGGCATGACGAATCCAACGCCAGTACGGCTGACCATCGTGTACTACTCGACCTACGGCACGAACCATCAGATGGCCGAGGTGGCGGCCGAGGCGGCGCGGGAAGCCGGGGCAGAGGTCCGCATCGTGAAGGCGCGCGAGACGGCCCCGCAGGAAGTGGTGAACTCGCAAGACGCCTGGAAGGCCCAGCAGGAGCGCAGCGCCCACGTGCCCGAGGCCACGCCCGCCGATCTGGAGAACGCCGACGCCATCCTGTTCAGTTCGCCCACCCGTTTTGGTGGCGCGGCGAGCCAGATTCGGGCCTATATCGATACGCTGGGCGGCCTGTGGGCCACGGGCGCGCTGGCGAACAAGGGTTTTTCCGCGATGACGAGCGCGCAAAATCCCAATGGTGGGCAGGAAACCACGCTCCAGACGCTCTACATCACCGCGATGCACTGGGGCAGCATCATCGTGACGCCGGGCTACACCAATCCCGCCATCTTCGCCTCAGGCGGCAACCCCTACGGCGCGAGCGTGACGGCCAACGGTCAGCCGCTCAGCGAGGAAGACAAGGCCACCATCCGCCACCAGGCCCGCCGACTGGTAGAGGTCTCGGCCAGGCTCAAGCAGAGCGTCTGACGCTCTGAAGCTTCAACGGTCTGACTGCTGGAGACGCGCGCTCTGGCGGTCAGACCCTCTGCCTTACTGCGGATACAACTCGCGGAAGTAAGGTCCCCTTGGATCAGCGTAGGTGCGCAGCCTGGCAAAGGGCAGGGTCACCGTCTCGGCACAGGCGAAGACGACGTGGGGCAGGCCATTCGGGGTCACTGCGAGTCCTGCAGGGGTGAGGTGGGCCGTGAACTCGGGGGACATCTCAGCCAGCACTTGGCGGCATTCCCCGTCGGTGGTGACGGTGCGGCCCACATAGGCCTGCTTCAGCCGGGCGGGCGTGAGCCCCGGCCAGAGGGTCTCCACCTGGACGGACCGCCCCGTCGTCCTGTCCAGAATCACCCCCTGGTCAAAGGCGTCCGGGTGCGCGCCGCCGCAGAAGTACGCCACGTTCTCGAACACGCTGAGCAGCCGTGCGCCCTGGAAAGTGACTTGGGCCTTCAGCGTGTAGCCCTCGTCCCGCAGGTCTCCCAGCCGGGCGCGGCAGTCGAGCGCGTCGGCAGCGTGCTTGAGGTGCCGGTCTTGCAGGGCGGCGTTGAGCGCCGCACTTCCGCCCGGGATGCGGGGATAGGTTACGCCGCTGAAGGGCTCCACCACATTCTTCCCGCCCGCCACCGTCTGCCAGGGCCGGTTGAGCTTGAGGAAGGCGAGCGGTGTTGAAGCCCGCATCTTCCGCAACCCTGGCGAATCGGGCAACTTCAGAAGCAACCGCGTCACGTCCAGCAGCGCGAGGTGGACGGGCAGGGTCCGTTTGCCGTCAGAGCTGATCCACTGCCCTTCCAGTCCCGTTCCGTTGGCTTTCAAGTTCAGGCAACCCGTCACCCGGGTCCCGTTCGCCGGGCCGCCCCACACCTCTTCCTGCGCCAGCAGGGCGTCACCGCGATGCTTCAACGTGAGGGGAAGGTCTGTGCCCTTGCGCTCGTAGAAGTACGCGCCCACCAGTTGCCCGTCTTCTTTGCGAAGCTCAAGGGCGACTGGCTGGCCGCCCAGCGTGCCCCGGTACACGCCCGGTCCGGCCCAGGCGGGCGGCGCTCCCGTGCCCGTACACCCAGCTGCCGAAGCCACTCCAGACAAAGCCAACGTCACCACACCCGCCAGAAGACGCATGTGGGCAGCGTACCGCACCCCGGAGCTTGGCCCATGCGCTCCGGGCTCCCCGGCCTGGCCCAGGGGCCCACTGCCGATCAGGCGCAGGCCGCTGCCCCAGATCCGGGCGTGGAGGCGTCTGCCGGATTCGCCGAAGCAGCTCAGGAAGGAGGAATAAGCGTCTCGCCCCGGCCTTCCAGGGTGGCCGAGCGCAGCAGGTGCGCCTCGAACGCCCCGTAAGGGCTGTACGTCTCGGACCAGCGCACAGCGGCCTCGATGTCGTATGGCACGGCGCGAAAGGCCACGCTCCATCCGTCTGGCCGACGGGTCAGCAGCGTCCAGCGGGCGCGGGGATCACCGTCGGCCTGATCGCTGATGGACCCGGCGTTGACCACCAGCGTGTCACCTATCCGGGTGGCTCCGGCGCGGTGCGTGTGGCCGCACAACACCACCTCGGCTTCAAGCGGTTCCAACAGCGCCCTCAATTCACGGGGATCGCGCGAACGGTAAAAGCCCTGACCCTCACCCTCGGGTTGCCAGACCCACAGCAGGCTGTCCCAGGCGCTCTCCGGGGTGCCGTGGCAGGCCAGCAGCGCACCGTCCAGCGCCCGGGCCGTCAGGGGCAGGGTGGCGAGGCGCGCGAGGTCGGGTGGGTCCAACTGCCTCTCCAGCCAGGTCCCGAATTCTCGCGACAGGGGCGAGCGCCGTCCGCCCGGCCACAGCTTTTCCTCGTTGTTGCCGCGCACTTCCAGCGCTCCGGTCTGCGCGAGCTCACGTTGCGCGGTGGCGGCGCGGGCCGGGTCTGCCGTGCCCTCGATCTGGTCGCCCAGATTGACGAGCAGATCGGGCGCGGCGGCCCGGACCTCGCGCAGCACTGCCTCCAGCGCGAACGCATTGCCATGAACATCGCTGATGACGGCCACCCTCATGCCCGCAGGCTAACGCTCTGGGCCCCTCATGGGCAGTCGGCTCCGGCTTCATCGTCACTGGGGGAATGTCCCGAGAGCGTCTGACCTCCGCTGCCCGCTACCATGCGGACCATGAGCATTCTGCCCGACTGGCGTATCCGCGAACTGGCCCTCGCGGGCATGATCACCCCCTTCGAGGACCGCCTCGTCCGCACCGCCGAGAACGGCCACGTCATCTCCTACGGCCTGAGTTCCTTCGGCTACGACCTGCGCTGCGCCGACGAGTGGAAGGTGTTTACCAACGCGCACGGCAATACGATCGTGGACCCTAAAGCCTTTGACAACCGCGCCTTTATTGATATCCAGGCTCCGGAAATCATCATTCCGCCCAATTCCTTTGTGCTGGCCCGCAGCGTAGAATACATGCGAATTCCCAACAACGTCATGGTGGTGGCTTTGGGGAAAAGTACCTACGCAAGAGTCGGCATCGTCGCGAATGTCACGCCCCTAGAGCCTGGCTGGGAAGGCCACGTTACCCTGGAGTTTTCCAACACCACTCCACTTCCCGCCAAGATGTACGCGAATGAGGGCTGCGTGCAGCTGCTCTTCTTTGAAGGTGAGCGTCCCGAAGTCACGTACGGGGACCGCCAGGGCAAGTACCAGGGCCAGACGGGCGTGACCCTGCCACGGCTGTGATCGAGCGCTGCCCACGCGCATCACAACACCTGCCGGTGCGTCACCGCTCTGGGGGAGCCGCATCAGGAGAGCGGCTCTCCCGCTCGCCCTGGTCTACGTTGCCCGCCTATGCGTTGCGCCGCAGGGGCGTGAAGTCAGGATGGGAGTGACCCTGCTGAATGAAGCCCTGACCCACGCCCGTTCTCGGGGCTGGCAGCGGGAAGCGGCGCGTCGAGATGCACGGCACGGGCATCCTTGCGCGCACCCCCACGTCGCGCCGCTCGCCTGAAGCCTGCCAGGAGCACCCCATGCCTCGAGAAGAACTCCCCCGTCCCACGCCCGGCGTCCTGCGCCTTGCGGCCCTGTTTGTCGGCGCGGGCGCGCTGCACTTCCTAAAGCCGCAGGGCTTTGACCGCATCGTTCCGCCTGGCCTGCCCCTGCCCGCGCGGACGGCCACCCTGCTCAGCGGCGCAGCGGAGATCGCCGGGGGGCTGGGCCTCCTTCATCCTGCCACGCGGCCTGCCGCCCGACTCGGTCTGCTCGCCCTGCTCGTGGCCGTGTTTCCGGCGAACGTGTATATGGCGCAGGAGACTCAGCAGTTTCAGCCTCTTCCGGCCTGGGTGCTGTGGGCGCGATTGCCCCTGCAACCGCTGCTGATGTGGGCGGTCTGGCGGACGGGGCGAACGGGAAAGTAACGTCTCACCGCTAGAATGTGTCTATGCAACCTCTGGTCATCACGGCGGCGCGGCGCACACCCATCGGCGGCTTTCTGGGGTCTCTGGAAGGCGTTTCAGCGGTGGATCTGGGGATCACGGCGGCAAGGGCTGTGCTGGAAGGCGTTCCCGGAGACGACATTGCCGATGTGATCGTGGGCAACGTCCTTCAGGCCGGACAGGGCATGAACGTGGCGCGGCAAATCGCGCTGGGAGCAGGCCTCCCCCATCACGTTCCCGGTCAGACGGTCAACCGCGTGTGCGGCTCGGGACTGCAATCGGTTATCAGCGCCGTGCAGGGCCTGCGCTCGGGCGACGGTCAGCTGTACCTCGCGGGCGGCACCGAGAGCATGAGCCGCGCACCTTACCTGCTGCCCCGGGTCCGCCAAGGCCTGCGGCTCGGGCACGGGCAGGCGCCCGATTCCATCCTGTCCGAAGGCCTGACGGACGCGTTCCACGACGTGCATATGGGCATCACGGCGGAGAACATCGCTGAGGCGTGGAATCTGTCGCGCGAGGAGCAGGACGCCTTCGCCGCCGAGAGCCAGCGCCGGGCGGCAGCGGCCATCGAGTTCGGCGCGTTCGTGGACGAGGTGGTGCCGGTGGAGGTGCCTGGCAAGAAGGGGCCCACCCTCTTTGAGCGCGACGAACATGTGCGCCCCGGCACGACGACGGACGCGCTCGCCAAACTCAAGCCCGCCTTCAAGAAGGACGGCACCGTGACGGCGGGCAACGCCTCGGGCCTGAACGACGGCGCGGCGATGCTGACCGTGGCGACGGAGGAATACGCGCGGGCGAATGGTCTCCCCGTGTTGGCTGAACTCATCGGCTACGCGGCCACCGGAGTGGACCCGAAGGTTATGGGCATCGGTCCAGCGAAGGCGGTGCCCCTGGCGCTGGAGCGTGCGGGCATGGTGGTGGGCGACGTGGACCTCTTTGAGCTGAACGAGGCGTTTGCGGCCCAGAGCCTCGCCGTGGTGCGGGACCTTGGCGTGGACCCGGCGCAGGTCAACGTGACGGGCGGCGCGATTGCCCTGGGCCACCCCATCGGTGCGTCGGGGGCACGGGTACTCGTGACGCTGATTCACGCCCTGCGGCGCGGCGGCAAGGAGACAGGCGTGGCAAGCCTGTGCATCGGCGGCGGTATGGGCATTGCAGTTGTCATTCGGGCACGCGGCTGAAACGGTGGACGCCAGTGAACTTTTCCAGGCCATCCATGCCAACCAGTCGGAGGAGGTGCGGCGGCTGGTGACGGAGAACCCGGCGCTGCTCACCGCCACCAGCCCCACGGGCCTCTCGCCCGCGCTGTTCGCCACGTATTACGGACGGCTGGACGTGCTGCGCGTGTTGCTGGCGGCGGGCGCACCCCTGAGCGTGTTCGAGGCGGCGGCCACCGGGCAACTCGCGGCCTTGCGGGAACATTTGGACGCAGCGCCAGGCCTCGTGAACACCTTCAGCCCGGACGGCTTCTCGCCTCTGGGATTGGCGGCCTTCTTTGGGCAGGAGTCGGTGGCGGAAGAGCTGCTCGCGCGCGGGGCAGACGTGAATCAGGCGAGCGAGAACGCGATGCGCGTTCAGCCCCTGCATTCGGCGGCAGCCGGCAACCACACGGCCATCGCGCTGCGGTTGTTGAACGCGGGCGCGGAGGTCAACGCGGCGCAGCATGGCGGTTTCACGCCGCTGATGAGCGCCGCCCAGAACGGCAATGCAGCGTTGGTAGAGGCGCTACTTGCGGCGGGAGCAGACCCGACAGCCCGCACCGAGGATGGACGCGGCGCCGCTTGCCTCGCAAAAGAGGAAGGCCACCTCGCCGTTCTGACGAGGCTGAGGGCCTAAGCCCGCCTGAAGAAAGCCGGAATGCGCCGCACACGCCCACACGAGAGACTGGGGCATGAACAGTGACCCCAGTGACCGTGACGGACGGCCCGACCACGCTCCGGCGGACGGTACGCAGATCAACGAGATCAGCGGTACGCCCGACTACAAGACCGGCTACCAGATGCCGGACCGCAAGGATCACCACGAGGAGCACTACACGAGCACTCCACCCGAGGACCGCGTAGCCGGCGCCGACGAGGGCAAGTACCAGGCGCCCCACGTACCGGATCCCAAGGAAGTGACGGGGCAGTTTGATCACCTCGCCACCCGGGACCCGGCGCGAATGGAGCAGGTGCTGCAGAGCACGCCTGAGTTTGCAGGCGCGCAGACGGTGGACGGCCTGGGCATGTCCGCAGACACGCCGATGGACCTGGTGGCGCCCATGGCCCCGGGCATGGGCGTCATGGGCAGCATGGCAACTGCTCAGGAACGTCGCCAGGCCGCCCTTGACCCCAACCCCGGCTACACGCCGCCCAGCCAAAAGAGCGTGCCCCACGTCGGCGAACAGCCCGGTGACCTGCCCCCCGGCGCACCCAGTGAACTGAAGGCCGAGGTGGACGACAGCGAGGACGCGCGGCGGAGCCTGTAGCAGGCGCAGAAGTGCGGGAACAAAAGACCCCCTCCCGAACCTGGGGAGGGGGTCTTGCCTGGAGCTGAAGGCGGAGCGCTACAGGCTGATCAGAAACGGATCTTCCAGCGACTCGCAGATAAACCGCACGAAGCGCGCCGCGTCGGCCCCGTCGATAAGGCGGTGGTCGTACGTCAGCGACAGGGGCAGCATGTTGCGGGGCTCGAACGCCCCCGTCTCCCTGTTCCACACGGGCTCAATCCCGCCGCGCGATACCCCCAGGATGGCGACTTCCGGGGCATTCACAATGGGCGTGAAAGCGTGGCCACCGATACCGCCGAGGTTGGAGATGGTGAACGTCGCGCCCTGCATTTCGTCAGGCTTGAGCTTGCGCTCGCGGGCCTTTCCGGCGAGTTCGTTGAGCTCGAGCACCATGTCGGTGATGCTCTTGCGGTCGGCGTCCTTCAGCACAGGCACCAGGAGGCCCTGGGGCGTGTCCACCGCCACGCCGAGGTTCACGTAGTCCTTGTAGACCACCTGCTGCGCGCCGAGGTCCAGCGACGCGCCGAACTTCGGGAACTTGCGCAGGGCGTTCGCCACCACCTTCATCAGGATGTGGGTCATGGTGAGCTTGCCGCCCGCCTTCTCCACCCGCGCCGCAAACGCCTTGCGGGTTTCTTCCATCCGGGTCACGTCCGCCTTGTCAAAGTGGGTGACCATGGGGATGGTGGTCCACGAGGCTGTCATGGAGCGCACCGTCGCCTTGCGGATGCCGCTCATGTCCTCTCGGCGCACGCTGCCCCACTTCTCGAAGTTCGGCAGGGAGGCGGCAGCAACGGGCGCGGAGGCAGCGGCCGGAGCCTGAGCGCTGACCACCGGCTGCTGGCCGCTGGCCGCTGGGTGCACCGTGGGCGTCCCCGCCGTCCGCCGCACGTCTTCCTCGCTGATGCGCCCGGCGATGCCCGTGCCACGAACGGTATGAATGTCCACGTGCATCTCCCGCGCGAGGCGGCGGACGCTGGGGGCGGCGGGGATGACGGGACGGCCATCGTAGGTCTTGGTGTCGTAAGGCCGCTGGGCCCCGGGCGCCTGGGTGGGTGCGGTGGGCGTATCGCCCGCTGCAGTCTGGGGACGGAGGCTGTCCACGCCCTGGTCGGCGGCTGCCCCCTGCGCCGGTGCCGCCGAGGTCTGGACCACAGATGCGGGCGCTGAAGCGGGCGCGGAAACGGCTGGTGTGGAGGGAAGCTGCCCAGCGCCCAGCGTCAGCAACACGCCGCCCACCTTCACCGTGTCGCCTTCCTTGACGTTCACGGTTTGAACAGTGCCCGCCGCCGCCGCAGGAACCTCCACCACCGCCTTGTCCGTCTCGATCTCAACGATCGGCTGGCCCTCGGAGATGGTGTCGCCCGGCTTGACGAGCACGGTAACGACGGTCCCCTGCTCGATGTTGTCGCCCACATCGGGCAAGGTGACCTCGGTGCCGCTGCTGCTCGCCGGAGCGCTGATTGCCGCCTGCTGCCCGCTGGCCGCTCCCCCCGCCTGCTCCTTCTGCGACTCCTGCTGGGCCTGTGCGACACGGTTGGCCGTTGCCGCGTCACTGGACACCGCAGGCGCGTCCGGCTCTGCTGAGGGCATATCGGGCGGGGGCGTGCCCCCATCTCCCATCTGACTGCCCGCGTTCGGCGTCGGGGCTGCGCCCGCACCACCGCCCAGCGTCAGAATCACGCCCCCAACGGCTACGGTGTCGCCTACGTTCACGCTCACCGCTTCCACGGTTCCGGCAGCGGTGGCGGGCACCTCCACCACGGCCTTGTCGGTCTCGATCTCGATGATGGGCTGGCCTTCAGCAATCGTGTCACCGGGTTTGACGAGCACGGTGACGACGGTGCCCTGCTCGATGTTGTCGCCCACGTCGGGGAGTTTGAGTTCAGTTGCCATGTTGGGACTCCTTGGAAGTGATGCAGAGGGCGAATGGCAGAGAGCAGAAGGCGAGGCGTTCAAGCTGGGGCAGATGGCCCCTTGCTCTCGGCGCTCAGCCCTCTGCGTGCGTCAGCGCAAGACGGGTGCCACGCGCTCCGGGTCGATCCCCAGTTCCGCAATGGCCCTTGCCACCACGTCGCCCTTGACCTTGCCGTCACGCTGGAGGGCATACAGGGTGGCGAGGGTCACGTACCGCGCGTCCACCTCGAAGAAGTCGCGCAGTTCCTCGCGGGCTTCACTGCGGCCGAAGCCGTCGGTCCCCAGCGTCCACAACTTGCGTTCCAGGTGCCCGTTCAGGCCGTCCGCGCCGAGCTTCACGTAGTCGCTTACCGAGATCAGCACGCCGGGAGCATTCTCCTTGCTCAGCTGCTGCGCCACGTAGGGCACGCGCGGCTCCTCGGTGGGGTGCAGCATGTTGTGGCGCTGCACGGCGAGGGCGTCCTGGTGCAGCTCCTTGTAGCTCGTCACGGACCAGATGTCTGCCGCTACACCGTAGGTTTCGAGCATCCCCACGGCTTCTTGCGCCGCGCCCATGGCCGGTCCACTGGCGAGAATCTGGGCTTTCAGCTTGGCTTTGGTGTTTTCGCTTCGCTGGAAACGGTACATGCCCTTCAGGATGCCGTCGTGAATCTCCTGGTGGGTGCGTCCGTCATTCGGCATGGCGGGCTGCACTTCGTTCTCATTGTCGAGGGTGACGTAGTAGAACTCGTCCATACCGTCCACGTACATGCGCTGAATGCCCGCTTCCACGATCACCGCAAGTTCGTAGGCGAAAGCCGGGTCGTACACCTTGAGGTTGGGCACCACATACGCCTGGAGGAGGCTGTTGCCGTCCTGGTGCTGGAGTCCCTCCCCCGCCAGGGTGGTGCGGCCCGCCGTTGCGCCAAAGAGGAAACCGCGGGCGCGCTGGTCCGCCGCCGCCCAAACGAGGTCCCCGATGCGCTGCATCCCGAACATGGAGTAGAAGACGTAGAAGGGAATGGTGGGCACGCCGTGGTTGGCGTAGGAGGTGGCGGCGGCGATCCACGAGGCCATCGCCCCGTCTTCCGTGATGCCTTCTTCCAGCATCTGGCCGTCTTTGGCTTCCTTGTAGGCCATCAGGGAGCCGAAGTCCACCGGCTGGTAGGTCTGCCCACGGGGCGAGTAGATACCGATGCGCGGCACAAGCGCGTCCATGCCGAAGGTGCGGGCCTCGTCGGGCACGATGGGCACGATCAGCTTGCCGATTTCCTTGTCGCGCAACAGCTTGCTCATGATCTGCACGGCGGCCATGGTGGTGCTGACGGTGCGGCCCTTGCTGCCCGCCGCGAATTCCTCGTAGAACTCGCCGGTCGGCACGGTGGGGTGCGGGTAATTCACCTGTCGCTCGGGCACGAAGCCGCCCAGCTCCGCGCGGCGTTCCAGCATGTATTTGATTTCGGCACTGTCGGGGCCGGGGTTGTAAAAGTCGAGACGCTCCACCTGCTCGTCGGTCAGGGGCAGTTCCAGCAGGTCCCGCAGGTTCTTCAGGGCATCGAATTCCAACTTCTTGACCTGGTGGGCCACATTGCGCGCCTGCGCCGTCTCGCCCAGACCGTAACCCTTAACTGTGCGGGCGATGATGACGGTCGGGCTGCCCTCGTGCTTTACGGCCGAGGCATAGGCGGCGTAGATCTTGTGGATATCGTGCCCACCCCGGTTGAGCAGTTCGAGGTCCGCGTCCGTCCAGCCTTCGATCAGGGCGCGCAGCTCGGGCGTGTTGAAGAACTTCTCGCGCAATTCCTTACCGCCGAAGGCCGCGTAGCGCTGGGACTCACCGTCCACCAGCGCCTCGAAGCGCTTGACGATGGTGCCGTTGTAGTCCTTCCTCAGCAGCTCGTCCCACTTGGAGTCCCACACCACCTTGATGACGTTCCAACCCGCGCCCCGGAACAGGGCCTCGAACTCCTGAATGACCTTGGAGTTGGCGCGCACCGGGCCGTCGAGGCGCTGGAGATTGGCGTTGAGCACGAACACGATGTTGTCGAGGTTCTCGTAGGCGGCAAAACGCAACGCACCGATGCTCTGCGGCTCGTCCATCTCGCCGTCACCCAGGAAAGCCCAGACCTTGGCGTTGCCCTTGGGCTTTAGGCCACGGTTTTCCAGATACTTGATGTAGCGCGCCTGATAGATCGCCTGAATGGGACCCAGACCCATACTGACCGTGGGGAACTCCCAGTAGCTGGGCATCAGCCAGGGGTGTGGATAGGACGAGAGGCCCGGGCCATCCTTGCTCAGCTCGCGGCGAAAGCGGTTCAGATCGCCCTCGCCGAAGCGGCCTTCGAGGAACGAGCGGGCATACACCCCGGGGCTGGCGTGCCCCTGGAAGAAGATGAGGTCCCGGTCCGGCCCCGCGCCGTGGCCCCGGAAGAAGTGGTTGAAACCGACTTCGAGCAGCTCGGCGCTACTGGCGTAGGTGGAGAGGTGTCCGCCAATGCCGTCGCTCTTCTTGTTGGCCTTGACCACCATCGCCACGGCGTTCCAGCGAATCGCGTTGCGGATCTTGCGCTCCAGCTCCAGATTGCCCGGGTACTCGGGCTGCTGGTCGGCGTCGATGGTGTTGATATAGGGTGTGTTCTGCTTGAACTGGATGGGCGCGCCGTGAAAGTAGGCGTAGTGGTCGAGGTCCTCGAGCAGTTGCGCGGCGCGGTCGTCGCCCGCATTGGCGAAGACGTAGGCGAGCGAGTCGAGCCACTCCTGCGTCTCAACGGTGTTGAGCTTCTCGCGCTCATGAGGGGGCAGGCCCGAACGCGGGGGCAGCTTCGGCGGCACTTTGGTCATGCGCTCAGTCTAAGCCCGGGCATTCACCGCTTCCAACAGGAGATCGTCAGGGAATTGACCACTTGGGGACGTGAATACTCCTCCTGAAACCGGTTGGCCTGCCCCAGGAGTCATCACGGGAAATGGTGACCCTGCGCCGCTGTGCTCGCTCCCGAGGCCCCGCGTGATGGTGACCGAGGGACCGATCCTGCGGTACCGCTTCACGGTCGGGGCACCGTTCCTCCACCACGGCAGCCGGTACGGCCACGTGGGCGCCTTTCCCTGCAAGGGGTGCGGCGCAAAAGTGAACCTGCTCGGCGACTGCGACCCGCCGGTGCGGTACTTCGCCGCGGCCACCGGCCGGGCCGCGCAGGAGACGCTCCGGTACGAGGAGCTGTACCGCATCAACGCGCCGGATTCCCGGTGGGCAGAACGCTGGACCGGTCTGAACCTGCTCTCTTCCGACGGCGATAAGGCGCTGGGCCCCGAAAACATCGTGGCGCGGCTGGCGGAGGTGCGGCGGCGGGCATTGCCTGCCTGGTCCGCCTCCTACACGCTGGCGTTTGCGACCTGGGTGCCCGAATCCCTCCGCGAATGGCTGGATCTGCGGGCCGCCCCGAAGGGCTCGCCGCAGGATCAGCCCCCTGGACCAGACGGTACGGGAAGAACAGCGGCGGCCATCACCCGTTAGGCTCAGGGCATGGAACTCCGCCACCTCCGCCATTTCGTCGCGCTCGCCGAGGAAGAACACTTCGGGCGGGCCGCCGAGCGCGTGTTCGTGGTGCAGCAGGCCCTATCAAACTCCATTAAGAACCTGGAGGACGAGGTGGGCGTACCGCTGGTGCTGCGCACCACGCGGCGCGTTCAGCTGACCCCCGCCGGGCAGGAATTTCTGATCGGCGCGCGCGCCACCCTCGCGCAGGCCGCACAGACGGTGGAGCGCACCCGGCGGGCCGCGCGGGGCGAGATCGGGCGGCTGACGGTGGGCTTCGTCAGCGGCCTGGCCTTCGGTGGCCTGCCGGAGATCGTGCGCTCGTTCCGGGAGCTGTACCCCAACGTCTCCGTGGACCTGCACGAACTGACGGCCCAGGAGCAGGAATCGGCGCTGCGTGGCGGGCAGATTGATGTGGGTCTGCTGCTGCTGCCGGTGCGCGATCCGGGGCTGGAATCACGGCCACTGTGGCGGCAACCCCTGGTGGCGGCGCTGCCCGCCGGTCATCCTCTCGGACGCAAGCGCAGATTACGGATAGGAGACCTGCAAGACGAGCGCTTCGTCTTCTTCCCCCGGCACCTGCGGGCCACCTACTTCGATCAGGTGATGCGCTGGTGCGCCTCCGCGGGTTACACGCCCAACGTCGTTCAGGAGGCCATCGAGATTCCCACGCTGCTGTCGCTGGTGGCGGCGGGACTGGGCGTGTTTCTGCCCATCCAGTTTTTCGAGCGCCTGTCGCTGCCCGGCGTGGTCTACCGTCCGGTGGAGGACGCCCCTCTGGTGGACATCGTGGCGGCGTGGCGGCGCGAGGAAGAAGGCGGGGGGCCGATTGTGCGGGCCTTTTTGGGCGCGGCGCGGGAGGCGTTGGGGGGAGAGGTGGCGGAGTGAGGAAGCTCTGCGCCACCCAGCGTGTATTGCCCTGGCCCTGGCCTTCTCCTCCTGCCCATCATGCAGCGCGTTGCGTTCTGGCCACCGGCAGCCCTGGCGCGGGGAAAAGCACCCTGGTGGCCAGCGTGGTCGCCAGGACCGGCCTGCCGCTGGTGCATTTGGACGGGCTTGGCAGTCTGGTTCGGTGGGGGTGGAGCGCGAGGTGTGGCTGCGGCGTTTGCAGGAGGCGCTGGACGGCGAGCGGAGGATTCTGAACGGGAACTTCTCCCGCGCCCACAACGCAACCGGTGCCTCTGGCGGGTCATTCCCCGTGAACTCTGCGGGCAACATCCGCATCTGGGAAAGAGCCGTCCGGGGTGGCCCGGATGGGACCTCCCGCGCTATACGCGGCGCTGTCCACGAAGGGCGGATTGAGGCGTCTGGCGTCCTCAGCGCCTTTGCAGGCCTACGCGCCACCCAGATGCGGAGCGACGGCGGAGGTCAGGGCCTTGCTCAAGACCCTCGCCTGACCCCCGCCATCCGGCCTACACTCTCCTTACGTTGTCGGCGTAAACTGAAGGGATGCTACGGGTCAAGTCCGATTTCACGCCGTCCGGAGACCAGCCGACCGCCATTCGCAGTCTCGTGGACGGGCTGGACTCGGGACTGAGGTTCCAGACGCTCCTGGGGGCAACGGGCACCGGCAAGACCTACTCCATGGCCAAAGTCATCGAGGAAACCGGCCGCCCCGCCCTCATCATGGCCCCCAACAAGATCCTCACCGCCCAGCTCGCCTCGGAGTTCCGCGAGTTCTTTCCCGATTCGGCGGTCGAGTTCTTCATCTCGTACTACGACTACTACCAGCCCGAAGCGTATGTGCCCGGCAAGGACCTCTTTATCGAGAAGGACGCGGCAATCAACCAGGAGATCGAGCGGCTCCGCCACTCCACCACCCGCAACCTGCTCACGAGGCGCGACACCATCGTGGTGGCGTCGGTGTCGTGCATCTACGGCCTGGGGGACCCCGCCGAGTACCGGGCGCTGAACCTGATCCTGAAGGTGGGCGAGAAGGTCAGCCGCGACGAGATTCTGGGGCGGCTGGTGACGATGCAGTACGAGCGCAACGATATTGAGCTGGCTGCGGGGCGCTTCCGGGCCAAGGGCGAGCTGATTGAGGTCTGGCCCTCCTACGACGAGCAGCCCATCCGCATCGAGCTGTGGGGCGACGATGTGGACCGCATCAGCGTGGTGCATCCGCTGACCGGTGACCGCCTGGCCGAACTCGACGCCACGGTGGTCTATCCCGCCAAGCACTACGTCTCCAGCGCCGGCAACATCGAGCGGGCCACCGTGACCATCCAAGAAGAGCTCGACCAGCGCCTGGAATACTTCAAGTCGGTGGGCAAGCTGCTGGAAGCCCAGCGCATCAAGGAACGCACCCTCTA
Organism: Deinococcus hopiensis KR-140; assembly: GCF_900176165.1. Lineage (NCBI taxonomy): Bacteria > Thermotogati > Deinococcota > Deinococci > Deinococcales > Deinococcaceae > Deinococcus > Deinococcus hopiensis. The sequence continues at coordinate 2,712,218 of NZ_FWWU01000009.1, forward strand.
CGATCTGGAGATGCTCAAGGTGCTGGGCTACTGCTCGGGCATCGAAAATTACTCGCGGCACATTGACGGGCGTGCGCCGGGGGCCATGCCGTACACCATGCTGGACTACTTCCCCGACGACTTCATCACCTTTATCGACGAGTCCCACGTGACCGTGCCGCAGATCGGCGGGATGGCGAACGGCGACCGCGCCCGCAAGCAGACGCTGGTGGACTACGGCTTCCGCCTGCCCAGCGCGATGGACAACCGCCCGCTCAACTTCCAGGAGTTTTTGGAGAAGACCGGGCAGACGGTGTTCGTCTCCGCCACCCCCGGTCCCTACGAGCGCGAGGTCAGCGACTCGGTGGCCGATCAGATCATCCGCCCGACCGGACTGGTGGACCCGCCCGTCTCCATCCGCCCGATTCAGGGCCAGGTGGAAGACCTGCTGGGACGCATCCGCGAGCGGGCGGCAAAGGGCGAGCGCGTGCTGGTGACCACACTGACCAAACGCATGTCCGAAGACCTGACGGAGTACCTGCTGGAAAAGGGCGTGCGGGCGCGCTACATGCACTCCGACATCGACTCGGTGGAGCGTCAGGTCATCATCCGGGACCTGCGGCTGGGGCACTACGACGTGCTGATCGGCATCAACTTGCTGCGCGAGGGCCTGGACCTGCCGGAAGTGTCGCTCGTGGCGATTCTAGATGCGGACAAGCCGGGCTTCCTGCGCTCGGAGCGGGCGCTTATTCAGACCATCGGGCGCGCGGCCCGCAACGTGAACGGCGAGGTGGTGCTGTACGGCGACACGGTCACGCCCGCCATGCACTCGGCGATGGAGGAAACGGCCCGCCGCCGCGAGAAGCAGATCGCCTACAACCTGGCGCACGGCATCACGCCCACCACCATTGTCAAGGGCGTGCGGAACGTGATTCGCGGTGAGGAGGTCCCCGAGGAGATTAGCTCCGAGAACCTCGGGGACGACCGCGATTCGCTGACCATGCAGCTCACCGACCTCGAACTGGAGATGTGGCAGGCGTCGGAAGACCTCGACTTCGAGCGGGCAGCGAACCTGCGGGACCAGATCCGCGCCATCGAGGCCAAGCTGCAGGGCAAGGAGTTCAAGCAGGCGACGGTTCCGGGGCAGAAGGTGCGGAAGAAGGGAAGGCGATAAGGAGGCGAAGGGGCCGGGAGCAAGAGGGCATGGACGAACTGTCTACGGCCTTATTCTTCCGCCTCTTTTCCTCTAACGCCGCGTGAGCGTGCAGGTCCCCAGCCGAAGCTCTGCCGCAGCCGCCTTCAGGTCCGTGGGAGTGCGGGCGACGCTTGCCACCCCGAAGGCGTCTCCCAGGCGGGCCGAGACTTGCGCCAGACCACCGCTGACGAGGACACCCGGCCAGGAGGTCTGGCCCTTCGCGGGCGACAGACTCACGCAGGCGAGGGCCAGACCTCCGGCTTTTGCCTCCACCGTATCCAAGGCCACCAACGAGGGCACCGACGCGTCATACAGCAGGCTTCCCCGGTCGGCGCGGTAGGTCCAGGGCTGGCCTTTCGGGGCCTCGCGGGTCAGGCGCAGTACGCTCCGAAACTGCTCGCCATCGGCCGTCACGCCGGCCAGGATCCAGACCTGACCGGACTGCACCGGCGAGGGCTGTGCCTGGGCCAGCGCGGGCGAGGAAAACAGGAGCAGCGAAAGGAGCAGGGCGCGCACACTTCAGGTTACGCCCCAGCGGGGAGGACGCAGCGTCCTCCCCGCCGCACCTGTTGGCGCGCTTGTCCTCGCCCACGTGCAGGTCACGGATTACTGCACCCACGACGCCCTGCACTTTCCCCCTGGTTTCTGGGACGGCGTGACCGAGGAGAAACGGGCCGCCGACTGACAGGCGTGGCGAGGGGAACACCCGGACGACGCCCTGCGGACCGGGACGAAAAGGCGCGTGGTGGGCCACGTGCTGCCGCAAGCGCGGGGCCAGGGGCATGGAGCGGCCCTGCCGCGGCGGTTCGGACGCCCCGAGAACAAGGTGCGGCGAGCGCCGCCCTTTTCACACTGCAGGAGAGCCCGGTGTGGAGCGCTGGGCGGTCAGGAAGTCGCCACGCTGGAACAGGACGTGGTGGCTGGCAGGTACGGGGGGTGGTCTCCCTGTGGCCCGGCTCCGGCCCGACGCTGACGCACTGCTGGAGCGCCTGACCGGGCACGCACAGGAGGAGGGGCCCGCGCTGTACCCTACCCCCACGGCGGAACCTGCCTTCCAGTGAATCACCGAGAAAGAGGACCTGCGGACCGAGGCCAAAAACCCCTACAAGCGTGAGGATGGGGCGGGCTTCGTGTACCGGCTGCACCCGCAGGCCCGGGACAGTGAAGAACGCTCCTCTGGTTGCGGGCAACATTGTCGCGGCCCTTCACGCTGACGCTCCCAAGCATGCAGGCCGCCTCTTCCCCTCCGGCGTGAAGCGCTCCGCTGAGGAGGGCGCCACAAGCAGCGAGCATCTGCCTCCATGCGGCGGAGCGGGGTGGGTACTCAGGGAGTTGATCGGTCACGGCGAGTTCTTTCTGCCCTGCCTGAACCGTACGCTGACCACCGACGGAATGTACGGCGGAGTCCTGTGGCCTGTCCCAGACGCTACCCTACCCCCATGAACGCCAACGCCAAGGGAGACCTGATCGCGCGCCTCCTCACGCTGGGGCTGGGCACCCCCACCTTCGAGGCGGTGGCCGAGGGACCGCCACACGACCGCCACTTCCAGGTCACGGTCCTGACGGGCGGGCATCCGCTCGGACAGGGCGAGGGCCGCAGCAAACGCGACGCCGAACGTCAGGCAGCCGAGGCGGCTCTGGAGCGGCTGGACACACCGGGCATGCTCCCCACCGCTCCGGCAGGACGCTGGCCCATCTACGCGGCTGTCCTGGAAGGAGCGCTGGAAGTGGCCCTGGACCTCGCCCCCGAGGAGGCAACGCTGGACGACGTGCGCCGGGACGCGGCGCGGCTCTACCGGGAGCTGCTCGCGGACCTGGGGCATGGCCCGGAAGGAGGGGAAGCGTGACCCTGCCTCTTCCCACCCGCCCAGCGGGCGTGCTGTTCGACATGGACGGCGTGCTGACCGCCAACAACCTCTTTCACCGCCAGGCGTGGCAGGAGGTGGCCGCCGAGGTCCTGGGCCTGCAGCTTACCGAGCACGATCTGGACACCAAGGTGGACGGGGGCCGCAATCCCGAGATCATCGAGCGCCTGACCGGGCGGTACCCCAGCGAGGCGCTGGCCGCACGCTTTCATGAGGTCAAGGAGGGCCGTTACCGTGACCTCGCCCGTGGGGCGCTGCGCGAGGTGGAGGGCCTGAGCGCTTACCTAACAGCACTGGAGGAACGGGGCATTCCCTTCGCCCTGGTCACGAGTGCGGACCGGGTAAATGTGGAATTTGGGATGGAGGCGCTGGGCCTGGGCCACCGTTTCGGGCCCCGGATTCTGGGCGAAGACGTGACGCGCGGCAAACCGCACCCCGAGCCCTTCGAGCGCGGGGCGGCGCTGCTGGGCCTCAACCCCCACACCTGCCTGGCCCACGAGGACGCCGTCAATGGAGTGCGGAGCGCGGCGGGCGCGGGCTGCACGGTGGTGGCGCTGACCACCACGGCCACCGCCCCAGCCCTGCTGGCCGCCGGAGCCGTTCAGGCCGTCCCAGACTTCACGGACTGGACATCCTGGCTGACGTGAGGGGTAGGGCATGCAGGGGGCAAGACCGCCCTCGTGACGCGGGAGGGCGGGGTACTGGCGTTCACCGAGGTCCGCCGCTGAGGCCCCGCGCTGCCCCGACCCACCTGGTCCGTGAGCACGGCCGTAACGATTTGCCCTGCCGCCTGGAAGTGCTGACCACCGGCGGCCCGCCCCAGAGAGGCAGGTAAAATCGTCGCCGCTGGAGGGCTAGAACGCCGGGGGAGGGTCCTGCTCGCCGCCGCCGTCCTGTGAAGCGGCACCGGGAACGGTGGAGTCGTCGGCTCCGCCTGCGTTCTCCGGCTCGGGTTCAGGGAGCGGCTGGGGGTCCTCGGGCTGCACCTCCGTTCCGCCCAGGGGCACGGGCGTGGGGAGCGGCTCGGGTTCGGGGGTTTCCGGGGGCAGGACCGAGGGGTCTGGGCTTCCCTGACCCGCGTCCGCTGGCGTGGATGGCTGCGACGCTGCGGTGGAAGGAACCTCCTGACCAGCGTCCTCGACCGCAGCCCCAGGCGCGGCCTCCGGGGTAGAGGTGTCCGGCGTGGGATCCACCTGAACCGGAGTTGCCTGATCCTGCGCCGGGTTCAGTCCTCCTGCGCTTACCCCTCCCGCGCTCACCCCTGCCGAGTCCGGCCCTTCCGAGTCCGGCCCTCCCAAGTCCGGCCCTTCCGAGTCCGGCGCGGGCTGCTGCGCGGTTCCGGGTTGCTGGGCGGAGGGCTGGGGTACGGGTTCGGGCTCGGGCGTGGGGGCTGGGTTGGACCGGCGGCCAAACAAGCCTCCGCCGCCCGAATCCCTGCGGGTGCCGTCGTGCGCAAGCTGTTCCTCGCCAAGCTGTTCCTGCCGGAAGGCCATGTTGACCTGCCGCACCACCTTGTACCCGATGCCCGGCGGTTCCAGGAAGGTCTGCCGGGGTTGTCCAGCGAGCGCACCCGCCACCGCCTGCTGCCATACGGGCGTGGGGACGTCGCCGCTGTAGGCCCAGCTCGGCAGCGAGCCGCCGCCCTGCTTGCCCACCCACACGGCCCCCACCACCATGGGCGTGACTCCGGCAAACCACAGGTCCTTCACGTCGTTGGTGGTGCCGGTCTTGCCGCCCACGTCCCAGCCGGGAATCTGGGCTTTCGTCGCGAGGCCGCCCTGGGCAGGCGTGAGGTCATTCACCACGCCGCGAATCATGTCCAGCCCCAGCCACGCGGCCCGAGCGTCCCACACGCGCTTGCCTGCAGGAGCAGAGCGGGCGTACAGCACCTGCCCGCGCGCGTCCTCCATGCGGCGCACCAGTGAGGGCGCGTAGTACAGGCCGCCGTTGGCAAAGGCGGCATAGGCGGCGGCCATCTGCAGGGGGCTGGCCTCCAGGGTGCCGATGCTCAGCGACAGGCCCGCGTCGGGGGGCGGCGTCAGGCCCAGCTCGCGCAACTTGGCTCCGAAGTCGTCCATGCCCACTTCCTGCCCGATGCGGACGGTGGGCAGGTTCAGGCTGTGGTCCAGGGCGTAGCGCATGGTAACGAAGCGGCCCGTCCAGCGTCGGTCATAATTCTGCGGCTGATAGCTGCCGGTCAGGGGCGAGTCGAGCACGGTATCGCTCTGCTTCCAGCCCTTTTCGAGCGCCAGCGTGTACAGCAGCGGCTTGATGGAACTGCCCACCTGCCGCCGCGCCTGGGTGGCGTTGTTCCAGTCGCTGGGCCGCCCGCCCACCAGCTTCTGCCCCACCAGGGCGAGCACTTCGCCATTTCTGGGACTGACCAGCGCCGCGCCGAGGGTGGCTCCACCGGGCAACTGTGCGTTCAAGCTCGCCTTCTCGGCGGCCTGCTGGGCCTTCAGGTCCATGCTGGTGTAGATTTTTCCGCCGCCGTACAGGGCCTTGCGCCCGATTTTCGGCAGCAGTTCCCGCTCTACGGCCTGCATGTAGTGGAGGTACTGGTACCGGTTCACGCCCTGGGCCTGATCCGAAGCGGCGATGTTCTCGCGGATGCGTTCGGGGCGCTCCAGCCGTGCACTGGTGACGGTGCCGTCTCCCTTCCAGGCGATGCGCCAGCCCGCCGGGTAGATGGGCGTTTTCCACGCGGCTTCGGCCTCGGCCTGGGTCACGCGGCCGTCCTCCACCATGCGGGCCAGGAGGTTTTTCATCAGGGGCCGGTACGCCTCGAAGTTCTTGTACCGCCGGTTGGGTGCCGGCACGATGGTGGTGAGGTACACGCTCTCGGCGAGGTTGAGTTCCGACGCGCTCTTCTTGAAATAGGCCCGCGCCGCTGTCTCGGCGCCGATAATGTCGCTGCGTCCCCCGTTGCCCCAGTAGATGACGTTGAGGTAGGCGTTCAGAATCTGGTCCTTGTTGAAGTTGCGCTCCAGCTGGTAGGCCAGCACCGCTTCCTTGAACTTGCGTTCGGCGGTGCGGGCGCTGTGCAGGTCCGAGAGCAGCGTGTTTTTCACCACCTGCTGCGTGATGGAAGAGCCGCCCTCCAGATCGTTTTTCAGTACGCCTTTGATCAACCCGCGCGCGATGCCGATGTAGTCCACGCCGTGGTGCTCGTAGAAGCGGCGGTCCTCGCTGGTTACGATGGCCTTTTGCAGCCAGGGGCTGACCTCTCCGAGTTTGAGCAGATGGCGGTTCTCGCTCGCGCCGCTGCCCAGGCTGGGCGTCAGGGTGCCCACGAACGTGCCCTGGCGGTCATACACCCGTGTCTGGCCGCTAAACTCCAGCACATCGAGGTCCGAAACGCTGGGCAGGTCACGCCCCCAGGTCCACCACAGGCCGCCCGCGCCGCCCACACCCAGCAGGAGAAGAACACCCAGGCCCGTGAAAAACCGCATGGCCCTCATCTTACCGGCCGGGCGTGTGGGGCCGGGCGGTCCGGGTCACGGTGGGGGCAGCGAACGGGTGGGAGACACATCTTGCTCCGCAGCGTAGCTGCGCCGGGCCGGGCCCGCATCCACCCTTTGCATGACTTCCAGGGTCCCCTCTCTGCGGGCTGTTCCAGCCGCCCCTGCGCTGCGCGCAGGGGCCTTTTCCAAGCCAGCAGGACGCGCAGCCGCGCCTTCAAGCGTTGGAGTCAAGCAAATTGACGTTCCCCGCCATCCTGGCGAGCGCAGCGACAAGCTCTTCCCTGCCCTTACGCCTCCTCGTCCTCCTCCCCTTCCCCCGAGGGCACTGACGCCGCCTGCACCCGCCGGTTCTTCCCGATCTCCCGCACCCGCCCCGAAAACCGCCCCTTGATCTCCTCGTACATGGGATGGGCGCGGATATCACCGGGACGGCCGGGCGCTGCCGTTTGCACCGGGGCTGGAGCCGCCGCCCGGGGAGCCGGAGCAGTCCGCATAGGCACGGCGTCGGCAAAGGGCGCGTCTTCCAGGGTGGGGGGCGGTCCCCCCACCTCCCCACCGATGTCCCCCCAGTCGGGCTCCTCGCTGATTGCCTCCACGATATACAGATCGCGGACTGCACCCAGCGGGGAGAGGCGGTCCCCCCCCTGTGCGTCAGCGGGCGCGGAAGGACCAACCGCGTGTTCCCCCTCCCAGGGCGCGTCTCCGGCCTGGGGCAGCGGTGCGGGAGCCACGTCGTCCGGGCTGGGCGGCGGAGCGGGACGCAGGGGCGCGGGCGAGTCGAGGACAGCGGCAACGGCGCGGACCTGGGAGCGCTCGGGCTGGGCAGCGGACGTGGTCCTTTCCAACGGCTCGAACGCCGGACCCCGTGAGGCACGTGGGCGGCCCGTCGGCTCAAAGGCGGGAATCTCGGCCGCGACCTTCTGGGCAAGTGGCGGGGCGGCGGGTTGTGGCTGGGACCGGGTGGGCGCAGGCGCAGTCTGAAGAGGCGCAGCCTCGGCCACCGGAACGGGTCGTCCCCCTCCCCCACCGCCCGGGCCGTCCAGGTTTACCCGCCGTCCACCCTCAGGGGCAACCAGCTCGAAGGTCACGGGTCCAAAGACTTTCAGTACCAGTCCGGCCACCTCGTCGAACTTTCCGGCGATCTGCTTGGCGTGGAAGCTGCTCTTCTCGTCGTAGGACAGGCTGACGTAACCGGGCTCGGCGTGCATCCGGGCGGGCTTGAGAAAGGCGCGCAGCTGCATGCTCGCCTGCCGGGTCACGTCCGCCCAATTGCCGGAGACGTGGGCCAGGGGTGAAGCCGCTGCACGGGTGGAAGGAGGCGCAGGATCGGCTTCCGGGGCAGGCGCACGGCCGCGCGCTGGCGGGGGGAGGGGCCCATCGGCAACCGGGGCCCGGGTCCCCTCGGCGCGCAGTCCGGCGACTTCCTTTTCCAGCCGCGCGAGGCGCTGCGCCACATCCGCCGGAGCGCTGGCACTCGCCGCAGCCCCTCCCCCATCCATCCCCGCCTCGGCGGCCAGGAGCGCGTGCGTCAGGGCCAGTTCGAGGCTGAGCCCATCCGCCGAACGGGCAAAGCGCGACTCCTGCTGGTCCAGGGCGGCCTGCAATTTGAGGAGTCGGGGCACGTCGGCCCCCTCCAGCCCCTGGCCTTCCAGGCCGAGTTCGGCGTGCAGGGCGTCCGAGAAGGCGGCCACCAGGCCCTCTACCACCGTGCGGGCCGCGAAGCCCTCGCGGTAGAGGGTGGCCGCGCCCGTGATCGCCGCGCCCGCGTCCCCCAGCACGAGCGCCCCGGCAATGCCGCGTACCCGTTCGCCGGGCGGTAGGCCGAGCGCCTCCTCCACCGCCGCCTTCGTGACCGCAGTGCCCGCCGCGAGCATCCGTTCAAGCAGGCTCTCGCCGTCGCGCATGGCTCCGTCCGCAAGGCGGCCGATGAGGTGCAGCGCGTCGCTGTCGGCGCGCATCCCTTCGCGCTCGGCCAGGCCCGCCAGTTTCCCGGCGATCTCCTCGGGGGTCAGGCGGCGAAAGCGGTAGTGCTGGCAGCGCGACAGGATGGTGGGAATGATCTTTTCCGGCTCGGTGGTGGCCAGGATAAAGATGACGTGGCCGGGCGGCTCCTCCAGCGTCTTGAGGAGGGCGTTGAAGGCCGCGCGGCTCATCATGTGCGCCTCATCGAGGATATAGATCTTCTTGCCGCCGCGCATGGCTGCCAGCGATACCTTCTCGCGCAGGTCCCGCACGTCGTCCACCGAGTTGTTGCTGGCCGCGTCGATTTCCAGCACGTCGGGGTGCGATCCCGCCCGCACCGCGAGGCAGCTCTCGCACTCGCCGCAGGGTTTGGGCGCGGGCCCCGAGCAGTTGGCGGTCATGGCGATCAGGCGGGCGGTGGTGGTCTTGCCGACGCCGCGCGGTCCGGAAAAGAGGTAGGCGTGTCCCACGCGCCCGGCTTCCAGCGCCGTCCTGAGAACGTCCTTGACGTGTTCCTGCCCCACCACCTGCTCCCAGCGGACGGGCCGGGCGCGCTGGTAGATGGCGCTCACCTTGGCCTCCGGGCCAGCAGGGCGCAGAGGGCGGAGGGCCGAGGGCCGACAGCCTCTCCCCGTGGCGTTTTTTCTGCCTGTCGCCTCGCCCTGACCATGCCTGACCCGTTCACCTGCCCAGTGTAGCGGCGCGCGGGCGCAGCCTGCCGTGAGGCAGAACACCCGGGGCCTGCTACGTTGAGGACATGTACCGGTTGGGCGGGGGGCCATACGCGAGGGGCATGTTGAGCGGAACGCTCGCCGGAGTGGGTTACGGTCTACTCGTGTACCTGTGGCTGCACCGGCTCAATGGGAGCGTGGGCGTGATGGTGGCGACGTACCTCTTCGCCGTACCGTTCGTGCTCGGCCTCCTGTCGGCGCAGTTCGTTTCCCGGACGCTGACCGTGCCTTCCCCGCCCGCCCCCGCGGAGCGAGAGTCCAGGGGAGACGCGCCGCCAGCGAGCGGCGCCTGGGGAGAGACGCCCGCGCCGCCAAGTCCCTTCGTGGAAGCCCTGAAACTCTCCGCCGTGACGGTGACCTTTTTCCTGGTGGTGGCGACGGTAACGGGCTTTGAAGGCGTGCTGTGCGCCGTACTCGCCGCGCCTGCCATGTACGTGATGGCTGCACCGGGAGCCCTGCTGGGAATGGCGCTGAGGCAGTGGCGGCAGGGGCCCCGGACCGGCGCGCTGCTGTTTGCCCTCTCGCTGCCCGCCGTACTGGGTCCTCTGGAACAGACGCGGCCTCTGGGCAGTGAGTACCGCACCGTCGCCAACGACATCACCATTCAGGCTCCGCCCGGCGCGGTGTGGACGCAGATTCGCTCCGTACCCCGGATTGAGAACCGCGAGATTCACGCGGGCTGGGCCCACCTGATCGGCCTGCCGCGTCCGCGTGAGGCGGTGCTCGTGGGCTCGGGCGTCGGCGCTGTGCGCATCGCCACCTTTGACGGGGGCCTGCGCTTTCGCGAGACCGTGACCGACTGGGCCCCCGGACGGCGGCTCTCCTTCCGAATTCAGTCGCAAGACCCCGGTAACCTGGACCCCCACGTGCGGGTGGGCGGACGATTCTTCGATGTGCTGAGCGGCACCTACACCCTGGAAGAAGTCCGGCCCGGCGTCACACTGCTGCATCTCAGCAGCACGCAGCGCGTCAGTACGCATTTCAATGGATACACCGCCTTTTTCACGCGGGCGATCATGCACGATCTCCAGCGCACCATTCTGCACGTGATCAGGACGCGGACCGAGGACGACGCCAGGACCGCCTCAGCGCCCGGCCGAGCGCCCGACACCGCCAGCGTCCCAGCACGGCCCCTGTAGGAGGGACGGCGCAGGCGGCCCGCAGTTCGGGCAAGACGTCGGGAGTCACGCGGGCCGCCCAGCCCTCCAACCGGAACAGTTCAGCGGGCCGGGCGCCATGGGACAACAAAGCGAATTCGCAGGGAAGGGCGGCGCGAGGACGCCCGCAGTTCCCCGTCGCCATTCCTTGAACTTTGCTCCCCCTGCCCTCTCCATGCCCGTACACTCGGAGGATGGACCCCCTAGCCACACGTTTCGCCATCACCTATACTCAGGCGAGGTTGTTATGCTCCTAGCAGAAATTATCAGTGTAGGAACAGAGCTGCTGTTTGGCGAGATCGTCGACAGCAACGCCGCCTACCTTGCGCAACAACTCGCGGCGCGCGGCGTCACGCTGCACCGCAAATCCGTGCTGGGGGACAACCTGGCGCGGGTCACAGACGGCATTCACCTGGCCCTCTCCCGCGCCGATCTCGTTATCCTGGGCGGCGGCCTCGGCCCCACCGACGATGACCTGACGCGCGAAGCCATCGCGGCAGCCCTGAATGAAACGCCGCACGAGGACCCCGGGCTGCTCACCTGGCTGGAAGGACTGTATTCCAGCCGGGGCCGCGCCATGCCGCAGGTAAACCGCAAGCAGGCGTGGTTGATTCCCAGCGCCGAGGCCCTGCCCAACCCGGCAGGCACTGCGCCGGGCTGGTTTGTACGCACCGCAGGCAAGATCATCATTGCCCTGCCCGGCCCACCCCGCGAGATGAAGCGCATGTGGCAGGAGCAGGTGCTGCCCCGGCTGCCGCTGCCCACGCAGGCGCTTTTCACCGTCACCCTGCACACCCAGGGCATTGGTGAGAGCAACGTGGCCGAACTGCTGGGTGACCTGACGAAAGCCGCCAACCCCAGCGTCGCCACCTACGCGCGCAAGACAGGCGTAGACGTGCGGGTGGCCGCGAGTGCGGCCACGGCGGAGGAGGCGCAGGCCCTCGCTGCCCCCGTGCTGGACGCGGTGCGAATCAGGCTGAAGCGCTGGACCTGGGGCGAGGACGGCGATACGCTGGCCGGAGCCGTCACCCGCGCTCTGGCCGGACGCAGCCTCGGCGTGATCGAGGCCGGAAGCGCTGGGGCGCTCTCGCTGCTGCTGGCCGACGAGCCCGGCTTTCTGGATGCGGCGGTTACCGTGGATCACGCCCGCCTGATCACCCTGGGACTGACCCCCGTGACACTGCGCGATCAGGGCGTGGTGAGCGAGGCGGCGGCGCTGGAACTCGCGGTGGGTGCGCGGGAACACCTGGGGGCGGATGTGGGCCTCGCGGTGGTGACTGCGCCGGGCGGACAGGGCGCTGGGCAGACGTATGCCGCCATCTCGGGGAGAGGCGTGGAGCACGTCATTCACGTCAACTGGCCCGGCGACGCGGCGCAGATCCGGGAACGCGCTGCCGTGGCGGCCCTCGCGCTGGCCTTGCGCAGCCTGCGTCCCGCAGAGGTGCAGGCATGAAGATTCGCAAGACGCCGCGCCCGACGCAACAGGCAACGGGTCAAACCGTGGAACGTCCGGCGGTCAGACCGCAGCGGCCAGGGCCCGAAACCCCCGCCGCCTCCCCCGAAGCGCGGGAAGCCTATACGCCCACCCTCCGCCTCTTTTTCGCGCTCAAGGTGCCCAGTGAGATTTCCGCCGCGCTGGCCGAGGCGCAAAAGGGCCTGCGTGGCAACTGGCGGGCGGTCCGCGCCGACCAGCTTCACATCACCCTCGCCTTCCTGCCTGGCGTGCCACCAGAGAAGGTGGATGATCTCAAGCGGCTGGGCGCGGCGCTGACGAAAGGCGTCCCGCCCATGCAGGTCCGGCTGCGCGGTACCGGTTACTTTCCCAACGAGGGCAGCCCCCGCGTGTGGTTTGTGAAAGTGGAGGCCGAGGGGCTGACCGAACTGGCCGCCGCCCTGCGCGTGGGCCTGGCCGAGCTGGGCATTCCCACCGACGAGCTGCCCTTCAAGGCACACGTCACGCTCGCGCGCAAGAAGGGGCCCGCTCCCCGGCTCTCGCCCCTCACCTTCGATCTGGGCTGGCAGGCGGGGAACACTGTGCTTATCCGCAGCACCCTCCGTAAGACTGGACCGATCTACGACACCGTGAGTACATTCCGCTTTCGCGGAGCGGTCAGTGACCAGCGGTCAGCCAGCAGCGAAGAAACCACAACCGACTTCCCAGAATCCACCCCCCTCACCCAGGAGACGCCATGAGCAAGGACAGCACCAAGGAATTCGGCACCCCCGCGGACAGCAAGGAGCGCACCAAGGCCATCGAGACGGCCATGAGCCAGATCGAGAAGCAGTTCGGCAAGGGCAGCATCATGAAGCTCGGCGCCGAGAGCAAGCTCGACGTGCAAGCGGTCAGCACGGGCAGCCTGAGCCTCGACCTCGCGCTGGGTGTGGGCGGGATTCCGCGCGGGCGCATCACCGAGATTTACGGCCCCGAGTCGGGTGGCAAGACCACGCTGGCGCTCTCGATCATCGCCCAGGCCCAGAAGGCGGGCGGCACCTGCGCCTTTATCGACGCCGAGCACGCGCTGGACCCCGTCTACGCCCGCGCCCTGGGGGTCAGCACCGATGAACTGCTTGTCTCGCAGCCCGACAACGGCGAGCAGGCGCTGGAAATCATGGAACTGCTCGTCCGCTCGGGCGCCATCGACGTCGTGGTCGTGGACTCCGTCGCCGCATTGACCCCCCGCGCCGAGATCGAGGGCGAGATGGGCGACTCGCTGCCCGGCCTCCAGGCCCGCCTGATGTCGCAGGCCCTCCGCAAGCTGACGGCGATCCTGTCCAAGACGGGCACCGCGGCCATCTTCATCAACCAGGTGCGCGAGAAGATCGGCGTGATGTACGGCAACCCCGAAACCACCACGGGCGGACGGGCGCTGAAGTTCTACTCCAGCGTGCGCCTGGACGTGCGCAAGATCGGCCAGCCCATCAAGGTGGGCAACGACGCGGTGGCGAACACCGTCAAGGTCAAGACCGTAAAGAACAAGGTGGCCGCGCCCTTCAAGGAAGTTGAGCTCGCGCTTGTCTACGGCAAGGGCTTCGATCAGCTCTCGGACCTCGTGACGCTGGCGGCCGACATGGACATCATCAAGAAGGCCGGCAGCTTTTACTCCTACGGTGACGAGCGCATCGGCCAGGGCAAGGAAAAGGCCATCGCCCACATCGCCGAGCGCCCGGAGATGGAAGCCGAGATTCGCGCCCGGGTTTTGAACAGCATCAAGGAAGGCCGCGTGGGCGACGTGGCGAGCGTGGCGGCCGTCGCGGAGTAATGCCTCCGGGAAGGGGACCCCTCCCGGCACGCCTCCACCCGTTGGGGGTAGAGGCGTGCTTTACATTGGGCGGGTAAGGAAAACGAGAGGCTGGGCGTGCCATCTTCGGTTCATCTCAGTTCACGGAGGTCTTCCCCATGATTCAACCGCGTGCCCCCTGGTCCTACACCGAAGCGCAGAGCCACCTGCAAGAGCTGCTGGAACGTGCCGCCGACGGCGAGCCGCAGCGCATCGTACAGCCTGACGGCAGCGTCATCGTCGTGCTTGCCACCCGCACTTCGCAGGGTGCCCGGCTGATGCGGAGCACCACGGTCAGCCCCGCCACACCGCACGTCTCGGACGAGTAACCCGACGAACCGCCCGGGAGAAGCAGGAGTCGCGCTTTCGGGCGCGATTTTTGCGTTCCCGCTCTGGAGCGGGCTACGCTGCCCGCACCTGATTGCGCCCGGCAGCCTTTGAGGCGTACAGGGCCTCGTCGGCGCGCCTTAGCAACCCGCTCACGTCCTCGCCGGGGAGGGCCTCGGCGACGCCGAAGCTGGCAGTGACGTGCAGGCCCGGCCCATAGACCACCTCGGCGACAGACAGCCGCAGCCGCTCGGCCACCACCGCGCCGTCTGCCAGGCGGGTGCTGGGCAGCACCACCAGGAATTCCTCACCGCCCCAGCGGCCCAACAGGGTGTCCCGGCGCAGGGCCGCCATGCCTGCCGCGACCGTTCCGCGCAGCACCTCGTCGCCCGCGTCGTGCCCGAAGGTGTCGTTGACGCGCTTGAAATGGTCCAGATCGAACAAGATCACCGTCAGGGGTTCCTGGCGCTCAAGGCCCGCCGCCAGCCCCTGCATCAGGCGGCGGCGGTTGGGTGCGCCCGTCAGGGGATCGAGATAGGCGGTGCGGGCCTCGCTCTCGGCCTCGCTGATGGCCGTGACGTAGCGGTCTTGCAGCACGCCGAACAGCACGAAGAAGCTGATAAAGGTGACGTGCGCCAGAAACACCTGCACCAGCAGCGCCGACTGGTCCCGCTTGACGTCCAGGGGAATCTGGTCCGAGAGGCCAAAGGCCACCCCCACGCCCGTAAGGACGGCCAGCAGCGACGCCGATGCCCCCAGCGCCACTCGCCCCGGAAACGCCAGAAACGCCACGATGTAGGCCAGCGGCAGCCAGTACGAGTAGATGCCCAGGCCGTTGGCCGCCTGCTCGAACAGCAGGGACCGGGCCAGCTTCCAGACCCCTGCCCCCGACAGAATCAGGAAGTACAGCCCGCCCACCAACGCCGTGTGCCGGGGAAAACGCCGCAACCACAGCAAAAAGAACAGGTTTTTGACCGCCAGAACGAACAGCCCGATTTGGTCCACCACGCTCCAGCCGATGGGAAAGGCCACCAGCACGGCGAAGACCGAGGTCGCCAGCGAACTGAACAGGATGGCCGTCAGCGCTGCGTGCCGGAACTTCTGCTCGTGCGGAGCCTGAGAGGTGGTGCGGCGCGGAGACCAGAACACGTTGCCTCAGGGTAGGGCAAGGCCCCTGACAGAACCCTCGCAGCTCCCCAACAGTCCCAGATCCAGCAAAAGGGAGGGCAAGTGAAACCGGAGGGGCCTCAGCAGTCTTGCTGGCCTGCAGGGAACACCGGAGCCGGGGCAGACCCCCATGATGCGCGAGAACGCTCTGGCCAGGTGGAAACAGAACAGCCGGTTCATCTGTGCCCCGGTCTCCAGGAGGGCCGCCTCGACGGGCCAGGCCTTCTTGTCCGGACGCTCGCTGGTGAGGGCACCGAAAACGCCGCACACGGAAAACGCCCGTGCCAGGAAGGGGATGCTTTCTCCCGCCAGCCCCAGGCGATACCCGGGGCCGTCCCACCATTCGTCATGAAATCCGGTCACGTCCAGCGCCGGCGCGGACATGTTTGGAAGGCGCAGGCCCCACCAGGCACGGGCCCTGCGCCTGGTCCCGCTGGAACCCTTCGAGATAAACGAACAGACCGTCCACACGGGGCGCGACCACCGCGCGAAACCAGACCTGCGCCTGAGAAGTGAACGGGACGGTGTCCAGGGGCTGTTCGGCGGCGAGGGCCTGCTGCGCGGTCAACGCGTCGCCAAGGGCGCGGCCCAGCATGGCAGAAGCCTCCCGCCGCAACGTGGCCGCATTGGCGAAGGTGACGCGCAGGTCGCGGTCCAGACCACAAACCGCCTCCGGGAGATGCTGGGGGCGCCCCTCAAGGGCTTGAAGGGCCGAGGGCTGCACACCCACTCCCGAAAAAACGGCTGGGCTTGCGGTGCTGGGGAGCCCCGGACTGGCGGAGCGGTCCTCAACAGGTCTACAGCAGGGGGGCCGGAAACCGCAGCGGCCCCGTGGGAAAGCCGCTGGAGGCCCCTGATCCGCGCCGCGCCCAGCAACCCTGTTGATGTTCTTGCGCCCAACACATCAACCTTTGGGCGGACGCCTCCGCCGGGAGACGGCGAGCAGAATGGGGCTCTACGCTCCGGGGAGGCCCCCGCACGTGAGCGCACCAACAACCCACAAGGCGACAAGGCCCCCTGTCAAGAAAAGGGGATAGGTTTGAAGCTCTTTTTCAAGTCGCTGAATTATTTTAGAGCATTGGTTCGAATGGCCCCCCGGGTGGAAGGGCAGCCCTCACGGCGTCATTCTCCCCCATGCCCATTCAAGTTCGCTCACCGGGCTCGGTCAAAAAGAAGTCCACCCCTGGACACCTGCTCGAACTGTACTTCGGGGAATATTCACAGGCCGCGCAAAAGCCAGCCGAGACGGAACCCGGCCTTGTCGGCCTGAGCTCTCAGGAGCAAATGGTGCTGTGTTAAACCCCCGGATCTGGGTTTCACGATTGGCGCCGTGACTCCATTCCTCCGCCAGGCGGAGGTGGACGACGCATCGTGGCCCTTCACCGCCAGTCCCTGCCCTCACGGACAGAGGGCGGCGGCAGCTCAGCGAATGGGCGCGGGGCCTTGCGACGCGAGCGAAAGTCGTCCTGCTGAGTGCGGAGAAACCGGCGGCCACCCTGGGTGAGACCGGTGCAGTGGTGGAGCTGTGTGATGACACGGCAGGGATGCGGCGCAAGAGGTCCGCGCAGGACCGACGCGCCGGTCTTCCAGATGCACCGAAGCGTGGTGCCCCTCGGACCAGAGGAGACGCAGACGTCGGGCGGGTGGTCCGACTCACGCTGGACACGCTCCCGGAGAACGCCACACACTGGAGTACGCGGAGCATGGCGAAATACAGGGGACGGACGCAAAATGCGGTGTTCCGGATCTGGAAAGCGTTTGGGCGCCGTCCTCACCTGTGTCTTCGTTCAAGCCGTCAAAAGATCCGCTGCTGATCGAGAACGTGCGGGACATGGTCGGCGCCACCCGACCCGGCCGTGCGGTGTGTGGACGAGAAGCCCCAGAGAGCGGGCAAGTCTGACGTTCCCAATGCGTCCTGGGCAAGAGGAGCGGACGGGGCACGACTCTGTCCGTCATGGCACCACAACCTTGATTGCTGCGCCAGGTGCCAAAGTTGGAACGGTCATTGCGCAGTGCTCTGGCAGACACCGTGCCCCCCAGTTCAGGAACTTTCCCGATGTCGTCGGTACTCGGCGAGGTTCACGTCATTCTCGACGATGACGTCACACAAGGCCAAAGTGATGCAGGACCGGGTGCTTGCCCATCCCCACTTTCACTTCCATTTCACGCCCACGGGCGGTTCCTGGCTCAATCTCGTGGAGTCCTGGTTCTCGTTACTGAGCCGCTTGCGGCTCAGACGGGGACACTTCAAATCGAAAGGCGAACCCGAACGAGCAACTGAGGCCTTCGTCGCCCAGAACAGCGAGCACCCGACATCTTCCGTATGGACCAGGTCTGGCGGTGACATTCTTCAAAGCGTCAAGCGCTTTTGTGAGGGCCAGCTTCCCCTGCAAAACACCCAGGAAACCTCCCCATCAAACCACCGAGTACGTATCTTTACAGAAGTAGAGCAACGCGCTATATGCCATTGGATCCGGCGTTTCTCCTCCACCGGGCCTGTGAAGGGCCTTCCTCAGTGCCAGGTGCTGGACTCGCACATTTTCTCGTGGGGGTTTCATTCGCTCAGCTTTTCCGCCCTCCAAGCTTCCCCACCACCTCTACATCCCCGCCATACGCCGTCACCCTCTCCCCTGCCGGCGTCCGAATCAGCAAACTCCCCTGTCCATCCAGATCCATGGCCACGCCGCGCAACTCTCCGCGCGGGGTGCTGACCTTTACTTCGCGTCCCAGCGTCACGCTCGCCGCCTTCCAGGCATCCAGCACCTCGGTGGCGGGGGCGGAGAGCCAGCGCTCCAGTTCGGCCAACAACCGGCCCAGCAGGGCAGCGCGGGTGAGGCCGGGCACCCATTCGGTGAGGTGGGCGGCGTCCATGGGGGCAGCGGAGACGTTCACGCCGATGCCCAGCACTGCCCGCCGCGCTTCCTCACCGCGCAGATCGGCCTCCAGCAAAATGCCCGCCAGCTTCCGGCCATCCGGGGCCAGCAGGTCGTTGGGCCACTTCAGGCCGCTGGGTGTGCCAAACGAAGCGCAGGCGGCGTGCAGGGCCACCCCGGCTGCCAGCGGCATGAGGGAGAGTTCCGGCAACGCCAACGGCCCCACCAGCAGCAGGCTGAAAGCGAGGGTGCCGTGTGTGGTGTCCCACACCCGCCCCCGCCGCCCGCGCCCGGCTGCCTGCCGCTCGGCCACGACGACAGCGCCGTGGGGCGCAGGGTCTTCAGGATCGTCCGCCCACGTCCGCGCCTCATCCTGCGTGCTGCCCAGGGTCCCCCGGTAGCGCAGCGACCGCCCGAAGGCGCCCGTGATCGGCACGAGGCCCGGAGCCGGCGTGCCCGGCGCGAGCGCGTACCCGCCGCGCGTGGTCACGATGGGCACACCTTCCTCGCCCAGACGCCGCGCCAGCGTGTTCACCGTGACCCGGCCCACGCCCAGCCGCTCGCCCAGCGCCTCCCCGGACTGAGGCAGATCGGTCAGCAAGGGCAGGAGTCGCTCGGGCATCCCCCAAAGTGTGCGCGGAGGTGAGGCCAGGAGGCAAGCAGGTCTGGGACGAAGGACCCAGGCTGTGGGATCAGCGGGGCCTCGGCGAGAAAGGCGCTCCCCGCGTCGTCGAGGTGATCGGGCCCCGCAGTCTCCTCTGCGCGGAGGAGGCGAACGCCCTCGGCGGCCTCACCCACGTTGCGCCGCGAAATGGCGAGCTGAACCGCGGCCCGCCGTTCGCCGGTCAGCCCCAGGTCCAGCGCCTCACGGCAAAGGCCAATGGCCCGGTCCGGGTGGCCGGTGGAGTCGAAGGTGGCGCCCGCCCCCAGAAGGCCACAGCACTGCCTGCGGACAACTCGGTCGCCAGCACATTCATGCGCTCCAGAACCGCGGAAGCATCGAGTTGATCCAGGGCGCTCCACAGGGCCGCGGGGCGCGGTCAGGAGGGGTTATGCCTTCACCGTGCTGGTACATACCCGGAAACGCAGCCGCTGGGCGCCCCATTCCCCACCCCTCTTCCAAACCGTGACCGCCGCGTCAGGCACGCGCCGAGGCGTCTGCTATCCTCGCTTCATGACGATGCTGCGCCAGACCCGGCAGAGACAGGCCGTCATCGAGGTGTTGCGCGCGTCGCGGGCACACCCAGATGCCGCCTGGATTCACAGCCAGGTGCGCGGCGTGCTGCCCAGCGTAAGCCTCGGCACCGTGTACCGGACCCTGGACGCCCTCGTGCGCGACGGGGTGGTGGTCACCCTGGAGCGCGCCGGGCAGGCCACCCGCTACGACTATAAGCGCGCAGGCGAGGACCACCACCACGCCGTCTGCCGCACCTGCAGCGCGATTTTCGATGTGGACGCGGCCCTGGTGCCGGCCATCTCGCCTGCGGGCCTGCCGCCCGGCTTTCAAGTGACGGCCGTGCGGCTGGAATTTATGGGGGTATGCCCCGAATGCGCGGGGATGGGGCAGGGAGTCAAACCATCTGAGGGTCACACCATCTGACCGCCAAAAGTGGTGGCATGTCCTCACTGTAAAAGCCGGATCTCCTCGTTGGCCCAGTTGCCCACCACAGCCAAGCCGCCCACATCCCGGGGCACCTGACCTGCCCCCCCCCGCGCTAGCCTGCCGGCATGACCGCACCCGCCGCGACGCGCTTCTCCCTGCTCCCGTCTTTTCTGCTCGGGTGGGCCCTGGGGGCGGGGCTGTTCCTGCTGGTGCGTGCGGCTGGGTTGGCCCTGCTGCAGGGCCCCTGCCAGGGGCGCACGATCCTGGCCCTGCTGATGCCGCTGCTGCTGGGGCCGGGCGGGCTGGCCCTCACGGCAGCCAGCTGGACGCGGGGGCAGGCGCGGGGGGCCGTGTTCGGCCTGGGCCTGGTGGTCGCCTCCCTGTTTCCGGCGCTGGGTGTGGGCGCGCGCGACATCGGGCTCCTGCGCGCCTCGGGATGTGCGGGAGGGTACATGCTCGTGCTTCCGCAAGGAGGCGGCCGTTCGCTCAGCGAGGTGAACGTCGCTCCGGGAGGAACGCTAAACCTACGGCTGCAGGTGGGCGGATATACTCCGCAGTCGCACCCCGGCTCCTTTGCCCTGCGGGCTGCCAGCCCCCAACCGGGCCTGACCCTGACCCTGCCCCAGGCAGAGGCGCAGGCCGGGGAGAACGTTCCGCTGCAAATCACGGCGGCGCGGAGCGTTCCCGTCAACACCTACACCCTGGACCTTGAGGGTGTGCAGAAACGGGCAGGCCAGACCTACCAGGCCTCGGGGACCATAACGGTGAACGTGCGGCCCTGACTCCGGGAGGGGGACGTGTGCCCGCCAGGAGGGGTGGTACGGTGGACGGTGTGCCCGGCCCGCTGCTCTCCCCCACCATGACGCGCCCCCCCCTCTCCGTGGGGAGGTTACGGCCATGAGCAGCCTGGCGCAGCAGGTGATCGCCACCACGTCCCAGACCTTTTTAACGATGCTGGTGGTGATGGACCCGGTGGGCCTCGCCCCCCTCTTTATCGGGCTGGCGGGAAACCGGCCCGCGTTCGAGCGGCGTCGGGTGGCCCTCAAGGCGACGCTGGTGGCCGGAGGCATCATTCTGTGCTTCGGGCTGTTCGGGCGGGCGCTGCTGGAGCACCTGGGTATCAGCCTGAGTGCCTTCCGGGTGGCGGGCGGCATCCTGCTCTTCCTCATTGCGCTGGACATGGTGTTTGCGCGCCCCAGCGGCAGCAAGGAAACGCCGGAAGAGGAGCAAGAAGCCCACGAGCGCCAGGACATCAGCGTGTTTCCCCTTGCCATTCCGCTGATCGCCGGACCCGGCACGCTGGCGAGCATCATGATTCTGGCCGCCGACGCCCATGGGCAGCCGACGCTGCTGGGCGTGGTGTTTGCCGTGACCTTCGGCGTTCTGCTGCTGTGCTACCTGGCCCTGCGCCTGTCGGGGCAGATCGCGCGCGTGATCGGCGTGACGGGCGTGCACGTGGTCACCCGCGTGCTGGGCGTACTGCTCGGCGCGCTGGCGGTGCAGTACATCGCCGACGGTACCCTCGAATTCCTGCGCGGCAGCGCGGCGGCGAGCGTGCGGGGCGGGGGCCTCTAGCCGTTTGCCTTCAGCCCATCTAAGCGAACTGGCTCAACATTGACCTGACCCCCGCGCCGTAGACTGCCCCTTGTGAACCCGTTAGCGAGCGTGACGAGAGAGGAGGCGCGCGGCCTGCGTGTGGTGCCGGACCTGAACGCGCCGCGCGTGCTGGTGCTGAACGCGTCGTACGAACCCCTACACGTGACGAGCGCCAAACGGGCGATCACGCTGCTGCAGTACGGAGTGGCCGAAACGCTGGAATACAGCAGCGACGTGATGCGCTCGCCCAGCACCATTCTGCGCGTGCCGTCCGTCATTCGCCTGCGGCGGTATGTACGCCGCCCCCGCGTGCATCCCATTCCCTTCAACCGCCGCAACGTGCTGAGGCGCGATACCTTCACCTGCCAGTACTGTGGCTCCGCCGAGGACCTCACCCTGGACCACGTGATGCCCCGGTCCCGCGGTGGGCGGCACAACTGGGACAACGTGGTGACCGCCTGCCGCCCCTGCAACCAGCGCAAGGGCAACCGTACCCCTGACGAGGCCGCCATGCCCCTGAGGACCCGCCCCCACGCTCCCTCCTTCGGCGTGTATGCCCACGGCCAGTTCGCCTACTGGCAGCCCGAGTGGAGCCGGTACATCGGGCAGTAAAAGCGCAGGGAGCAAGGGCAGAGGGCCTATGCACAGGCCCTCTGCCCTTGCTCCCCCCACCTGCGCTCCCCGCAGCCACGCCCAACCCCAGAAGCTCTGGCAGGACCGGTGCAGCAGCGTCAGCAGGGCCAGTAGGGTCTGCACGCGCCGCTGAGCGTTCGAGCGCATGTGTCCAAGTGCGGACTTCTTTCTGACCGGGCCCGGCGAGCGAACTTGAATGCCTATGGGACTGATCACGCCGGGGGCCATGCGCCCGCCACCTTGCCTACAGCCGCACCGCTCGGTCCTTACCACATCCTCCTGACTTCCCGCAGGACGCCTCGCCCCTCCCCTACACTGCCGCCATGAACCGTAATCAGGCCTATGCATTGATGCTCGAACACACGCCCTCGGCGTCGCTGCGGCGGCACATGCTGAATGTGGAAACGGCGATGCGCTGGTATGCCCGGCACTGGGGCGAGGACGAGGAACAGTACGCTGTGACCGGCCTGCTGCACGACTTCGACTACGAGCTTCATCCGGATGAACACCCCACCTGGGGCGTGGCGTACCTGCGCGAGCATACCGACGCTCCGCCCGAGGTACTGGACGCCATCCTGGGCCACGCGACGTACACCGGCGTGCCCCGGGAAACGCGGCTGGCAAAGAGCCTCTTTGCGGTGGACGAGCTCACCGGACTGGTGCAGGCGGCGGCGCTGATTCGTCCGGACCGGGACGTGCGAGGAGTTGAACTGCCGAGCCTGAAAAAGCGCTTCAAAAACCGCGCCTTCGCGGCAGGCGTCAACCGCGACGAGGTGGAGCAGGGCGCGCGGGAACTGGGCGTGGACCTGGACGAACACCTGGGAAACGTATTGAGGGCCATGCAGGAGGCCGCAGCGGTGGAAGATGAAGGCCCCGGGCAGGCCACATGAAGGGCACCTGGGCCCAGCGCTCAGGAGACTGCCATCTGGGGAAATCAGACTGGCGTCAGTAGATGCGCCGCCCTGGCGGGCGCCTCAAGGAGACCCCATGAACAAGACCCTTCTTAGCCTGGCCCTGATCCTCGCTGCACCCACTGCCCTCGCCACTGCACCCAGCGGACAGTACCTCCAGGTGCAGGACACCAGCACCAGCAGCACCGACACGACGGGAACGGACACCACAGACACCGGCACGGCCGACGACACCGGCACCAGCGACACCACGGACACGGCCAGCACCACCACAGACGCGCCCACCGATGCCAGCGGCACCACAGACACGACGGGAACCACGGGTACGGACGGCAGTGGCAGCACGGCGGCCAGCGGCTCCACCGATGCGAGCAGCACGGACACGGGCTCTACTGACGCCAGTTCCACGGACGCGAGCACGACGGACACCAGCAGCACCGACGCGTCGAGCACGGACGCCAGCACCACAGACGCGAGTACGGCCACGAGCAGCACCACGGTGAACAACGACAACGGCCCCGGCTTCCCCTGGGGCTTACTGGGCCTGCTGGGTCTGGCCGGACTGGCGGGCCGCAGCCGCCCCACCCCCACGGTGCACACCACCACGACGACCACCGGCAGCACCCACAACAACGCAGACCGCCGCTGAGAGGCGAGAGGCAAGGTGCTCCGGAACAGATCTGTTCCGGGGCACCTTGCCTCTCGTCAATTCTGCGGTGGAGGCCTTCAGGCGCGGGGCGGAAAGCGCACGAAGGTCAGCCAGAAGTCCTCGAAGGCGCGGATGGCCTGAAGGAAATTGTCGAAGCCCACGGGCTTGACCACGTATCCGCTGGCGTGGCGGCTGTAGGCTCCCACGACGTCATCTTCGGCCTGACTGGTCGTGAGCATGACCACGGGAATGGTGGACAGCTCGGAATCGGCCTTGATCTCGGTCAGCACCTCCAGGCCGTTCTTGCGCGGCATGTTGATGTCGAGCAGGATCACGTCCGGGCGCGGAGCCTCGCGGAATTCGCCTTCACAACGCAGGAAGCGCAGGGCCTCCACGCCGTCGCGCACCACGTGAACCCGGTTGGGCACCCGGGCATCCGCAAAGGCTTCCTGCGTCAGCAAGACGTCCGGCTCGCTGTCCTCCACAAGCAGAATTTCGATAAAGGGGCGGGAGACGGGCGAATTACCGGGCGACATGAGCATCACGGGGAAAAGGGGACACGACCATTAGACGGGCCCATGGTACGGCCTGTCCCCAGGTGTCCACCCAGATGGGGGCAAAAAGACCTCTGCCCCACGTCATGCTTAGCCTCGCAGCGCGTAACCGACCCCACGGACGGTCCGCAGCAGGCCGTAGCCGTCGAGGTCGCGCAGCTTGGCGCGCAAGTTCGCCATATGCACGTCCACCACGTTACTGCCCTCGGGAAGGCGGCCCTGCCAGATTTCCTGCCCGATCTCCTGGCGCGAGTACACCCGGCCAGGCTGGCGGATCAGCAACGCCAGAATGTCGAACTCCTTGGGCGAGAGCCGCAGCTCCTCGGCCTTGTAGGTCACCAGACGCTTTTGCGGATCGAGCGTCAATTCACCCATGGTCAGGCTCTCGGAGATGCGCTGACGCAGCTGCACCTTCACGCGGGCCAGCAGCTCGTCGGGGTGAAAGGGCTTGATCAGGTAGTCGTCGGCCCCGAGGCCCAGCAGCCGGACCTTCTCGTCGATGGTGTCGCGGGCGGTCAGCACGATGATAGGCACGGCGCTGTTCTTGCGCAGCCTCTGCACCACGTCGCCACCATCGAAATCGGGCAGGCCGAGGTCGAGCAGCAGGAGGTCCGGGTGGTCTTCACGCGCCCGAATCAGGCCGTTCATGGCCGAGTCGGCGTGTTCGACGGTGTATCCGGCGTCGGTCAGGTCCATCCTCAGCACGTTGGCAATGTCGAGGTCGTCCTCAATCACGAGAATCCGTTGGGCAGTCACCCGTTCATGATAGCCGCCCCAAGCCTCCATTTCCGTCTCACGTCTCTGATGGGCACCAAGGAAACGGGCGCACGCCGACGCGCACACGCCGCGCCGCGCGTTTTCCCGGGGTGATGGCGCGCGGGCAAGGGAACGGCACGGCCCGGAAGCCCTTGTGCTACCCTGGGTGCACTGCGCCCACACGCGCCTCAGGTGCCTGGGTGACACAATCCGCTGACCTGGGCTGCGCCACCGCGCGCGGCTGCACCATTCAAAACGCACCGCCCAACGCGCAAGACATTTCTATTTCTGCACGAGGCACCTCGCACAAGGCACTCCCAGCGCTGGTCTTCAGCCCCCGTCCGAGGTGCCGTGCCCCCGGAGAACCACATGACCCAACCCGGCAAACCCTCCCAGAGCCGCCCGAACGGCGGGGCCACGCCCGATACCGCCCCGCACCTCGAAGTCATTCCGCTGGGCGGCATGGGCGAGATCGGCAAGAACATCACCGCCTACCGCTACGGCGACGAGATCATGGTGGTGGACGGCGGCCTCGCCTTTCCCGACGCGCACCAGATGGGCGTGGACCTGATTATCCCCCGCATCGACTACCTCCAGCAGCACGCCGGACTGATTAAAGGCTGGATTCTGACCCACGGCCATGAGGACCACATCGGCGGCCTGCCCTACATCCTGCCCCGGCTGCCCCGGGTGCCCGTCTACGGCGCGCCCCTCACGCTGGGCCTCGTGCGCGAGAAGTTGTCGGAATTCGGCATCAAGCCGGGTGACGTGGACCTGCGGGAGGTAGACCTCGACGCCAACGTCAAGATCGGCAAGAGCTTTCAGGTGCAGTTCGTCCGCATGACGCACTCCATCCCCGACAATGCGGGCTACATTCTCACCACCCCGGTGGGCCGGATCGTGCACACGGGCGACTTCAAACTCGACGAGGAACCCAGCGACGGCAGGCTCAGTGATCTGGCGCGCATCGAGCAGGCGGGCCGAGAGGGCGTGCTGCTGCTGATCTCCGACTCCACGAACGCCGAGCGCCCAGGCCGCACCGTCAGCGAGGCGGAGGTGGCCAGGAACCTGGAAGACCTCATCAGCAAGTGCAAGGGACGCGTCTTCATGACGACCTTCGCGTCCAACGTCCACCGCATCGGCAACGTGATCAAAATTGCCCACCGCCAGGGCCGCCGCGTGGTGATGGAGGGCCGCTCCATGCTGAAGTACGCGCAGGTGGCGCAGGGCCTGGGGCTGATGGAGCTACCCGAGCCGCTGCTCGCCAACGACGAGGTGGGCAGCCTGCAAGACCAGCAGGTGCTGTACGTCTGCACCGGTTCGCAGGGCCAGCCCATGAGCGTACTCAGCCGACTTGCCTTCGGTAACCACGCCAAGATCGCGCTGCGCCGGGGCGACTCCGTGATCCTGTCCAGCAACCCGATTCCAGGCAACGAGGAAGCGGTGAACCTCGTCATCAACCGGCTGTACGAACTGGGCGTGGACGTGTACTATCCGCCCGCCTACCGGGTCCACGCCTCCGGCCACGGCTCGCAGGAGGAGCTCGCTACGGTGCTCAACTTGGCGCGGCCCAAGTTCTTCCTGCCCTGGCACGGTGAGCCCCGGCACCAGATCAATCACGCCCGGCTGGCGCAGACCCTGCCTCGCCCGCCCAAACGCACGCTTATTGCGCGCAACGGTGACGTGGTGCGCCTCGGGGCCGACGAGTTCCGCGTGACGGGGACAGTCCCCGCAGGCGGCGTGTATGTGGACGGCCTCGGGGTGGGCGACGTGGGCGACGATGTGCTGCTCGACCGCTCCAGCCTCAGCCAGGAGGGCGTGGTCATTATGACGGCGGTGCTGCACCCCACGCCGCACGTCGAGATCGTCTCGCGCGGCTTCGTGCGCGCCAACCGCGATCTGGACGCCCAGATCCGGCGCGTGGCTCTGGAAGCGGTGGAGGGTGGCGTGCGCGAGAAAAAGCGCCTGGAGGACGTGCGCGACGACATGTACGGCGCGGTGCGGCGCTTCCTGCGCAAGGTCACGGGGCGCAACCCGGTCCTGATTCCAATGATTGTGGACTAAAGAGCGCACAGAGCAGGAGGCCGGGAGAGCAGACGCTCTCCCGGCCTCCTGCTCTGTGCATTGCGGGCAAAGAGCGTGGAAACAGCGCTGCGCGCTGTACTCCCGCGCTATTCCTCGACGATGGTGGTGGTCGTCGTGGTCGTCGTCTCCGCGACGGGCGGCGGAGCGGGACGCTCCTCATAAACCTCGTGTTGCTCGGTGCGGGTGTGCGTCTCGCTCGCCGTGCCCCCATTCGAGGAATGCGACTCGGTGACTTCGTGGTGCTCGGTAACAGTGCGGTCATCCGTCATGGTCTGGACCTCCTGAAAGTTGGACTGGACCTCCAGGGTAGCCCTGAGCAGGGCGGAGAGGCGGCCAAATTAACTTTTGGGCAAGTAAGACGGCTGCGCCGCAGCGGCGAGACCTTGCCCACCTTCCTCTCCCCGGCCCGTGCGATAATGGCCTTTATGAGCGTGATCCCGTATGTGATCGAGCAGACCGGCCGGGGCGAGCGGATGTACGACATCTACTCGCGCCTTCTCAAGGACCGGATCATTTTTGTGGGCACGCCCATCGAATCTCAAATGGCCAACACCATCGTGGCGCAACTGCTGCTGCTGGACTCGCAGAACCCGGAGCAGGAGATCCAGATGTACATCAACTGCCCTGGCGGCGAGGTGTACGCCGGCCTGGCGATCTACGACACCATGCGCTACATCAAGGCCCCGGTCAGCACCATCTGCGTCGGCATCGCCATGAGCATGGGCAGCGTGCTGCTGATGGCGGGCGACAAGGGCAAGCGCCTCGCGCTGCCCAACAGCCGAATCATGATCCACCAGGGCTCGAGCGGTTTCCGGGGCAATACGCCCGACGTGGAAGTGCAGGCGCGCGAGACGCTGTTCCTGCGTGACCGGATGGTGGACCTGTACCACACCCACACCAGCCTCCCCCACGACAAGCTGCTGCGCGACATGGAGCGCGACTACTTCATGACGCCCGCCGAGGCGCAGAAGTACGGCCTCATCGACGCTGTGATCGAGAACACCCGGGAAATCGAGGCCGTGCAATGACCGGGCGCAACACAGGCGCAGACCGCTGCTCGTTCTGCGGGCGACAGCACCCCCAGATCGCCCAGCTCATCGAGGCCCCAGGCCGCGCGGCCTTTATCTGCAACGAGTGCACCGAGCGGGCGCACGATCTCGTCAAGCAGAACAAGAAGGCGGGGAGCGAGTTCTCTATCGAGGAGCTGCCCAGCCCCAAGGAGATCAAGGCCTACCTCGACGAATTCGTGATCGGGCAGGACGAGGCGAAAAAGGCGCTTGCCGTCGCCGTGGTCAGCCACTACCAGCGCCTCGCGCACCCGGACGTGAACCTGCAAAAGAGCAACATCTTGCTCGTGGGGCCCACGGGCACGGGCAAGACGCTGCTGGCCTCCAGCCTCGCGGAGATGCTGGAAGTTCCTTTCGCCATCGCGGACGCCACCACGCTGACCGAAGCCGGGTATGTGGGCGACGACGTGGAGAACGTGATCGTGCGTCTGCTCCAGGCCGCGGAGTACGACGTGGCCGCTGCCGAACGCGGCATCATCTACATTGACGAGATCGACAAGATCGCGCGTAAATCGGAAGGCACCTCCATTACCCGCGACGTTTCGGGCGAGGGCGTGCAGCAGGCGCTGCTGAAGATCATCGAGGGCACCGTCGCGCAGGTTCCGCCGCAGGGAGGCCGCAAGCACCCGCAGCAAGAACTCGTACAGGTGAACACCAAGAACATCCTGTTCATCGTGGGCGGAGCGTTCGAGGGCATGGCCGACATCGCCCGCAGCCGCACCAACGTGCGCGCCGTGGGCTTCGGAGCCGAGCATAAAGGTGAGGAAAAGGCCGAGCTGCGCTTCCTGCCGGAAGACCTCGTGAAGTTTGGGCTGATTCCCGAATTCGTGGGCCGTCTGCCGCTGGTGGTGCAGCTTCAGGATCTCGACGAGGAAGCGCTCGTCCGCATCCTGACCGAGCCGCAGGGTGCCATCGTCACCCAGTACCAGGCGCTGTTCGGCTTTCAGAACGTGGACCTGACCTTCACCGACGCCGCGCTGCGAGAAGTGGCCCACCGGGCCAAGGAACGCAAGACGGGCGCCCGGGGTCTGCGCGCTGTGCTGGAAAAATCCATGACCGATCTGCTGTTCGAACTGCCCATGGACGGACTCAACGAGCTCCGCTTTGACGCCGAACACATCGAGAATCCCCTCAGCCTCCTTGAGTCTAAGGGACTCAAGAAGTCTGCTTGAACGCAACATAAATTACAACCTTCTTCCGCCTGCGCCCCTAGAATCTGGGAACATCGCAGGCGGAAGGTTTGCTGAAGGGGGATACGCCAGATGGGTGTGTCCCCTTACGCGCCATCCGCGTTAGACTCACCCCTATTCCTGGCCCCCTTGGGGACCAGTTTCAAGGAGCAAGCATGATCTGGGAACTTCCCGTTGTCGCCCTGAGAAACATCGTGATCCTGCCCGGCATCACCATGAATGTCGACGTGGGCCGCCCCAAGAGCAAGCGCGCTGTGGACGAGGCCCAGGCTTCTGACCGCCGCGTGCTGCTGCTGACCCAGCGTGATCCCCGCACCGACGATCCCACCCGCACCGAACTGTACGACGTGGGCGTCCTGGCCGTGGTCAAACAAGTGGTTCGTATGCCCGACAACACCTACCAGGTGCTCGTGGAGGCGCAGGAACGCGCCCGCGTGACCGACGAGGTGCCTTCGGCTTACCTGCGCGTGCGGGCCGAGACGCAGCCCATTGAAACGCCCGCCACCGATCTGGAAGGCCGCGAGATTCAGGTTATCGCCGGTGAGGTCAAGGCTGCGTTCGAGGAGTACCAGCGCCAGAACAAGAACCTGCGTCTGGACAACTACCAGCTCGAAGGCCTGAAAAATCTCAGTGACGCGGGCGCGCTCGCCGATCAGGTGGCGCACCACGCGACGTGGACACCCGAGGAGAAGCAGGAAGTGCTCTCGGCGGTGGCGGTTCGCGCCCGCCTGGAAGCGGTCCTGAAGTTCCTGACACGCGACACCGAGCGCTTCAACATGGACAAGAAGATCGCCGGGCGCGTCAAGGAACAGATGGACGCCAACCAGCGCGAGTACTACCTGCGCGAGCAGATGAAGGCCATCGGCAAGGAGCTCGGCGGCGGCGAGGACGGCCCAGCGGAAGTCGAGGCCCTGCGCGAGAAGATCGAGGCGGCGGGCATGCCCGACTCGGTGAAGGACAAGGCCCTCAAGGAACTCGCTCGCCTGGAGCGCACGCCCGGCGGCAGCCCGGAGAGCACGGTGGTCCGCAACTACATCGACTGGCTGGTGGACGTGCCGTGGAGCAAGCGCGATGAGGAAATCCTCGACGTGAACCGCACCCGCGAAATTCTGGACGCGGACCACTACGCCCTGGGTGACGTCAAGGACCGCATTCTGGAATTCCTGGCCGTGCGTCAACTGACCCACAAGGAAGGCGAGACCGAGGACCAGCGCCGCGAGCGCACCGCCGAGGAGCGCACCGACGACGCCGAACTGCGCGCGCCGATCCTGGTGCTCGTGGGTCCTCCCGGCGTCGGCAAGACCTCCCTGGGCAAGAGCATCGCCCGCAGCCTCAACCGCAAATTCGTGCGGATGGCGCTGGGCGGCGTGCGCGACGAGGCTGAGATTCGCGGACACCGCCGCACCTATATCGGCTCCATGCCTGGGCGCATCATCCAGGCGATGAAGACGGCGGGCGTGACCAATCCCATCATCCTGCTTGACGAGATCGACAAGATGAGCAGCGACTGGCGTGGCGACCCCTCCAGCGCCATGCTGGAGGTGCTGGACCCTGAGCAGAACCACACCTTCCAGGACCACTACCTTGA
Organism: Deinococcus hopiensis KR-140; assembly: GCF_900176165.1. Lineage (NCBI taxonomy): Bacteria > Thermotogati > Deinococcota > Deinococci > Deinococcales > Deinococcaceae > Deinococcus > Deinococcus hopiensis. Next base: position 2,742,848 of record NZ_FWWU01000009.1, read on the forward strand.
AGTGCCCTACGATCTGTCGCAGGTCATGTTCATCACGACGGCCAACAGCCTCCAGACCATTCCCCGCCCGCTGCTGGACCGCATGGAAGTCATTCAGATTCCCGGCTACACCCAACCCGAGAAGGTGGAGATCGCCAAGCGCTACCGCGTTCCCCGGCAGATCAAGAGCCACGGCCTGCTGGGCCGCCTCGAGATCACCGACGCCGCGCTCAACCGCATCGTCGAGGAGTACACCGCCGAAAGCGGCGTGCGAAACCTCGACCGCCAGATCAGCAAGTTGGCCCGCAAGGCCGCCCGCGAGCTGCTGGAAAAGGCCTGGGAAGGCGTGCGCGTGATCGACGCTGCCGACGTGCCCAACTACCTCGGCGTACCGCTGCACCGCCCCGACAAGATGGAGAAAGAACCCCAGGTGGGCGTGGCGCAGGGCCTGGCGTGGACCTCGGTGGGCGGCACGATGCTGCTCGTTGAAGCGCTCGCCACCCCCGGCACCGGCAAGATCAGCATGACCGGCTCGCTGGGCGACGTGATGAAGGAAAGCGTTGGCGCGGCCATCGCCTACCTGCGTGCCCACGCCGCTGAGTACGGTGCAGACCCCGATTTCCACAAGAACCTGGACCTGCACGTACACTTCCCCGACGGCGCGACGCCGAAGGACGGCCCCAGCGCGGGCATCACGATCGCCACCGCCGTGATCAGCGCCGTCACGGGCCGCCCGGTCCGCATGGACGTGGCGATGACCGGTGAGATCAGCCTGCGCGGACGGGTGCTGCCCATCGGTGGTCTAAAGGAGAAACTGCTCGCCGCGCACCAGGGCGGCATCCGCGAAGTGATCTTTCCCAAGGACAACGAGCCGAACCTTCAGGACGTGCCCGAGAGCATCCGCGGTGACCTGCGCACGCACGCGGTGGAGCGTGTGGGCCAGGTGCTGGACCTGCTCCTGCTGCCCGCGCCGCAGCCTGCGCCCACGCCCATTCCGCCCAGCCAGGGCCGGGACGTGACGCAACCGGGAGCGTAAGGAAGCCCTCAACGGTCAGCTTTTGGCCCTCCGAAAGAACGCCTCCGGGAGACTGGGGGCGTTTTTCGCGCGGTGGATGTCGCGCCATTTTCCCCCATGCCCATTCAGGTTTGCTCGCCGGGCCCGGTCAAAAAGAAGTCCGCACCTGACCCACACGCTCTCACCGGACCGCTCCCCAACGGAACGCACCCCCTTCTACCGCTTTCTCCGCGCGCTGACTGCCGCGGAGTGGGACGAGGCCAAGCTGGAGGAATGGCAGCGCGGCAAAGCGGCAAACTCCTGGACGCGGTCGCCGGGGCATTTTCAGGAGCGGAAGGGACGCCAGGAAGACGGAAAGACACCGCAACTTCTGGGAGGTCCTTTGGCTCGAGCTGGCGGCTGGGCGCCCCTCAATCCCGCGCGTCGGCCGCCTTGCGCAGGGGCAGGTACTTGGGCACCCATTGGCGGCGGCGCACGAAGGCTTCGAGCTCGGCGTCGGTCAGGTTGCGGATGCGGCGCTCGGCACAGACACCCTCGTTGATCGCCTGCCGGGCCACCCGCACGGCCACCCTGAGGCTGATCTCACGGATGGCGCTGACGGGTGGGTACACGCGCTCGCCGTACTGCGCCGTCTCGTCAGCCAGGGTCTGCGCCGCTTCCATCACCATGCCGTCGGTGATCTCACGGGCGCGGCTGATGACGGCTCCAAAACCCAGACCGGGGAAGATAAAGGCGTTGTTGCCCTGGCCGACGGGGTAGCGCTCGCCGCCGTATTCCACATCTGCGAAGGGACTGCCGCTCGCGACAATCGCCGCCCCGTGGGTCCAGCGCACGAGATCGGCGGGCTGCGCCTCCACGTTGCTCGTCGGGTTGGAGAGGGGAAAGACGATGGGCCGCGCCGTATTCACCAGCATCGCCTCGACGGTGGGCTGACGGAAGAGGCCGGGCACGCCGGTCAGGCCCAGGAGAGAGGTGGCGCGGGCATTCACCACCACCTCGTGAAGGGTGGGCCACTCGCCCGCCACCTCCCAGCCCGCCACGTCCTGGGGGGAGCGGGCGAACGAAAGCTGGAACGCCTCCAGCCCCGGCTGCCCGTGCATCAGCAGGCCGTGACGGTCCACCACAAAGATGCGGGCGTTCGCGTCCGCGTAACTCAGGCCCGCGCGCATGAGCCCCTGGCGGATCGCCATCGCCACGCCCAAGCCGCCCGCGCCCGCGCCCACCACCACGAACACCTGATCGGTCAGGCGCTCACCCTTCAGGCGACTGGCCGAGATCACGCCTGCCAGTGCCATCGCGCCCGTGCCCTGAATGTCGTCGTTGAACGAGGGGACCACCTTGCGGTAGCGCTCCAGCACCCGGAAAGCCGTGCCGCGCGCAAAGTCCTCCCACTGGATGATCGCCTTGGGGTAACGGGCGGCGACGCCCTCCACGAAACGGTCCAGAAATTCGTCGTATTCGGATCCCGTCAGGCGCTTGTGGTGAACGCCGAGGTACAGCGGATCGTCGATGAGGTCCTGGCGGTCCGTGCCCACGTCCAGTTCGACGGGCAAGGTCTTGTCCGGCCCCACACCCCCAGCTGCCGTATAGAGGCTCAGTTTGCCGATTGAAATCGCCATCCCCCCGAAGCCCTGGTCCCCGATGCCCAGGATGGCGCTCGAATCTGTCGCCACGATCATCCGCACGTCGTTGAGGGGCACGTTCCCCAGCAAGTCCTCTACCCGGCCGATGTCTTCGGTACTGACCGCGAAGCCGCGCGGATAGCGGTAGATGTGCGAAAAGACGCGCACCGCCTCGCCCACGGTGGGGGTGTAGAGGATGGGCAGCATTTCCTCCAGATGATCGGCCAAGATCGCGTAGAACAGCACCTCGTTGCGGTCTTGCAGGGCGCGCAGGTACTCGTGCCGACCGAGGTCCGTGGTCTGTTCGAGGTAGCGCAGGTAGGTGCGGTCCTTTTGCTCCTCCAGCGTGCTGGTGTGCGGCGGGACCAGGCCCTCGATGCCCAGCGCGAGACGCTCCTCACGGGTAAAGGCGGTGGTCTTGTTCAGCAGTGGGATGTGCAGCAGCGAGAAGCCGGTCACGTTCACGTCGAGGAAACGGTGGCCGTCCTCGCCGCGCCGAACGTCGTAGTAGCGGGAGACGCGGGGTGAAACGGGCATGGTCCGGGCAGTTTATCCCGGCCAGGCTGCCACCCCACCGCGCACACAACGCACGAAAAGCACGGCTGGCCCAAACGGCCGGGGCTCAGCCGCCCGGCCGCTCCCCCCAGCGCTCCCGCAGCCGCTCGAAGCCCGCGTCGATCTTTGCCTGTGGGAGCGCCATCTGCCCGGTGCTGCCGTGCCCAATCTCATCGCCCAGCTCGGACACGGCGCGCATGGCGCATACCACCCGGCGGCCCTCCATCCGCTCGAAGGTGGCGGTAACGGTGACGGTCATGCCGGGCAGGGCCGAGGCGGTGTGGGTGACCTGCACCTCGGTGCCGATACCGCCCTCACCGTCTTCGAGAAAGGGCAGGATGATCTTGCGGCCCGCTTCCTCGAAGTGACGGGCCATCCAGTACGTGGCGTACACAGGATGTACCGCGCCGAGTTCGCCAAACTCCACGGTCATCTCGCCCGTCACGGTCACGGTAAGGGTCTGCGTAAAGCCTTCGGGGATGGAGCGCATACAGACAGGCTACGGCCGCGAGCGTGAAGAAAAGGCGGGGGTCTGTCCAGCATGAAGGGCCGGAGGGCGCCCCTACACTGCCGCTATGAAGCTCAAGCTCGCGGACCTGTTTCCTCTGATCCGGGAGGCGGCGGTGGCCTTCGGCCAAGACAAAGCGCCTCGGTTGGCGGCGGCCATCGCGTACTACGCCCTGTTTTCCATCGCGCCCCTCTTGCTGTTCGCCGTGGCGGTGGCCGGGTTTTTCCTGACGGACCAGACGGTCATCAACAACCTCTTCGGCCCCGGGGGCATCGTCCGGGAAAACCTGGGCGAGAAGGGGGCGGCCTTCTTGCAGGACATGATCAAGTCCGGTTCGCTGAACAAGGGCTCGGTGGTCGCCACCGTCGTCGGCTTCGTGACGCTGTTCATGGGCGCGACGGGACTCTTCGTGCAACTTCAGGACGCGCTGAACAGCCTGTGGGGTGCAGAACCCGCTCCGCGCCAGGGCGTGGGGCAGATGGTCCACACCCGCATCGTGTCCTTTTTAATGGTGATTGGCATCGGGCTGATCCTGATCGCGTTTCTGGGCCTGAACACCTACCTCTCGGTGTTCGCGCAGCATCTGGGGGACACCATTGGGGCGGGCGCCTTTTTCGTGCGGCTGGGCACGGCCGCCCTGTCGGTCCTGCTGCTGACTCCCGTATTTGCCCTGATCTACAAGTTCCTGCCCTCGGTCAAGCTCCAGTGGCAGGAGGTCTGGGTGGGCGGAGCCGTCACTGCCATGCTGTTCACGCTGGGGCAGCTTGCCATTGGCGTGTACCTGGGCCGCACCGCGCCAGGCAGTGTGTTCGGGGCCGCCGCATCGCTGGTCGCGCTGATGCTCTGGATCTACTACAGCGGCATGATCTTTTTCTTCGGGGCAGAAGTGACGTGGGTGTACTCGCAGAAGTTCGGTACGCACGCGGGCGGGGCCGTGAATGCGGCCAAGAAGGAAGCGCTGGCGGCCCGTGGACTGGGAATCGATCCCACCCCCAGCGGACAGGAGGTGGCGGCTCAGGCCCAGGCGGGACCGCAGGACATGGGACCAGACGCCCGCCGACGCCTGGGCTTGCCGAGACGGCGCGGCGCCCCAACTTCAGCCCCTGGTTTTCAGGTCCGGGCCTACAGCCCCGGGGAAACGGTGCCGGGTGTGGGCGCGGCCCTGTGGAACGCCCTCACGGCCATCCTCGCTGTGCCCGCCGTACTCGCGCTGCGGCTGCTGGGCTGGAAGGGCACGCGGTACGTGCGGCGCAAATAGTCCAACGGAAAGTGGCGGCGCAGATGCTCACTGCGCCGCCACTTTCCGTTGGGGCGCTCCCCCGCCAATCCCTGCCGCTCCACTTCCCGCCTCACGTGGGCCAGGACGGCCGCTTCCTGTTCCTCGGGAGACGCGCTGGTCAGGAGGGTGACGGCCCAGCCTTTCTCACGCACCATTTCCGCGAGGTGCAGGTGGGCCTGGATGAGGCGTGGGCGCCGACCTCGGGCACAGAGAGGGCCGCCGCTCCAGGGTCAGGAAGACGTTGCCCCGGTTCTCCCCGATGTACCTGTGCACGCCACGTGCGGGGGCGCACGTCAAGACCAGTCGCGCCGTCAGGTGGCCAGCCGCACCACCGCCGGTGGGTACCCGGCTCCATTCCCGGCAGCGACGGGACAAGCGTCCAGAAGTGGCGCACAGCCATGTCCAGCTCGCGGCGCAATTCTCCGGGAGGGGTGGATGCCTCCGGCTGAATTTTGACCGCCCCGTTCCGGTCCCAAAGCAGCAGTGGACGCCCCCCGGGCAGCTGGGCAGTGTCGAGAAACAGGTTCAGGCCGGGCAGTTGATCAGGGCCGGTTTGCAGCAGGGCCGTGTTCATACGGCCGCAAGACAGGACGCCAGGGCGGACCACCGAACGGAGCTGGGGGACAGCCATGCGGGCCCCCGGGCGCGAAACGCCTCGGCGTGTTCGGGCTCCAAACCGGCGTGCAGCTCGGGAGCATGCGTCAACGTGCGGACTTCTTTTTGACCGAGCAGGGCGAGCGAACTTGAATGCGCATTGGGGAAAATGGCGCCACGCGAACTTCGGTGCTGGGTCACGCCGTGAAGCGCGGCGCAGGGCGTGAAGGCTGGACCCTCACACCGGCAGCATCAGGCAGATGGGGTGGAGGGTGGGCGTAGGAGCTGAGTTGTGCACCGCCAGAAAGCCTCACCTCCGGTTGGAGCAGGGCAGCACTCCACCCGTCTGACCTTCCCTACACCTGCGGCACTGGATACGGCAGGGTGCCCTCGTAGATTGCCCGGCCCACGATGGCCCCCTGAATGCCTTCCTCGGCCAGCAGGCGCACATCCTCCACGTTCGCCACACCGCCGCCCACAATCAGGGTGCTGGTCCAGAGTTGCCGCACCTGCCGCATGAGCTCACGGTCCAGGCCCTTCAGGGTGCCGTCACGCGTTACGTCTGTGAAGATCAGGGTTTCCAGGCCCACCTCCGCCAGCAGGGGCGTGAGGTCCGCCACCGCAAGGCCACTTCCCTCGGCCCAGCCGTGGATCGCCACCTCAAGTCCCCGCGCGTCCAGGCTGACCACCACGCGTTCGGGGCCGTGGGCGCCGATAAGGTCCCGGACCAGTTCGGGATTCTTGACGGCGGCGGTGCCGATCACCACGCGCGACACGCCCGCTTCCAGGAGCACCTCGGCGGCGGCGCGGTCCCGGATGCCGCCGCCCACCTCCACAGGCACCCCAAGCTCGGCGGTCATCCGGTGAATCACGGCGCGGTTCTCGCCCCGGCCGGTGGCGGCGTCGAGGTCTACCAGATGCACCATTGCGGCCCCGAGGCCCACCCAGTGGCGGGCAGCGTCCAGGGGTGACTCGAAGTACACCGTCTCGCGGTCCGGGTCTCCCTCGTACAGGCGCACGGCGCGGCCCGACTGGATGTCCACGCAGGGAATGACGAGGGGCGGCGCAGGAAGGCGGGAAGCGGTCATGCGGTTCAGGATAGCGGCCCTGACCCGGCATTCCGGGGGGTAGACTCAGGCAACGTGCGAATCGGGATCGTGACCGCCACCTACCTGCCCTCCCGCAACGGGGTGGCGACGAGTACGGCCCTGTACGCGCGGGGTCTGCGGGCACTCGGCCACGAGGTCCGCATCTTCGCCCCCCGTCACCCCCAGGTCACTGGACGCGAGGAGGGCGTGTACCGCCTGAACTCCTCGTTTGCGGGCGCAAGGGCGCTGGGTGCTCCCGCCGACTACCCGGTGATGCTCGCACCGGGGCCGCTGCTCACCTCACGGTTGCCGCTGCGTGATTTGGACGTGCTTCACACCATGCACCCCTTCCTGGCCGGGCAACTGGCCCTGAAGTGGGGGCGGCTGGTGGGTGCGCCCGTGGTCTACACCGCCCACACGCAATATGACCAGTACCTGCACTACGCCCCCATGCCCAAGCGGGTGGGCCGCGCAATGCTGCGCCCGCACGTGGTGGCCTTCGCCCGGCGGGTGGACACGGTGCTGGCCCCCGGGCAGGCCATGGTGGACATGCTGCGCGAGTACGGCTTCCGGGGCGAGGTGACCCTCTTTCCCAATCCGGTGGACCTCACGGCCTTCCGGGAAGCGCGGGGAGAAGACTTCCGGCAGGAGTTCCATATTCCTGCGGACGTGCCCCTCGTCATGTACCTGGGCCGCTTGGCTCCAGAGAAGAACCTGGACGTGATGATCCGCGCCTTTGACCAGGCCCGCGCCTCTCGCCCGGACCTGCGGCTCCTCGTGGTGGGAGACGGTCCCAGCCGCGCCTCCGCGCAGGCGAGCGCCCCCGAGGGCATTACCTTCACCGGACCCGTGCCTTACGCCCGCGTGCCGGAGGCCCTCGCCGCCGCCGACGCCTTCCTGACCGCCAGCACCTCCGAAGTGCTGCCCATGAGCATGATTGAGGCACTGGCGGCGGGCGCACCCCTCGTCGCCGCCCGCAGCCCCGCCGCCCTGGACCTGATCACGGAAGGCGTGAACGGCACCGTGCGCGGCGCCACCCCACACGACCTGGCGGCTGGGTTGCTGGACACCCTGGACCCAGCCCGCCTGCCTGGGTTGCAGGTGGGAGCGCGGGCAAGTGCGGGGCAGTATGCGCTTGGCACGCGGGCGAGCGCGCTGGAGGCGGTCTACCGGGGGACACTGGCGCGGGTGCGGAGCCGGTAGACCCCTGCCCTGTGCCGTCCACCCTTTACAAAGCAAAAACCCCCGCCATTTTGCGGGGGTTTTTGCGTGTTGGTGCCGAAGATGGGACTTGAACCCACACGCCTCGCGGCGCTAGTCCCTGAAACTAGTGCGTCTACCAATTCCGCCACCTCGGCAACCTCGGGGTGCTGCGCCTCCCTTGCGGGGACGCGTTTCAGGGCTTGCTTACTTTAGCGGCGACTCCCCAATCTGTCAACAGGCGCGGCAGGGAGACGTACGCCTCTGCCCCACGCGGGCCCTTCAGCCTTTCAGGCGGCCCTCCAGAAAGGCCCACACGTCGGCCGCCTCGGCGATCGCGAGGGAGGTCGGCATTCCAGCTCCATGTCCGGCACGGGTCTGAATGCGAATGAGCACCGGAGCCTCGCCCACATGGACGCGCTGCAACTCAGCGGCGAACTTGAAGGAGTGGGCGGGCACCACGCGGTCGTCGTGGTCCCCGGTGGTGATGAGCGTGGCGGGGTAAGCGGCGCCTTCCCTGAGGTTGTGCAGCGGCGAGTAGCCCAGCAGGGTTTCGAGCATCTGGGGATCGTCCGAGCGCCCGTAGTCCGAAGCCCAGGCCCAGCCGATGGTGAAGTGCTGGTAGCGCAGCATGTCCAGTACCCCCACCTGAGGCACAGCAGCAGCGAACAGGTCCGGGCGCTGCGTCATGCACGCGCCCACCAGCAGGCCACCGTTGCTGCCCCCCTGAATCCCGAGATGCGCGGGCGAGGTGATGCCCGTGTGGATCAAATGCTCGGCGCAGGAGATGAAGTCATCGAAGACGTTCTGCTTCCGCTCCAGGGTGCCCGCCTGGTGCCAGTCCTCACCGTACTCGCCGCCCCCGCGCAGATTGGCGTAGACGAACACGCCCCCGCGCTCCAGCCACGCCAGCCGCGAGGGGCTAAAGGCGGGCGTGAGGCTGATGTTGAAGCCGCCGTAGCCGTACAGCAGGGTGGGGTTCGCGCCGTCTCTGCCCAGCCCCTTGCGCGACACGATGAACATGGGCACGCGCGTACCGTCGCGGCTCTGTGCGAATTCCTGCCTCACCTCGTAGCCGTCCGCGCCGAAGGGCACGGCGGGCGCGGCCAGCGCTTCGGGCGTTCCGTCCGGCAGGGTCAGCGCGTAGGGCGTGGTGGGGTGCAGGAAGGACGTGAAGCCGAGAAAGACCTCCGGGCTATCGGGGCGCGCGCTCAGGGCGACGATGGAGCCGAGGCTGGGCAACCCGATCTCGCGCTGAGGAACGCCACTGCGGGCCCGCAGGGTGAGGCGGTGGCTGGCGTTCCTCAGCGTCAGCGTCAGCAAGCCGTCCGGCACGAGGGTTGCCTCCTGCAGCGCGTCTCCAGCCTCGGGCACGATTTCCCGGCGCTCGCCCGTCTCCAGACTCCAGGTCAGGAGGCGGCGGCGGGGCGCGCCGTCGTCGGTCAGGACGAACAGCAGCGGGCCGTCGCTCCCGATCACCTCATAATGGGCGTGAAAGTCGCTCACGAGTTCGCGGAAGGGACCGTCTGAGCCGATCTCGCGCACCCACAGCAGGTTCTTCGGGCTGGTGCCCATCCAGACATGAATGAGGAGGTAGCGCCCATCGTGCGTAACGCTGCCCCCAAAGCCCCAGTCGGGCTGGTCCGGGCGCTCCATCACCACCGCGTCCAGCGTCTGCTCGGTGCCGAGACGGTGGAACATCAGCCGCTGGTTGCGGTTGCTGCCCGTCAGCGCCTCGCCCTCACCGGGGGCACTGTAGGCGCTGTAGTAAAAGCCGCTGCCGTCCGGATGCCAGGCCGCGCCGCTGAATTTGCTCCACTCCAGGCGGTCCGGGAGGTCCTCGCCGCTCTCCACGTCGCGCACCCGCCAGGTCAGCCAGTCGCTGCCGCCGCTCTGGGTGCTGTAGGCCAGCCGCTCGCCGTCCTCGCTGATGTGGTTGCCCATCAGGGCCACGGTGCCGTCTTCGCTGAGGGTATTGGCGTCCAGCAGGGTGCGCCAGGGGCCGCGCGGGCTGTCCGCCACTTCCAGCACGTTCTGGTTGAGCAGGCCCGGGTTGAACTGCCGGAAGTACCGCGCACCGCGCTTCCACGGTGTACCTGACTTGGCGTAATTCCACAGCTCGGTCAGGCGCCCGCGGTAGGCCTCACGGGCAGGCAGGCGCGCGAGAACTTCCTCCGTCACGCGGTTCTGCGCCTCCACCCAGGCGCGCGTCTCGGGCGCGTCGGGGTCTTCGAGCCAGCGGTAGGGATCGGGCACGCGCACTTCCGAGCCCGACGCGTTCGTGTACACGTCCACGTGTTCACCGCGCAGGGCGTCTGGGTAGGTCAGCGGGGAGCCGGGTTGTGAGGTCACGCGTCTATCCTGACACGGGCGAGGATGGGTCGCCGGAGAACCTGCGTTCGGTGGGCGCCCGTTCCAACTGCCGGGTCAGGGCACGTGCTTCTCGGCCAGCCCTGCGTTGGCCTCACGCGTGCGGGGAGGGCCACTTCGCGCAGGGCGGGCAGTTCACCGGAAGGCGGAGCTTGAGCGGAAGGACACCTCTATCGCCCGGCCCCGCCGCAGCTGCGTGACAAAGGCCGTCGCCCGGGCGCCTTCCGGCCCCGGCAGCAGCATACCCGCGGGTTACTGGGCCTGAAAGAAGGCCGTTTTCCCCAGCCCCCCGCCCGCGCGCCGCCACTGCCCGATGCCGCGCAACCCAATCACATTGAGGGCGAAGAACTTGAACGTGGGGTTGACCCCGTTGGGCGTGAGCAGCTCCTCGCGCAGGAAGTGGTGCACCGCCGTGGGGAAGCGCGCGCCCATCAGCTCAGCAAAGCGGCTGATGCCGAGGCCAGGCGGGGTGAGCAGGGCGTCCAGCACCTCCTGCCCCCGCACAAGATGGTGAGGGCAGCCGCAAATTCGGAGGTGGCATCCAACTCCGCCCGGAACTTTGCCACCGCTCCCCACAACCGCGTAGGCCGGAATGGAAGTCAAGCGGTGCCCGCGCTCCATTCCAGCCGCGCGTGTCGCCGGGGCAGGCGCAGCTTCCAGCCCCACGGGCGACCCTGACCCCAGCCGGTGCTGGCGCCCGATTCCGGCTTCACGGTGCAGGGCGGCGAGGTGGTAGGCGGCGTGCAGGTGGCCGCCTTTGGAGCTGAACACGGCTTGTTCCCCTTTGCCTCCAGGGTGCAGCGTGCAGTTGGAGACGCGTCAAGACCTTGCGCCTGCGTTTACTTCACCAGACCGAGCTTGCGAACCTCGTCGCGCTCCTCGGTCAGTTCCTGCGCGGTGGCGTCCATCTTGCCCCGGCTGAAGTCGCCGACCTCCAGGCCCTGCACGATCTCGTACTTGCCGTTCTGGCAGCGTACAGGGAAGCCGTAGATCAAACCCTCGGGCACGCCGTAGCTGCCGTCACTGGGAATGCCCATGGAGACCCACTCGCCTTCAGCGGTCCCCAGCGCCCAGTCGCGCATGTGGTCAATCGCCGCGCTCGCCGCCGAGGCCGCGCTGCTCGCTCCACGCGCCTCGATGATGGCCGCGCCGCGCTTGGCGACAGTGGGGATGTAGGTGGTCTCGTACCACTCGCGGTCCACCTGTTCCAGGGCGGGCTGGCCGTTCACGGTGGCTGCCGACAGGTCCGGGTACTGGGTGCTGCTGTGGTTGCCCCAGATGGTGAGGTTCTTGATGGCGCCGACAGGCTGCCCGGTCTTCTCGGCGAGCTGCGAGATCGCGCGGTTGTGGTCCAGGCGCACCATCGCCGTGAACTGCTTCGGATCGAGGTCTGGCGCGTTCTGCTGGGCGATCAGGGCGTTGGTGTTGGCCGGGTTGCCCACCACGAGCACCTTCACGTCGCGGCTCGCCACGGCGTTGAGCGCCTCGCCCTGCGGCTTGAAGATGCCGCCGTTTGCGCCGAGGAGGTCGCCCCGCTCCATTCCGGCCTTGCGGGGCATGGCTCCGACAAGCAGGGCGTAGTCGGCGTCCTTGAAGGCGGCCATCGGATCATCGCTGGTCACGATGTCCGCCAGCAGGGGAAACGCGCAGTCGCGCAGTTCCATCACGACGCCCTGCAAGGCCTTGAGGGCAGGCGTGATTTCCAGCAGTTGCAGGATGACGGGCTGGTCCTTGCCGAGCATGTCTCCCGCAGCGATGCGGAACAGCAGGCTGTAGCCGATTTGCCCTGCAGCGCCGGTGACGGCCACGCGGACGGGTTGCTTATTCGTCATGGGTATCCCTCCTGAGGATGGTTTTACGGCTCACAATAACGCGGAGGGACCGGGGCAGGCGGGAGCGTTCCCCAGGAGGAGACAGGCCGTAGACTTCCCCCCTCCTCCCTGACGTACAGTCTCTCACCCTTGTCAGCCCATGCCCTTATCGCTTGTGACTCCATGGGGGCCTTCTCCGGGTCCCTGCAGCGTGCCTGAAGGCGGGCGGGCGCCTCCTTCCTCATCCGGCGATCTTTGAAACCAGGACCCAGGGTCGAGGTGTTTTCACAGTTCCCGTCCCCCAGGAGGAGCCCATCAACCGCTCGCTGCGTCCATCTTTGCCACCGCTCCCGCTGCCGGGACCCAGTGCATCTCGACGCCCTCCTTTGCCTTTGCGGAGCTGTTCAGGACCGCCTGTCCCAAGCCGGGCGGGATGGCCCCTCTGATCCGGTTGGGCGGTGCCCAGACCGCCCAGCTGAAACAGGACGGCATCTGGCAGACCCGGTCATCGGGATTCACGGGACCGGGGCGTATGTGGTGCACAATTGGGGGGCCACGCTCTTATTCCGGCAGCTCTCCGCTGCGCAGCAAGGGGCCTTGAGCAGACCAACTGCAGGAAGCCCAACGGAGCCCACCGCGCGTACGAACGCCGGGCAGCAAAGAAGTTCGTCGAAATGATACGGGTTCCGGATCATCCGTTCCATCTCCTCCGCTCCGGTGATTCCACGCCTCTTTGTCACCGTTTTTCCTGCCCGCTCGGGCTGGCCGGTTATTTCACCACTGCGCAACCCGCAATCCTCATCACTCCCCGGCCCGTCTCCTCGGCCAAGAGCGCCACCCTGTTCGTGCCGTACGGCAACGGAAGGCGGGGCCACCGCCCTTGCTGGCCCCACGCCACCCACCTCAAACTGGTGCGTCCGCCTGAAACTGCGGCTCGCGCTTCTCGCGCAGGCTGCTCAGGCCCTCGCGGACGTCTGGACCAGTAAAGCCCAGGAATTCGAGGGCGAGGCTGGTGTCGAAGATCGGCCCAGCCTGACGCAACCAGTTGTTCAGGGCGTATTTGGTCCAGCGCACAGCGGTGGGGCTGCCCGAGGCGAGCTTGCGGGCGACGGCCCACGCCCGGTCCAGCAGTTCCTCGTCGGGTACGCAGAGGCTGACCAGCCCGATACGCTCGGCTTCCTCGCCGCTCACAGGCTCGCCGGTCATGAGGTGGTACTTGGCCTTGTTCAGGCCGCACAGCAGCGGCCAGATGATCGCGGCGTGGTCCCCAGCAGCCACCCCGAGGCGCACGTGGCCGTCAAGCAGCCGCGCACTCCGGGCGGCCACACTCACGTCGGCGAGCAGGGCCACCGCCAGCCCCGCGCCCACACAGGGGCCGTGAATGGCGCTCACGATGGGTTTGCCACAGTTGATTACGTTGTACACGAGGTCACGGGCCTCACGCCACACCCGGGCGAGGGCCGTGAAGTCCGACGCCATCTCCTCAATCAGCCTGAAGTCGCCGCCGGAGGAAAAGCCCCGGCCCTCCCCCCGAACGAGCACGCACCGGATGCCGGGAGCGGCGTCGACGTCGCGCCAGATGTAGGTGAGGGCGCGGTGGGCGTCGGCATTCACCGAATTGAGAGTTTTTTCGCTTGAAATGACGATTTCGAGGATGCCGCCCTCGCGCAGGGCGAGGCGCAGGCCGGGGTACGCGCCCGGCGCGAGGAGTTGTTCAGGGGTCATGGGGAGCAGGCTAACACCCCCTTCGGAGAGGCAAGGAAGTTGTGCCAAACCTGCATGAGTGGGGAACGTAAGCTGGAGCAACTCTCCGCCTTTCCCCGAGGTTTTGCTATGCGCTTACTCCTGCCCGCCCTGCTGCTGTCCCTCGGTCTGCTCGCCTCATGTGGCAACACGTCGTCCGGCTCAGCGCCCTTGGATGGCTTTTCCACGGTCTACGTCACCGATCCCGATTTCGGCGACACCTTTGAGTACCGCTCCCCCGACAGTTTCACCTACGCTCCGGGCCCCCTGGCCGGAGACAGCGTGTCGACGGCAGAAACGGCGATGTTCACGGCCATCAACGCCGAGCGGCTCAGGGGCGGCACCTGCTCGGACGGCCAGAGTTTTCCGCCTGTCCCGGCCCTGCAGTTCGAGGGGCACCTGCATAAGTCTGCGAGCGGCTACGCGGGGGTACTTGCGGTGAGCGGCAGTGCGGCCCTGCCGCACAAGACCGGCGACAGCACCCCGGTGCGCCGGATGATCGCCGCCGGATTTGTGCCCGCGCCGCCCAATAGGGCTGTGCTGAGGTTCGAAGAAAGCCTGGCGATGGGCATGACCGACCCGGCTGCCGTGATCGCGGCCTGGAAGACCAGTTCGCGCCACTGTGCCGCCCTGTTCAGTACCGTGTCCCACGGCGCGGTGGCGCGGGCAGACGGCCAGCTGGGCGCGTACTGGGTGCTGAACACCGCCGGGTGGTAAGCCTCAGGGCCGATCCCAGCGCCACGTCAGCGTGCCCGTGAGGGCGGCCAGAACCATACTGGCGACCACCAGGCGGGCCACGGCAAACCAGCCCCCGCCCTCGAAGGTGTGCCCGGCGACCACACTCGCCGCAGCCGCTCCGCCGTAGTAGGCCAGGTGATACAGCCCTCCGGCGAGGCTGCGTCCCCCCGTCACGCTCCGCTGCACGGCGGTCAGGGCGGCGGACTGCGCCAGAAAGACCCCGCACGCCCCGGCGGCCACCCCCACAATGATGAGGGGCAGGGGCGCGGCCAGGGTCAGCAGCAGGCCCGGGACGCTGAGGGTGGCCGCCACCTGCAAGGTGACGCGCGGCCCCCGCGCCGCCAGAAACGGCCCTGCGACGGGCGTGACCACCACCCCCAGCAGGTACACGGCGAACACGCTTCCCGTCTGCCCCGAATCCAGGCCGTAGGGCGGCGCAGCCAGGCGTAGGGTGAGGGTGTTAAAGGTGCCCACCAGCGTGAACAGCAGCAGGAATCCGGCGGCGCAGGTGGCGAGCAGGGTGGGATTTCGCAGATGCGTCACCAAACCCTTGAGGACTGCGTTCGGACCGCGGTGGGGCCGGAACGCCCGCTCCAGGGGCAGTCCCCGGGCAGCCAGGCCGAAGCCCAGCAGGGAAGCGGCGGCCAGCAGCCAGAATGCGGCGTGCCAGTCGCTCCGCGAAGCGATCAGGCCCGATAGAAAGCGGCCCAGGAATCCGCCCAGCACGGTGCCCGTGACATAGGCAGTCAGCGCCTGGGCCCGCCGCACTCCGGTCACCTCCTCGGCGATATAGGCGTTCAGCGCCACCATCACGCCAGGGATGAGGAGGCCCTGGGCGAACCGGGCGAGGTTGAGCAAGGCGAAGCTCGGCGCAGACGCGGCCAGCGCAGCGGGCAGGGTCAGCAGCGCGAAGGCGCCCACCACCGTTCGCCGCCGCCCAATGCCGTCGGCCAGCACCCCCACCAGCGGCGAGGCCACGCTCATGGCGAGCATGGTGGCCCCGACGACGCTTCCCACGGCCGCCGCACCAAGTCCGAATTCGCGTTCCAGCAGGGGCAGCAAGCTCTGGGGCGCGTATACGTTGAGGAAGACCAGCGTGCCCAACGCGGCGAAGGTCAGGGGGTGCGCTTCCCCGAGAATGGGCTTCAGGGCAGGCCCACCAGTCCCAACGGACCCACGAGCGCCGCACCCACGCCCAGCGCTGCAGCCCGCGCCGCGTCCGGCACCCCTGGAGGCCCCGCCAGCACCAGCGTGGGGCGGGCCTCCAGGCCGATACTCCCCGCGCCGTCCAGCCGGGCGAGCAGGGCGTCGAAGGTCCAGTCGCGCGCCCACAGCCGCTTGAGGGCATGCAGGGCCGCCGTGCCGGGCGGAACCACCAGCGCCGTTTCGGCTTCGCGCTCGCCGGGGCGGCGCAGATGGACCTCGCCGAGGTTCAGGCCCGCGTTGCCCAGCGCGCGGTAGAGCAGTTGCACCGCGTCGTCCAGCAGCGAACTGGTCCGCACCAGCGTCTGCGCCTGGGTGGCCAGGGTGTCCAGCAGGTCCTCGTCCAGGCGAGCGGGGTTGACCGGCGACAGCAGACGCGAGAGCTGCTCGGGCAGGTTGGCGCGGCGGTAGAACTCTTCCTCGAAAGTGGCGGGGACCAGCATGGCAGCGGGCACTTCGGCCGCGTGCGCCGCGAGGCGGTGGGTTTCCGCCTCCACCGACGCAACGGGCAGGCGGGCCGCCTCAGCAAGGGTCAGCATGGGGGGGAGCTTACCGCATGTCCGCCGGTCCTACACCGGCCTCCAAACGCTACGCCCGACTGTGCGGAAGCTTCCACAGGACGACACACTCCGGCATCAGCGGCGTCTTCTCTCAGGGCCAGTGGTGGCCTCAGGCGAGCGTCCTCGCTGAGGGCAGACTGCGCCACGACCACGAGGATCACGGCATGGCGCAGCGCGCTCCACCGCTCCGGGGAGTTGGCCAAGGAACAGGTGAAGACCTGCAAGCTCCAGGACAGCCAAACCGGGGCGAGGCGGGCCCACCCGTCTCACCACACCCACCGGCGTTCCAGGCTGAACGCCTGCGGTTGAACGTGGAGCAGGGCCGTGGCGAGGAGGCAAACCAACGCGGCGTCGGCAGCAACACGGTCCACGTGGCCAGGGTATCCCCTTGAGCCAAGCCGTGCCGCACCGTTCTCATCACGGCCCGGTACAGGACTGCGCGCAGCGCCGGCCGGTCTTCCCCTTACGCCTGCCCCAACCCAGAGCGGTCGGCGCGTAGGCGATCCTTCCAGCGTCATCCCGCTCCCCCAACACCGCGCCCACCGCCCGCACCTGCTTTTCCCTCTCGCCCCGCTCCTTCCCGGTCAGCCGGTCCTCACGCCGGGTGCACCCGCCCACTTCCTGCTGCGCGCTTGACCAGGCCCTCAGCCGCCAGCGTGTGCCGGACCGCGGGGAGAGCGTCCCCTCCCGGGCCGTCAGCAGTCCCCCGGACCGGGCCCGGATTACCTGAGCGGTTCGGGTTGCCGCCCGAGTACAGCCAGAATCAGCAGGCACAGCCGCTCTCAGGTGTTCACGAAAGGGGCGCGCATCCATTCCCGATATATCCAAAGTCGATGCGCCGAAACAGGAGGGAACGAGGACGGCGTTACCGGGGCATGATTCCACCCCGGAGACCAGGCGTTTTCCCACCGGCCCCCACCGCGGACCCGCCCACGCAGAACCGGGAGACTCTGGAGGAGGGGGCGGCCCACATGACGGATACGGTGGAGGCGCGGCGCACGTTGCTCGGCGGCCTGCACAGCTCAGCGCTGGCCCGCACCTACCGTCCCGGCGCCCGGAGGGTAGGGCAGCTGGCGCAGCACGCGGCGCAGGGCCATAGGCATGGACTCAATTGCGCTACGGCCTGACCACCGAGAGATACGTGATTGAGCCCTTCGATCAGGACGCCTGGCTGGCACTTCCCGGGAGGTAGGCTTGGCCTTGATGGACGTCGCCAATAGCCATTGGGCGGCCCGGCTGCAGGGGGTGGAGCCCGCTGAGTTTCGTCGGGGCGTCGCCCACCCGCGCGAGGGCAAGCAGGACCTGCGGCGGCTGACGGCCAAGCGCGGCCGGCACTGGAGACGTAAACCCGCTACGCCGCTCCACCTGCAGCGTCCACCTCACCTTCCGCCTTACCCTCGGTGGCCTGCTCGGCGCGCTTGACGTCCTGCTCGCGAATATGGCGCTGCTCGGTGTCGTGCTCAAACAGTTCCCGCCGGGCACGCAGCTTGGCTTCCGGCTGCTGGAGGTCACCGCCCTGGCCCCGGTGAACCCGCTGGAAAAACACCAGGGCGCCCCCCGCCAGTGCGAGCGACGCGGCGAAGTACAGGGTGTCTTGCGGGTCTTTCCAGGCAATGAAGTGCTCCAAAAAGGTCACGCCCAGAATCACGATGACCACCGACACCACCTTCTGCTCCAGGTCTGAGAGGCTCTCGACACCCAGGGCGGAAGTCAGGTTGAGGGGCCGGATAAACAGCGAGTACAGCCCCACGCCGATCAGGTAGAACACCACCGCCTTGAGCATGGTGCTGACCACCTCGAGAAAGGCGACGGCCACCTCGCCCGTGCCCTGGTCCACCCCTTCGCGCAGCATGTCGCGCCAGGTCTCATAGATGGTGTACAGCGCCAGCAAGGTGCCCTGGAGAAAGAGGCTGAAGGCCACCAGCAGCACCGCCACCACGGCGATCAGCACAACGAAGCGGGTGCGGCCGATCAGCTCGCTGAACCACTCGCGTCTGGAGGGCCCGCGGGGGGAAGAGGAAGTCACGCCTCCCATGATGCCCGCCTACCGGCTACGCTGGGCGCCAGATGAAGCCTCTGCCCCATTCTCGTGAGTGGTACGCCCGGCTTGCTCGTGACCTCGGCGGCTACCGGCACCCCTGGTCACGCGAACTGAACGGCCCGGACCCCGAACTTACCTTCGGCGCGCTGCTGGCCGAACGCCTGGGGCCAGCCGTCCGCGTGCTGGAGGCTCTGGCTCTGGACACGGCCCGGACGCCACCCGCTTCGGGCCGGAGGTGGCGCGATGGGTGGCCTATGACCGCGAGCCGCAGTTGCTCGAACAGGCGCGCAGGAATGCGCCGCACGCCGACTTTCACCTGTGGGATGGACGCGGGGAGGTGCCACTGGGGCTTCGTGGCCCCTTCGATCTGATCGTGTCCCGTCGTGGGCCCACAAGCGTGATCCTGCACCTCCCCGCCGTAACCGCGCCAGGCGCCCGCTTTCTGTACGTGGGCCCGGAGCTGGAGGTGCCCCGCGTGCCCGAACGCCTTACGGCGGTGGGCTGGCGCGTCCTTGCCGAATACCGCGTCTCCGTGAGGGCCTGGGCGCCCATCTGGGAAGACTGGGCCACCCACTGCGAGTGGCAGGGCGAGGCCGCGCGGCGCGAGGACTGGGAGCAGCGGGCCGCTGCGCGGGGGCTGGCCTACCGCGAGGAACGGTACGTGGTGCTGGCAGGAACCTCCTGACCGTGCCACCCGGTCTGGCTTGCCCCGGCCGAACGGGGTAGACTGAACGGCTGCGCGCCCCGGCCCTTCTGCTGCAGAGGGAGGGGTGAGGCGAGACCTTCCGGCCTTCCAGGCACGGCAGGCGGAACGAAAAGGGGTCCAAATATGGCGGAAAAAGACATTGACAAGTTGCTCTCTCTGACCGACAGCAAGTACCGGCTCTCGGTGGTCACGGCCAAACGGGCGCTGCAACTGCGCTCGGGTGCGCCCAGCGTGCTGCCGGTGGAACAGCGGGTGCGGACGCGCAACCTCGTGACCCAGGCGATGCGCGAGCTGGCCACCGACAAGCTGACCATCGGCACCGAGCTGATGGACGAGGGCCGCTTTCACCAGGATTACATGCGCCAGAAGCAGGCGCAGCTGCAGGCCCAGCTCAACGCCGAGCGCGAGCGCGAGCGCGACTGAGCGGGCGGGCGGTGGATTCGGGGCGGTCCTTCAGGGGGCCGCCCCTTCCCTTTGTCCCCCTATAGGATGGGCCCCATGCTGAGCGCCTTTGCCGTCTTGCTGTGCGTGACTGCCGTGCTGGCGTACCTGAATGAGCGGCTGCTGCAGCTGCCCACCACCGTGGGCGTCACGCTCGCGGGGGCCCTGGCGAGCATTCTCCTCACCGCGCTCGACGCGCTGGGCACTGGCGGGCTGCGGGGTTGGGCGGCGGGGGTGTTGCAGACGCTCGACTTTACCCAGTTCGTGCTGAACGGCATCCTCAGCCTGCTGCTGTTTGCCGGGGCCCTGAGCCTGGACGCCCGGCAGATCATGGCGCAGCGGGTAACCATCCTGACGCTCGCGGTGCTGGGCACGCTCATCAGCACCGCCCTGATCGGCCTGGCCGCCTACGCCGTCTTCGGACTGGTGGGGCTGGCCGTGCCGCTGACCTGGGCCCTGCTGTTCGGCGCGCTCATCAGCCCCACCGATCCCGTCGCCGTGCTGGACCTGCTGAAGCGGGCGCGCGTTCCGGCCAAAATCGAGGCCCTGATCGCCGGGGAGAGCCTCTTCAACGATGGCGTGGGCGTGGTCGTGTTTCTCGTGCTGCTGGGGCTGGCAGGCCTGGGCGAGGGGCACGCCGCACCCACGCTGGGAAGCGCGCTGGCCCTGTTTGCGCGCGAGGCGCTGGGCGGGGTGCTGCTCGGCGGTCTGCTGGGGGCGGTGGGGTACGCCATGGTCCGCACCATTGAGCAGCACGCGGTGGAGGTGCTGATTACCCTGGCGCTGGTGATCGGCGGGTACGTGGCGGCCGCCTCACTCGGGCTCAGCGGGCCGCTGGCGATGGTGGTGGCGGGGCTGATCCTGTCGGCCACCAAGGACCAGACCTTCAGCCCGGAGACCCGGCACCACGTGGAAGGCTTCTGGGAGACGGTGGACCAGGTGCTGAACATCGTGCTGTTCGCCTTTATCGGCCTGGACGTGCTGCTCGCCCACATAACCGGGCGGCAGCTGATCGCCAGCGCGCTGCTGGTGGGGGTGGCCCTCGCTGCGCGCTGGATCAGCGTGGCGCTGCCCTTCTGGTTCGTCCGGGAGCTGCACGGGTACGGCGCTTACACGGTGCGGCTGCTGACCTGGGGCGGCTTACGCGGCGGCATCGCCATCAGCCTGGCGCTGGGCCTGCCCGAATCGCCCTACCGGATGCACCTGATCACCGCCACCTACGTCGTCGTGCTGTTTACCATCGCCGTGCAGGGCCTGACCATCATGCCGCTGGTGCGCAAGGTCAGCGTGGCGGACCCGTCCGGTGGCCTCTGCGGAAAATGAGGAGGCCGAGACTCGAAAGACCCAGGGAAACGCCCCCTACGGGCCGGGCGGAGCGCCACGTACAGGGCGAGGAGACGGGCCCGGCGTCCCAGAGGCAACTCCCCTCCCGGAGCGATTTCGGAGGGCCTCTTGGGGCAACGCAGCAGGGAGCGTGACGTCGTCCCGCTGGTCTGTGGGACCTCTTCCTCCCGCTGGCCTTTCGCGCGGCGGCCAGAATGGCCAGCGCCAAGCGTCAAGAGAACGCGAAACCGGGCCCCATCCGCCCCCGCTGCCCATGGCCCACCCTGGGGTATGACGGACATTCGAGACGTCGGCCGGCAGGCGGAGGCCCGCCTGCGTCAGGGCGCAGCCCAGGCTGCACCGGGCATCGAGGCGCTCGCGCGTTTTGGGTACGCCAGCAAGGGCGCCGTGTACCTCGCCATCGGGGCCCTCGCGCTGGGCGTGGCGCTGGGCCGGGGCGGAGCCACCACCGATCCGCAGGGCGCGTTGTTGCGGCTTCAGGACCTGCCGCTGGGCACCCCGCTGACCGGACTGCTGACCCTGGGCCTGCTGGGCTATGCCCTGTGGCAGCTGGTGCGCGCGGTGCTCGATCCTGAGCGCCAGGGCCACGGAGCAGCCGGGCTGGTCAAACGTGCGGGTTACCTGCTCAGCGCGGTGGCCAATCTGGGCGTGGCCCTGTTCGCAGGGCGGCTCGCCCTGCTCGGCCACGCCTCCCGGCAGCAGGACAGCGAGGCGCGGGCGGCAGGACAGGTGCTGGCGCTGCCGGGCGGCGGGCTGCTGCTCGCCCTCGCGGGGGTGGCGCTGCTCGGGGTGGCGGCCAACGCCCTGTACAGCGCCTACGGAGCGCGCTTTATGAAGCGGGTCGCCCTGACCGGTGAGGGCGTTCGGTACGCCGAGACGCTCCAGCGGGTGGGGCAGGTGGGCCTCGGCGCGCGGGGCGTGGTGCTGGGGCTGATCGGCGCGTTTTTGCTGCTCGCCGCGTGGCAGCGTCAGCCGGGGCGTGCCCTGGGCTTGTCCGAGGTGCTGACCTGGTTGCGGGAGCGGCCGGCCGGCGGGCTGCTGCTCGCCCTCATCGCGGCGGGCACCGTCTGCTACGGTCTGTGGTGTGGGGTGCAGGCGCGTTACCGCCGCGTGCAGGTCCAGAACTGAATTTCCCCGCCCATCTTCCGGAGGTCTCCGGCGTGACTTCTTCTCCCCGTCCCCCACCCGCGTCCCGTTTTTCCCACCCCCGGGTGGGCGGGCAAAAGTCCTTCCCTTATATTGTTCACATGCGGCCAACCGCAATGCCTCCCCTCACGTCCGGAATCATGACGGATGTGGGGCGCTCGCGCCGTGTAAACCAGGACGCCGCGCTCGCGCTTGACCTGCCGCGTGGCGGCCTGTATGCCGTTGCCGACGGCATGGGAGGCCACGCGGCGGGGGAACTGGCGGCGAACCTGGCGGTGGACAGCCT
Source organism: Deinococcus hopiensis KR-140 (assembly GCF_900176165.1). Classification (NCBI taxonomy): domain Bacteria; kingdom Thermotogati; phylum Deinococcota; class Deinococci; order Deinococcales; family Deinococcaceae; genus Deinococcus; species Deinococcus hopiensis. The sequence goes on from NZ_FWWU01000009.1 coordinate 2,765,077, forward strand.
CAGCCAGCACTACCTGGAGGGGCGTGGCCTGCCGCCCATGCGTCTGGCAGAGGCGGTGCAGGCCGCCAACCGCACCGTGCTGGAGCAGGGGGTCGGCCAGTACGCGGGCATGGGCACCACCCTGCTCGCGCTGCTGGTCGACCGGGGCGCAGCCATCGTGGCGCATGTGGGCGACTCACGGGCGTACCTGCTGCGGGGCGGCGAGCTGCACCGCCTGACCGAGGACCACTCCTGGGTGGCCGAACAGGTCCGGCTGGGCAACCTGACGGAAGAGGAAGCCCGGCACCACCAGTGGCGCAGCGTGGTGAGCAACGCGCTGGGTGGAGAGGCGCGCGTGCGCCTGGAACTGTTCGGGCTGCAGGTGCGTGCCGGAGACCGCCTCCTGCTGTGCAGCGACGGCCTGAGCGGCGTGGTGCCCGAAGAAACCCTGCTGGGACTGCTCGCGCAGCCGCTCAGCCCGGACCGCACCGTGCGCGCGCTGATCAACGCTGCCAACGACGAGGGCGGCCCCGACAACATCACGGCGGTGGTCGTGGACGTGGAGCGCGATCAGCGTCTGCCCGCCTACCCCCTGCCTGCCCGCGACGGCAAGGGGCCGGTGTACGTGGACCTGATCCTGCGCGCCCAGCGCGGCAGCCAGTCGCTGACCTACGGCCTGCTGCTGCTGGCCTACTTCACGCTGCTGGGCGTGATGCTCGTGCCGGGCGCACGCGTGTTCGTAGGGCTGATCGGCATCACGCTGATGCTGAGCGTGATCGCCGCGCAGCGCCTGACCTACGCCCGCCTCAGCCGCCCGTCGCCGCCGCCCGCACCCCTGCAGGTGCGCCCTACCGCCGCCGAGCGCGAGACCCGGGAGGCGCAGCGTGAGAGCCGCAATACCCTGAGCTAGGTGCGGCGGGGTGAATCTGAAGATCCACCGAGCACAACGGGAAGAAAGTGCGCCGCACCAGGAGGGGAGCGGGTACAGTAGGCCCATGAAAGACATCGTGGAAACGCCGAATGCTCCCGCTGCCATCGGTCCGTACAGCCAGGCCACCACCTTTGGGGGCCTGGTCATTACCAGCGGGCAGATTCCCCTGCGCCCCGACGGCACCCTGGTGGAAGAGGGCATCGAGGCCCAGACCCGGCAGGTGCTCGAAAACCTGGTGGCCGTGCTGCAGGCGGCGGGCAGCGACCTCAGCCGCGTGGTCAAGAGCACCGTCTTTCTGGCCGATATGAACGAGTTCGCCGCCATGAACGCTGTCTACGCCGAATACTTCCAGGCCCCCTACCCGGCGCGCAGCACGGTGCAGGTGGCCCGCCTCCCCCGCGACGTGCGCGTGGAGATCGAGGTGATTGCCGAGCGGGCGTAATTTCGGACCGCTGCGGCGCTCCCATTTTGAGAAGCACCCGTTTGTTCCTGGAAAGACGGCCTGCGTCCGTTCCCGCTGCCTTCCCAGGAACGAACAGAGGAAGGGCGAGAACCTCCGCTTGCATAGCGGGCCGAAGGTTCTCGCCCTTTTCAGAAGTTCGGGTTTCAACTGAAATTTGGGACGCGCACAATGCCGGCATGCGTGGTCTTCAGGCCGCCTCCGTTTCATACGCCCGCCCAGGCTGAGACCCTGCTATACCCCTCACACCGGGCGCGCCTGCTGGAGAAGTTCATCAAACCCTGCACCCCAGTCGGGCGGCGCACGCCCTGGGAGCGCCCGCCAACTGCGTCACGTCCGCAAACCCACCGAAGAGCGGTCTCCTGCACGTCGCCGAACATCAGGGGGAACGCACGCTGTACCAGACCGCCGCGCGGACCTTGCGCATCCCGCGGATTGAACTGACCATGCGGGAAATCACGAATGCTTACGCCCACGCCCTCCTCGGGTGGCGCGCGCAGCGTGACCCGGGCAGGCCGGAGGGGACACCGCGCACCTCACGGTAAACCTCGGCGTCGGTCGGCTGGCCCACGCCGGTGGTGAGCGGGCCGAAACGGCGCAAGAGCGGTCGCCGGCCACGCCTATCCGCACGGTGCGCGACACCCCTGCGCAGTGCCGGCGGGCCCAGGGCGCGCTGGACCGCATTCTGACGGAACTCGGCGCGGAAGAAGCTCCCGGTGCCCACAAGAGCACCTTCGTCCTGATGGCCTTTACGGGGAACCCGCACGAAACCTGAGCGGCGTGCGGCGTGCGGTGCCGGGGTGCAGGCTGCTCTTCCAGCACGCCTCCACCGCAAGTCTGACCCACCTCCACCCCCCTCGTTCCAGTCGGGCCCAGTGGCCCGCCGGGGAGGAAGCATGTTCTCAGAAACACGCCATCAAGCCGCTCTCGACCGTCACGCCGCCCTGCTGATGCGGGCCACCACCGAACGGACCCTGCAGGGCTTGCGGCCCGGTTCGGCGGTGGCAGCGGGCCGTGACGTGGCGGGCCGTGCAGTTCACGCTGCGTCTGCCGGTCCTGATCCCCCATCGCCGGAAGGACGGGGCACCTGAGGCGTGGAAGGCGCCCGTCCCTTCGTAACCCCACTCCCCACGCCTCCGGCCCGGACGTGACATCCTGCAGGGCGTGGTTGTCCTTCCTGTCCGTTTCGAACGCAGTCCCCGCCTGCACCCCATGCTGAGTGAGGTGGCGCATGCGGTGGACACGCGCGTCGTCGTGCAGGGCAAGCGTGGCCCCGAGGTGGCGACCGTGCGCGGCGAGGCCGCCGGGCCGGACCCGCAGGCCCGCTACGGCAGCGTGCTGCGCGCCGCGACCGCCGACGACCTGACCCACTGGGACGCACTGCACCGCCAGGGGGAAGACCTCAAGTGGCTGCTGCGTGCCCGTGCCCGCGAGCGTGGCCTGCCCGTCAAGATCGTGGCGGTGGAGTTCACCCTCGACGAGAGCCTCGTGACGGTGAGCTACAGCGCCGACGAGCGCATCGAGCTCGGCGGCCTGATCAGCGAGTTGCGCGCCCACACCCGCGCCCGGGTGAACTTTGCCGCCGTTGGCCCCCGAGAGCAGGCGCAGATGATTGGTACGCTGGGGGCCTGCGGACGCGAGAACTGCTCTTCGAACCACCTTCAGGAGTTCGCACCTGTCAGCATCCGTATGGCGCGCGATCAGCAACTCCCGCTCAACCCCGAAAAGCTAAGCGGGCCGTGCGGCCGCCTGCTGTGCTGCCTGCAGTACGAGCATACGCAGTACCTGGACCTGCTGGCCGATTTGCCACGCAAGAACGCCCGGGTGTGCCACACAGAAAGCGGCGCGTGCGGCAAGGTGGTCAAGCTCAATCCACTGGCCGGAACCGTGGACGTGCATACCGAGGGAGGCATGCTGACGGGCGTGCCTGCCGCCCAGTTGACCCGCGCGCCTGAGCAGGCGGGCGGCAAGAGCAAACGCGCCGAACCGTAGGCCAGCCTTCGGCCGCCGGCGACTTCCGGTGAGGTGCAGCGGCGAACACCAGGGGGAAGGGTCTACGCAGGCAGAGGCGCCCGCCTGCCGTCCACCACCGCCCCCAGGCACCGCTCCAGATCGGACCACGTGTGGGCAGCGCTCAGCGCAAAGCGGATGCGCGCCGTACCCGCCGGAACGCTGGGCGGGCGAATGGCGATGGCCCCGAACCCCTCGGCCTGAAGGGAGGCCGCGAGGTCCAGGGCAGCCCCATCCTCCCCCACCACGAGGGGCACCACCTGTGACTCGCTGCCCGCAAGGCCGTGACCGGCCGCCAGCAGGCGGGCGCGGAAGTTGGCGGCGTTCGCCTGTAATTCTCGCCGCGCAGCGTCCATGCCCTGTGCCGTCAGCACGTTGAGCAGGCTGACCGCCACGTTCGCGGGTGGCAGGCCAGTGGAAAAGATGAAGGGGCGGGCGGTATTCAGCAGGTAACGGATCAGCACTGTGTCCCCGGCGATATAGGCGCCGACGCTGCCATACGCCTTGCCCAGCGTGCCCATCAGCACGTCCACGTCGCCTGAAACGCCCTGGGCGTGGGCCAGCCCCGCGCCTCCCCCGCCGTATACGCCCCCTGTGTGCGCCTCATCGATCATCAGCCACGCTCCATACCGCCGTTTGAGGGCCACGAGTTCGGCCAGCGGTGCGAGGGTGCCGTCCATACTGAAGAGGGCGTCGGTGACGATCAGTTTGCGGGGCGCGGAGCAGGCCTGCAGCAGTTGGTCCAGATGCGTAAGATCCCGGTGGCGGTAAACGTGACGCTCGGCCCGGCTGAGGGTAATCCCGTCGATGATGGAGGCGTGGTTGAGCGCGTCGCTGAACACGGCGTCTCCCTTGCCCACCAGTGCCGGAATGACGCCCGTATTGGCGGCGTAGCCGCTGTTCAAGACCAGCGCCGCCTCCCGGCCCTTCAGCCCCGCGAGCTGGCGTTCCAGCACGCCGTAAATAGGATCGTTGCCCGTGACCAGCCGGGAAGCCCCCGCTCCAAAGCGCGTCAGGGCGGCGAGGACAACGTCTGCCTCCTGGGTTGGGAAGTTGCTCCGCAGCAGGTCCGCCGCCGTGTCCAGCGTCCATTCTTTGCGCCCCAGCCCCAGGTAGTCGTTGGAGGCGAGGTCCAGCAGGGTGCGGCCCTCCACCTCAACGTGGCCGGGGGCTGGCGCAGGGGTCCAGTCGCGCAACCGGCGTTCACGGTGCTGGGCGCGTAGACCTTCGAGGTGCGCTTCCAGGGGGGCCCAGCCGCTCACGACGGACCCCCGAACGTCTGGGCGGCGTCCAGCACCGCGCGGTACGCCGCGTCCAGATGTTCGTCCTCCACGCAGTAGGGCGGCAGCAGGTACAGCACGTTTCCGAGGGGTCGCAGCAGCAGGCCGCGTTCCAGAAAGAACTGCCGCAGGCGCAGGCTGGTGTCTCCGCCGTACCCCCCCGCGCCGCGGAGGTTCACGGCCGCCACCGTCCCCAGCCCGCGGGCGTGTTCGAGGTTCGGGTGGGCCGAGAGTTCGGGCTGCCAGCGCGCGTGCGTTTCCCCTATCCGGGCGACGCTCTGGCGCGTCTGGGCTGTCTCCAGCAGTTCAAGCGAGGCGAGGGCCGCCGCACACGCGAGTGGATTGGCGGTGTACGAGTGCCCGTGGGCAAAGGCGCGGTCAAAGGTATCGCCCTGGAAAGCTTCGTACAACGGCTGGGTACAGGCGGTGATGCCCATTGGGAGGAAACCCCCGGTCAGCCCCTTGGAAAGGCACACCAGGTCGGGCGTCTCGGTCAGGTGCTCGGCGGCCCACATCCGGCCCATGCGGAAAAAGCCCGTCATCACCTCGTCGAAAATCACGAGGATGCCGCGCGCCCGCACCCGCCGCACCACTTCATTTAAGAAGGCGGGGCGGCACAGCCGCATACCGGTGGATCCCTGAAGCAGCGGTTCGAGGAGGAGGGCCGCTGTCTCTCCACCCTGCTCGTCCAGCACACGGTTCAGGGTGGCGAGGGCCTGCGCCTCCTTCGCTTCCACATCCGCGTCGTCCGCCCAGGTTTCGGGGTAAGGCAGGAAGGTCACGTCGAAGAGCTTGTCGGCGAAGGGCGCGTAGAAGCCGGACGACTGGCCCGCGCTCATGGCCCCGAAGGTGTCGCCGTGGTAGCCGCCCTCCAGCGCCAGGATGCGCCGCCGCTGCCCTTCGCCCCGGTTGTAGCAGGCTTGCAGGGCGATCTTGAGGGCCGCCTCCACCGCCGTCGAACCGTTGTCGGAAAAGAAGATGCGGCTCAGGCCCCCGGGCAACCGCTCCGCCAGCCGGGTGGCGAGGGTGACGGCGGGCGCGTGGGTAAAGCCCGCGAAGATGACCTGTTCGAGCGTCCCCGCCTGCCGCGCAATGGCTGCCGCGATGTGAGGGTGAGCGTGGCCGTGGAGGTTTACCCACCACGACGAGATGAGGTCCAGCAGGCGCTCACCATCCGCCGTGATGAGGTACGGCCCTTCCCCACGCGCAATGGCGATGGGCGTGGGCGCGGTGGACGCCTGGGTAAAGGGGTGCCAGACGTGCCGCGCGTCCTGGAAGAGGAGGTCTTCAGCCCTCATGCGGTCACTTTCAGGTCGGGCAGCAGGCCAGCGAGGCGGGCCACCTCAGCGGGCGTCACCTCGTCCAGCCTGGGGAACTCGGCCAGCACGCGCACTCCACCGTGCCGCTCGATGGCTTCCCGGTTGGGGGCACTTGGCGGACCGCTCATCACCACGCCCAGCAGGGGCAGCCCCCGGGAGCGCAGGGCCTCGAGCGTCAGCAGGGTGTGGTTGATGGTGCCCAACGTGGAGCGGGCCACCACGACGGCGGGCAGACCCAGCGCGGCCATCAGGTCCGCCATCGTCTCGTCGGCGTTGATGGGCACGAGCAGCCCGCCTGCTCCCTCCACCACCAGGGGTGCGGAGGTCTGGGGGGGCGTGAGGGACGAGATTCGCACCTCGGTTCCCTCCAGGGTGGCAGCGCGTTCGGGAGCGGCAGGTTCACCGTACACCCGCCCAGGCGCAAAGACCTGTTCCGGGGACAGGGCAGCGAGGTGGGTCACCGCGGCTGTGTCGTCGTCCCCGTCCACCGCACCCGTTTGTAGGGGCTTCCAGTACGCCGCACCCCAGGCCAGGCACAGGGCCGCGCTGACCACCGTTTTGCCCACGCCCGTGTCCGTCCCCGTGACGAAGACGCCCCTTAACAAAGGGCCGCCTCCACCGCTTCCGACTGGCTCGTTCCAGGGGCAGCCCGCAGGCCCAGGTCCGCGAGCATGGCCCAGTCCGCGCTCGCCTCCTGCCCGCCTTCCGTCAGGTAGTTGCCCAGAAAGATTGAGTTGGCGATCATCAGCGCGAGCGGCTGAAGGCTACGCAGGTGAATCTCACGCCCGGCCGAAGCCCGCAGTTCGGCACGGGGGTTGGTGAGGCGGAACAGCGCCAGCACGCGCAGGCAGGACCACGGCGTGAAGTGGGCGGTGGTCTGCACGCCGTCCAGCTCGGTGCCTTCGATGGGAATCAGGAAGTTGACGGGGATGGAATCGGCGCGGCGCTCCCGCAGCCGCAGAGCGAGGTCCACGATCTGCTCGTCCGTTTCACCCATGCCGATAATCACGCCGCTGCAGGTGCTCATGCCGGTGCTCGCGGCGTTTGCCAGGGTTTCCAGGCGGTCGGCGTAGGTGTGGGTGGAGCAGATTTGACCGTAATGGTCCTCGTGGGTGTTGAGGTTGTGGTTGTAGGCGTCCACGCCCGCTTCCCGCAGGGCCCGCGCCTTCTTCTGCCCTTCCTCGCCCAGCAGCAGGCCCATGCAGGCGCAGACTTCCAGCTTGGTCTCGGCCTTGATCAGCCGGGTGGCCTCGCCCACGGTCTCGACTTCCGGCCACGTTCCCCCGCGCCCCGACAGCACAATGCAGTAGCGCTGGGCTCCGGCTTCAGCGGCTTTCTTGGCCTGCTCCAACATCTCGCGGGGGTGCAGCACGCGGTAGCGGGGAATCTCCGTGTCGGCCCCCTTTGCCTGCGAGCAGTACGCGCAGTCCTCGGCGCACAGGCCGCTTTTGGCATTGAGCAGCACGTTCACCTTCACCCGGTCCCCGAAGTGATGGCGGCGTACCTGCCACGCGGCGTCCACCACCTTCAACGTGTCGTGGTCCGGCACGCGCAGCAGGGCGAGGGCATCCTCACGGGAGAGGGGGTGGTCTTGCAGGGCGGTCTGGGTCAGGGCACCGAGGTTCAGCATGGGTAGATTCCTTTCGGGTGAGGGGAAGACTGTTCTCCCCACATCATTTCGTTCGGTGCTCCAGCCTACCTGCTGAACGAGTCCTCTCGACGTGGGTTTTGACCGGGTACAAGGAGGAGGCGTCGGGCTCGGCTGGTTTGGGGCAGTGGCGGGGTCCTTTCAGGAAATGTGGGGCAGGGGCCCTGCTGCGGTTTGCTCCAGCCTTGTCAAGCTGCGCAGCAGAGGGGACGGGGGAGCAGCGCCGCGCTCGGCAGGACCGCTTGAAGGTATGGGTGACGGTCCCATTCGGTTGGAAAAGGCCGTGCGCTTCGCGTGGCGGCGGCGTTGGTGGATGTTGGTCAGGAGGGGCAAGGATCTCAAACTCTCCTCCTCACGGCGGAGGCTGGGACCCGCAGAGCTCTGCAAAAGAGGGGGGTGGCGAGCGCCACCTCGCCCCGAAGGTGTCTTCCCTCGTGGGACCTGGAGAGCCAAGCAGTGGAGGGGGGAACGCGCCCGTCCCAGACCTGACAAGGAAAAAGCCCCTCCCACAGGGGGAGGAGCCTTCTGCCATGCGCCTTCTGCGGCCTTACTGCCGGACCAGCACCACCTTGTCCACTTCGGCCTTGCCCGTGTAGCTCGTGGTGGGGTTGAGATAGCCCTTCAGAACCACCTTCCAGTTTCCAGCGGCAGGGTTGGGAATGCTGACGGCCTCGCCCGTGCTGGTGCCCTGGGCGCTGGAGCCGACGAGCTGCCCGGCGGGGTTGTAGACCTCCAGGTCCAGGTCATAGGCGGGGTTGCCCCACTCGGTAGACACCCGCAGGACGCTGGAGCCCGAGGGCACGCTGAGGGTATGGGCGTCTTGCGACTGGGAAACGCAGTTGACCTGGGGCCCGCACACGCTGGTGCCCACACTGCTGCTCCAGCCGGGCAGGGCAGTGGTGCTGACCGAATAGCGGGTGGGGTTCAGGCGCACGGCCTCGCGAACGGCGGCATTGGCGTCCACGTAGCCGTAGCCGACCTCCCACAGCTCGCGGCGCTTGACGGTGACCTGGTTGGGGTCCAGGCCGCTGGTGGCGGCGACCGGGTAGTACATGGGGCGGCTGGTCTTCTGGAAGATCGCCAGCACGTCGTCGAGCTTGAGCTTGGGGTTGGCTTCCAGCATCAGGGCCACCACGCCGCTGATGTGGGGCGTCGCCATGGAGGTGCCACTGATGGTGGCGTACTGGGGGTTGTCCACGTCGGGCACGGTGGTGGCGGCCAGGCCGGTCTTGGCACGGGCGGCGCTGATGTCCACGCCGGGGGCCGTCACGTCGGGGTGAACAAGGGGGTCACCCGCGCGGCCCCGGCTGGAGAAGTCCGCGAGGTACCCCTTCTTGTCGCCCGCCGCCACACTGATCACGCAGGGGCTGGCCGAGTAGGGGTTGAGGGTATTGGCATCCGGCCCCTCATTGCCTGCTGCGAAGGTCACGATGATGCCCGCGTCGTAGGCACGTTTGGCGGCGAGGCTGATGGGATTGTAGGGCGCGAACTCACCGCTTGATCCCCAGGAGTTGGAAATCACGCGCAGGTTGTAGGTTTCGCGAATTTCAGGCTTCATCAGGTAGTCGAAGCCCTGGAGGGCGTACAGGATGCTCAAGCCCTCGCCCGCGCCCACGCCCAGCAGGGTCACGCCGGGAGCCACGCCGCGCCGCATCCGTGCCGAACCCGCCGAGGCCGCGCCGCTGCCGCCGATGGTGCTCGCCACGTGCGTACCGTGGCCACTGGTGGTGTCGCTGTCGGGGACGTCTACATACAGGTAGCCGCCCGCACCCACATCCGTGATGGGCCCGACGAGCTTGACGTTCTTGGCGACGTTCTGCAGGTCTGGGTGCGTGCCGTCAATGCCCGAGTCCAGCACCGCCACGGCCACGCCCTTGCCCGTGACGTTGTAGGTGCTCCGCGCCACGTCCGCCCCGATGAACTTCACGCTCTCGGCCAACTTGTACTGCAGCGGCGCGTCCTGGTAGATGGACTCCAGGCCGGGCAGATTGGCCTTCAGCAACTGCACCAGCTCGGGCGTCACCACCGTCTTGACCGCCACCATCGGCAGGTTCTCAAAGGCCCCCAGTCCCTGACCCGGGTCCACGGCCAGGTTTGAGTCCATCCACGTCACCGCACGGCCCTTGGCAGCGTCGTCGGCGAAGGACAGGATCAAGGTACCCACCTGGCCGTACCGCATCGAGCTGTCCACCTGAACGCCGGTAGGTGCCGTGGCGTAGAGCGCCTGGCAGGCCGTCTGCGCGGTGGCCTGTGGGCTCAGGCTGCGGCTGGACTGGCCGCCCACGGGAGTCTGGGCAGAGGGCGCGTTGCCCTGAGGTACGCCCTGACCACAGGCGGCGAGGAGGACGGTGAGGGTCATGAGGACGGGAGACTTGTTCTTCATGGGGGACTCCTGAAGGGATGGGATAGGGCTGTCGGGCTTGAGGTCATTTCATCAAACCCCGCTCAAAAAAAACGCAAAGGGAACTCGAAATTTCCCGAACCGCGCAACGTTAAAGGATCTCTTTATACTGACTCATGCCTCTCTCGGCCCGGCTCCAGGCCCTGCTCGCATCCAGCCCAGCGCGGGTCATTGCGCCGGTGGACATCGGCACTGGGCCGGAAGCGCTGCAGGCATGGGCGGAAGAACACGGGCGAACGGTCACGTGCGGGCCTCCCCCCGCAGAGCTGGAGCGCTGGCTGTGGTTCCCACGCAAACGAGGCGAGGTGGTGGCCTGGGCAGAGACGAACCCCACGGCGGAGTCTCCCCTGGTTCTGACCGGAGCAGACACCCTCCTGGACGCCGAGGCGTGGCGCGCCGCGCTGGGTGGGAACGGGCGCTGGGCTGCCAAGACCTACGCCCTCGCGCGTGGGTGGCCCGCTGCGTTACCGCTCGCGCGGGGCCTTACCGGGCGGGGAGCCGCGGAGGAGTGGTACCGCCATCCCCTCGCCGCCGTGGCGCTCACGCCGCTGCTGCCTCCTGAGGCGTTGCGGAGCGCTTACCGCGCTCTGGCCCTGTCTCCCCTCGTGACGCCGGGCGTGGCTTCGGTGCTGGAAATCACGCCGGAAACGGTAGAGGCGCTGGCTGAAGGTGGGTGGCTGTGGCCCGTCCCCGGGGGCTGGGAGATTCCCGGCGTGTTGCGCCGTCACCTCTGTCCCCTGCCGGACCCCGCGCAGGCTGGGCGCGTGGCCGATGAACTGCACCGCGGCGGCCACACGCTCGCCGCCCTGACCCTGCTGCGCGAGGCCGGGGCGTGGAAAGCGCACCTCACCCTGCTCGCCGGACACCTGCGGGCCACAGCGGGAACAGACCTGCTGCGCGCCAGCCTGCGCGTCCTGCCGCCCTACTGGCGTGAGCGCCCCGAAGCCCTGTACCTCGCGGGACTGCTCGCGCGGGCCTCGGGCGATCTGCCGCGCGCAGAAGACCTCTACACCCGGGCGCTGCCCGGCCTGCCCCCGACGCTGGCGCCGCTGGCCGCCAATGCGCGCGGGGTGGTGCGGGCCATGCGGGGAAACGCCTCCGGGGCGTTGGCCGATTTCGAGGCCGCGAGCTGTGCGGGCGGGCTAACGGGCGGTGAGGCGGCGCACAACCGCGCCACGCTGCTGGTGCAGCTGGGCCGGCACGCCGAGGCCGAGCGCAGCCTGGACGACGCCATCGCTGCCTTCCGCGAGGCCGGCGACCTGCGCCGTGAGGCCCGCAGCTTGGAGACGCTGGGCGCGTTGCAGTTCGGCCGCGGCCTGCTGGCTGAGGCGTTGACTCCTTATGAACACGTGCTGCGCCTGCAGGCGGAGCAGCCCCAGGAGACGGCCCTCACGCACGTGAACCTCGCCGAGGTCCACGCCCTGCTGGGCGATGTGGGCGCGGCGCGGGGGCATCTGGAGCAGGCGCGGGACCTGATCTCCCGCTTTGGGCTTGCGGGGGTGGAGGGCTGGATGGGGCGGGTTCAGGCCCTGCTCGCCCTGCACGCGGGGCTTCCAGCCGTGGCCCGTGACCTGCTCACGGCAGAGGCGGGGGGGGACCCCGCCCTGCAGGCCGAGACAGCGCTGCTGCTCGCCCGGACCCAGCGCGAGCTGGGCGAGGCGGAGGCGGCGAGCGAAGCCCTGGCGCAGGCCCGGTCCCTGGGCCTCCGGGCAGACCTCGAAGCCGCGCTCCAGGGCGGCGATCCCGGCGAGGTGATCGCCGCCGCCCGCGAGGAAGACGCCCGCCTCGAACTGGCGACGGCCCTGCTGCACCGGGGCACGCCCGGCGACCTCGAAGAGGCCCTGAGCCTGATACGCACCCACGGCTACCGCACCCTGCTCGAAAGTCCGGCGGCCCACCGACTCGTGGAGCACGCTGGAGACGAGGCCACCCGGACGCTGTTTCCCCTCACCCTGCGCGTGCTGGGCCCGCTGCGCGTGACCCACGCGGGGCGCACCTGGCGCTCGGAGAACTTTCCCACCCGCAAGAGCGCGGCGCTGCTGGTGGCCCTGGCCCTCTCGGGCCGCTCACAGCCGCGCGAGGGGCTGGCCGAGCGCTTCTGGCCTGGGGCGAAAAATCCGCTTGCCAGCCTCCAGACCGCCGTGTATCACCTGCGCACCACCTTCGGCGTCAACCTGATCAGCAGCGCGCGGGGCCGCCTGACCCTGACCTTTCCGGTGCAGAGTGACCTGGGACGCCTGCAAGACGCCCTGTCAAGCCGGGACCCGGACCAGCTCGCGACCCTGCTCCGGCAGGACGCCGGCCCTCCGGCCGTGCTTCCGGACCTCTCCAGCGAACTGCACGAGGAACGCGAATTTGCCGAGCGCCTGCTGCACGACGCCCTGCAGGTCTACGCCGACGCACAGCCGGGAGGCAGCCTGGAGCGCCGCGACGCCCTGCGTCAGCTGATCGCCGCCGATCCGCTGAACATCACGGCCCGTTCGGACCTCGTAGAGTGGCACCTCGCGCAGGGCGACGCCGAGAGCGCCGGGCAGGAGCGGGCGCGGATGGAGGACATCTTGCGGGAGCTCGGTGAGGGGGGGCGCGGATAGGGCGCGCCCAGCCTCCGGCCACCAGCGAAAAAAACGCCCGCCCAGGGAGGCCGGGCGGGCGCAGTCAGCCGGGTAGACCCCCTACTGGGCTTCCTTGCGAACCAGCACCACGTCGTAGGTGGTGGTGCCGGGGCGCTGCTTGACCGTCAGGTTGGCGGTGCTGTCGTCGGCCAGGATGAACTTGCCGGTCATCTGCGCCTTGCTGGAAGTCACCTCGTCGGCCTCGTAGCCCTGGCCCTTGAGCTGGTTGGCGTAGAAGTCGTACACGCGCGCCAGGCCGAGGCTGGACTTGAAGCTGGACTTCCAGGTGGAGGTCGTGGTGGTCACGGTCGACACCACGGGCACGGGCGGCGTCGCCACGGTGCTGGAAATCTGGTACTGCGCCACGTCCGTCACCCAGTCCTGCGAGGCCAGCGGCTTGACGATGATCGAGAGGGCCTGGGCCAGTCCGGTCTGTCCGCCCTTGACGATCACGGTGGCAAAGCCGGTCTGCTGGTCTTCCTTGAACTGCGCGATCTCATCGAGGTCGAGTTCGCTCTTGCTTGCCAGTGCCAGAACCTTGTTCAGCCCAGCGGGACCGGCTATGTCGAAGGTGAACTTGTCGTTTTTGTCGGGAAAGCTCTTGGTGGTGTTGGCCTTCACGAAGTTCTCGCCGCTGGAAAATTTGTTGGGCAAGATCAGGTTGATGCGGCCCTTCTGGTCCACGTTAAACAGGTACACGTAGGCGTCTTGCGTGGTCTTGACGTTCAGCGTAATGCGGTCGCCCGCCACATAGACGGGCGTCTTGCTACCCGTGGTGTCTTTCGACGTCCACACGCTGACCTTCAGCGGCGAGACCACCGGATTCACGATGATGCTCTGCGAGGTGATCTTGGGCGAGTTCTGCGCCTGGGCCGTGCCGAGAGCCGCCGCCAGTCCGAGGGAAACGAGAACGTATTTCATGCCTCTACCGTGCCACGTTCCGCATGATGGGGCCTGAAAACTTCCTAATGGTTTCGGAAGAGCTCGGACAGCTCCGCATCAGTTTCGGCGGCAGGAAGACGCTTCTGCGCGTCTGATACGGCGTCTTAGCTTATTGTTTACGAAAGGAATCAACCCCACTTGCAAAGAGCCAGATAACCGTGAGCGCGGCGAAGCGGAGCAGGACAAAAGCACCGGAGCGACGCGGAGGGAAGGGGCTGTCACGGATGATCCGGAACACGGACCACTCCGTGCGGGAGGGCAAGGCGCACCGAAACGAGGTGTGGGCCAGAGACGCCCGCCCCCAGCCCACCTTTCGCTCCACCGCCCTCTGTCCTCGGCGCGGTGTGCCCCGCCCTCAGCCCCGCTCCTCCGCCTCCCGCACGATTCCCAGCACACGCTCGCGGATGACGCGTTCCTCGCGCAGGTAGCGGCTGGCGCTCATCTGCACGCCGATGGCCGCCACCACATGTCCCCCGTGGCGGTAGGGCACGCCCAGGGTGCACTGCCCCGGAATCCACTCCTCGATGGAATAGGCGTAGCCGCGCCGACGCACCCGCGCGACCTCGGTGCGCCACTCGTCGGCGGTGGTGATGCTGCTCTCGGTGCAGGTGGCGAATTCCCGCGGCTGCGTCTCGTGATGGGCGTAAAGGATCTTGCCGCTGGCCGTCGCCGTGGCGGGCAGGTAGATGTCGAGCGGCAAATCGATATCCGCGTCTGGATGCCGCTCACGGATAGCGCACACCACTTCTTCTCCCTCCAGCAGGCACAAAAAGGCCACCGAACGGACCTCCAGCGCCAGACGTGTAATCAGCGCGCGGGCTTCTGGGAACCACGGCAGCGCGGAGGTCAGGTGCGCGCCCATCTCGGCGATATGCCAGGACAGACGGTATTTGCCCACCGGGGTGCGGCGCAGGAAGCCGGCTTCGGTCAGTCCAGCGAGGTAGGCGTGGGCGGTGGCGCGGGGAATGCCGAGTTGTGCGGCCAGCGCCCGCACGCCCCACTCGGGTTGCTCGGCGCTGAACGCCCCGAGGATGCTCGCGGCTTTCTGAAGGGACAGCACCTGTCCAGGCTACACGGACGTGGCCAGATTGTATACAGGCCTGCCGGGGGAGGCACGGCGGAGCAGGACGCGGGGACCCAGGCGCCGGCCCGCCTCAGCAGTTCCCGGGCCGCCGGCAGCCCGCAGGTACAGGCGTGGCGGTCACTGCCCCTCACGCCGAAGTGGTCAACAACAACTTTGGGAATGAAAGCCAGGGCCTGCTGGGCGCGGCCTTTTCGGTTGTGAAGCGGCTGACCGGCATCTTGCCCGGGCGCGGCGCAGAGACGGGCGTGTTTCCGGCCTCCTCGCCTGAGGTGGGGGGCGTACGGGGAAAGTCCTTCGGCAGGAAGCGGGCGGTGAACACGAGCAAAGAGTCCTGCGGTGAGGGCGAGCCCCGCCACCTTGGACCGAGCGCGAGCGCCCGACGGGTCCAGGCCGACGGACCTCGCCTGACCGCCTGCCTACCGGACTACACCCGCAGCACACTGTAGTCGCCCACCACGAGTTGCAGCCCCGCACCGGTGGGTGGCCCCACCACTGCCCGCCGTCCGATGACCGCGCGCGTCAGGGGTCTGGAGGGGAAGAGGATGCTCGCGCCCTCGTCGATCAGGCTGTCCTGCACGGTGGCCCCCTCGATCCTGACCCGGGGACCGACGCTGACGTTTGGCCCCACGGTGCTGTTCTGAATGCTGGCGCCAGCACCGATGAGCACCGGGCCGATCAGGGTGGTGTTTTCCACCACCGCGCCCGCCTCGATCACCACCGGGCCGCTTAGCGCGCTGCGGCAGACCTGGCCCTCCACGCGCGGGGACAGGCTCAACAGAAAGTGGGCGTTGGCGGCGAGCAGGTCTCCCGGCGTGCCTGCGTCGCTCCAGAAGCCGTCCAGTGTCACAGCCCGCACGCGTCCGCCCGCCGCCACCACGCGCAGCAGGGCCTGCGGAAACTCGATCTCGCCGCGTTCGCTGGGCACCAGCTGAGCCACCTCATCCAGCACATGGCCCTGAAAGGCAAAGACCCCGCAAGCCGCCAGATCACTGGGCGGACGGCGGGGTTTTTCAATCAGCTGCGTCAGCCACCCTTCGCTTACCACAGCCACCCCGTAGGCGCTCGGGTCCGGCACCTGCTTGACGGCCAGTGCGGCGTCAGCGTCGCCCAGGGCGTGCGCCAGCGGGGTCAAGGCGTCGCCGAACAGATTGTCGCCCAGGTACAGCAGGGCGGGGCCACCTTCCAGAAAGTCACGCGCCATCAGCACGGCGTGGCCAGTGCCCAGGGGTTCGTGCTGGGGCACGAAGGTCAACGGTCCCTCGTTTCGCGTGGCGTCCCGCAGGGCGTCCTGGTGGCCGGGCCCCATGACCACCGCCACCTCCGCTACCCCCGCCGCACGCAGGGCCCGCACCGCCCGCGCCACGATGGGCACCCCCGCCACCGGCACAGCGGGTTTGGGCCGCCCGGCACTGACGGGAAAAAGACGGCTGCCACGTCCAGCAGCGAGGATCACACCTTTCATAAGGGTGAGGGCAGTTTAACGATCAAGTGGGCGGTCTGGGAGCGGAAATGGTGAGAAGGGACAGGTTTGGCGCAATCGTGCTCAGGCGTTGGGCGGTCAGTCGCCGCCCTCAGACGGTCTACCGCGTCAGCGCCTCTTCCAGGGCTTCGGCAAAGGCGTCCTCGTCGTCCAGCCAGGGGTAGTGTCCAGCGTCCAGCACGGTCACGTCGGCTCCTCCCAGGTCCGCAAGCCACTCCACCTGCTCTGGGTAGCTCGTGCGGTCGTGCACTCCGGCGATCACGAAGAGGGGACGGCGGAGTTCTTGCAAGAAGGGCACGTACTCGAATTCCCACAGGCCCTGGTTGACGAGCGCCTGCTGCACCTCGCCGCCACCAGTCAGTTGCCCCTCGGCGTCGGTGAACTCCAGGTGCATCCTGCTGGCGGCGTCGCGGAACTGCAGCGCATTGAGCAGGTCGCGGGCGTTGAGCAATGCGAAAGCCGCCTCCACCCGCGCCTCGCCCACTGCCGGGTGCTGTCCCTCCGGGGTCTGGGCACGCACCTCGGCCGCGGGATCCTCCAGCGCCTGCCCGCGCAGGGCCGAGGCCTCGCGCAACAGCGTCAGGGCCAACTCCGGGAAATGGACCCAGGGATTGACGACCACAACGCGGGCGGTATGGGTGGGGTGCCGCCGGGCGTATTCCAGCGCCACAAGTGCCCCAAAGCCGTGGCCCAGCGGAACGATCCGCTCCAGGCCCAGGTAACCGCGGACCGCCTCCAGGTCGGCCACCAGCGTGTCCAGGTCCAGGGTCTCGCCGCCCTGCTGGGTGTCTTCCAGCGCGCCGCTGCGGCCCGAACCGCGCTGGTCCAGGTACACCACCCGCCGTGCCAGGAGACGTTCCCCGAACAGCTCCTGAAAGGAAAGGCTGTTGTAGCCGGGACCGCCATGCAGGAAGATCAGTGCGGGTACGTCCGAATCCTCGGGCCCTGCTACGTCGAAGTACAGGTCTGCGCCGTTGAGGTGCGTTACTTGGGTCTCGTCCGGCCAGGTCATACGCTCCATTGTACGGAGTGCCCACCCCGCTTCCCCGCCACGAAGCGCGTGACTGCTGACCTTTCGCTGACCCGCGTGAGGGCAGCATGGAGACTGCGGCAATACGCCCTGGCCAGGCCTGCCTCTACCCTGGTGGAATGACCGACCCCGCTGCCCTCTCGGGACCCCAGGGCATTGCCTTCTCGCTCGCGGGCGTGGACGAACTCACCTTCGTCCGTATTCTGCGCGACGTGGTGGAGGACGCCGCCTTTGCCCGGCCCCTGCGGCTAGAAGCCCAGGAACCGCGCGCAGGCGTGCCGGG
Source organism: Deinococcus hopiensis KR-140 (assembly GCF_900176165.1). Taxonomy (NCBI): domain Bacteria; kingdom Thermotogati; phylum Deinococcota; class Deinococci; order Deinococcales; family Deinococcaceae; genus Deinococcus; species Deinococcus hopiensis. The sequence goes on from NZ_FWWU01000009.1 coordinate 2,782,536, forward strand.
GCGGCTCACCCTGGTCTTCTGGCCACAGGAGCGCACCCGCGCGGTGGCGGCCATGCAACGCCTCAAAACGGTCCTGCTGCGCCACGGCGTGCAGGTGGACTCCATTCACATCCCCGGCGAAGCAGGACCGGGCCTTAAGGGAGCCTAAACCGTGTTCGTTACCCGCCTGACGGGCCTCGCCCCCTACGATGAGCCGCAAACAGGCGCACGCCAGGAGACAGAGGCAGACCGTATGGACCAACGCATACTCCTTATCGAAGACAACCCGGACATCACCCGCGTGGTGCAGTACGAGCTGGAACAGGCCGGGTACCGTGTCCTGACGGCTCCCGACGGCGTGACCGGCCTCACCACCGCCCGCGAGAACAGCCCTGATCTGGTCATTCTCGACCTCGGTCTGCCCGACTTCGACGGCGCGGAGATCGCCCGACGCCTGAGAAAGACGAGCAGCGTGCCTATCATCATCCTGACCGCCATGGACGCTGTGGACCGCAAGGTCAACCTGCTGGAAGCGGGCGCGGACGACTACATGACCAAGCCCTTTCACCCTGAAGAACTTGTGGCCCGCGTCAAGGTGCAGCTGCGCCACCAGCAGCACGGCGAAGTGATCTCCATCGGGGCGCTGGAGATCCACCCGCAAAAGCGGCTGTGCCACTACAACGGCCACGAGGTCCGGCTCTCGCCCAAGGAGTTCGATCTGCTGACCTTCCTGGCCCGCCAGCCTGGCCGGGTCTATTCCCGTCAGGAAATCGAGCGCGAGGTCTGGAACGGCGAGCTGCCCAGCAACTCCAACGTGGTGGACGTGCATATGGCAAACATGCGCGCCAAACTGCGGGATCTCGACGGGTACGGAATTATTCGCACGGTCCGTGGGATCGGGTATGCGCTGAAGACGCCGTGAGGAACGGCCAGCGGCCAGCTTCCAGTCGCCGGCCAAAGCACCAGTACAGGGCTCCGGGTATGTAACTCGGGGCATTTTTGCTGAACGTTAAGCGCTTTTTTCCCCTGTGGTCCAATGCCCCCATGACCGCCCCCAACACCACCCTCACCGCCATTCCCGGCTTTCGTGTGGGCCACTGGACAGACCCTGTGGGCCAGACCGGCTGCACGGTCATCCTGTGCCCAGACGCGGGGGCCGTCGCGTCGGCCTCCTTTCTGGGGCCGAGTCCGGGCACGCGGGAAGGGGTGCTGCTCGCTCCCGAGAAGAAGGTCGAGCGCGTTCACGCCCTGCTGCTGACGGGCGGTTCAGCCTTTGGGCTGGCGGCGGCGGCCGGAGTCGTTCGGGTACTCGAGGAGCGCGGCGTGGGGCATGAAACGCCCTGGGCGCGGGTCCCCATCGTGCCCGCCGCCGTGATCTATGACCTGGGGGTAGGCGATCCGGGGGCCCGGCCCGGCGAGCGGGAAGGAGGACTCGCCGCCCATGCGGCTTCGCGTGACCCGGTGCCGCGCGGACGGGTGGGGGCAGGCACCGGCGCGACGGCGGGCAAATATCTCGGCGCGGGCGCGGTGCCGGGCGGACTGGGCAGCGTCGTTGTAGAACGGCATGGCGTCCGTGTGGGTGCGCTGGCGGTGGTCAATCCCATCGGGGACGTGCTCGATGAGCGCGGCGAGGTGCTGGCCGGGCCAGGTGTGGGACCGGGGTCCGTGGCCTTTGCCCCCGGTGATGTGGAGAGCACCACCCTCGTCGCCGTCGTCACCGAACGCGCCCTGGCCAAAAACGACGCCCGCCGGCTCGCCGACGCCGCCCAGACTGCCCTTGGCCGGGTTATCCATCCCAGCCACACCTTCTGGGATGGCGACAGCGCCTTCGTCCTCAGCGCATGTACCCTTCCACCAGCTGATCCGCTGCTGATCGGCACACTTGTGCAGGAGGCCGTCTGCGCCGCCGTCCGGGACGCTGTGCGTCAGGCTGCCATAGGCTAGCGGCCAACAGCCAATAGTAGATGTGTACCTTGCTCACATAAGTACGCAGGACCGCGTGCGTGAGCTGCGCCATTCTCGGTCCGCGACCGGGCAACTTTGTGGGGGCAGCGGGGCTGATCCAGAATGCGTCGGGCGAGGTCTGGCCGCTGCGCCGCGAGATGGAGGAAGAGGTCAACCTGAAGCTGCACGGGGCCGAGTTGCTGGAGATGCTCAGCTCCGCAGGACCCAGCCGGGTGGCAAACGGCGACGGGTCCTACCGGTACACGGCGCTGTTCCGCGTGTTGGAGTGAAGCGGCGAGGTTGAGGCAGACGGGGTGGAGGCCGCACAGGCGCGGTTCTTTTTCCCCAAAGCACCTTCCGCCCCTCACGCGGCTGGGCGAGAAGGCCCTGGAAATGTTGACGTGAGTTGCGTCCGTGACCTGCGCGTAAAGCTGGGGCCTGCCCCGGTAAATCCCGCGGGCGCGTGTGCCCTCGTGGTCAATGCGGCGGGCGAGGTCCTGCTGCAACGGAGAGCCGGCACGGGAGCCTGAGGTACACCGGGCGGCATCGCCGAACTGGGCGAGGCGCTGGAGAACACCCTGCGCCGCGAAGTGCAGGAGGAAACGGGCCTGCTGGCGCTGACCCCGAACTCCTGACGATCATCAGTGGCCCGGACACGTACCGCGAGCTTCCCAATGGCGACGAATTCTATCAGGTCACCGCGGTGTACCTCGTCCGCATCTGGGAGGGCGTCTTCCAGCCTGACCGCACCGAGGGCGTGGAACTGCGTTTCTTCCCACTCCATGCGCTGCCATCGCCCCTAGGGCCGTGAAATACGCGTGCGACGGCTCTTTTGCGCGGGTCACGGGCGTGAGGCACGGCGCCGCCCAGCGGCGTCTGTCCCTTCTGCCTGCCCGCCGACAGGAACGGGCACGTGCGGAGCCGGGTGCCGGACGTGGTCTACCGCGGCCATCAGGTTATGGCATTGATCGCGGCGGAGCCGTTCTCGGTCCGGCCCGGTTCACCCGGCCACATGCTGATCGTGCCCGTGGCGCACTTTGAAAACCTCTACGAACTGGGAGCCCGCCTTCACGCCCTGTCCCGACGGGTGGCCCTGTCCCTAAAGGCGGTGAGCGGGTGCCACGGCACCAGCACCGAGCAGCGCAACGAACCCACCGGAAATCAGGATGTGCGGCACCACCACCTGCACGCGTTCCCGCGGAAGGCGACGCGCTTATTCGCAGACCCGCGTACAGGTGGGCGAGGAAGTGCGGGCGGCACAGGCCGCGAGGCTGAAGCCTGTTGTGCAGGATGTGCTGGCCCGGTTGCCCCTCACTCCCGGGTAAACGTCAGCCGCATTCCAGCAAGCCCGAAGCCTGCCCGGCAGACGTTGCGCTCGCTGCCCGTGCCAGGCGTCACGAACACGCTTGCCATGTCCGCCCCCAGCCGGGCGGCGAGGTGCAACCGGGCCGCCAGGAGAGCGGTTTGCGCCCCACAGCCCCGGGCTGTGGGCAGGGTGGCCGTGCTGTAGAGGGCGGCGACGCCCTGCTGGGCCCGCAGGGCCGCCACCCCAGCGGGCGTTCCGTCCACCTCGGCGGTCAGAAGATGGACACCCGGCAGATGGGCGTTCAGCCGCATGATTGCCTCGCTTCCGGGACCAAAAGCGCGGGACGCCAGATCGGCCCAGGCTGGCGCGTCCGCCGCCTCACGCACCGGCAGGGCAGGTGGGGGCGGCAGAGGGGTCAGGGGGCGGGTGTACAGGTGCAGGGCGGTGGTCAGGGCGTAGCCACGTGGGCCGAGCCGGGACAGCAGCGTCGGCGCGGTGTGCGACAGCACGTGCAAAACGGTGGGCTGACCATGGGCGCGGCAAAACGCTTCGAATGCGCTCAGGTCTGCCTCGCTGAGCGGGCCTTTCCCGCTGTGCCATCCCGTATTAACGGGCAGGTCCAGCCCCGCGTGGACGGCCACCAGGGGTCCGAAGTGGGCGGCCTCGCCCCAGGCGGCATATGCGGCGTGGGCCTCGGCCTCCACAGCGGCGATTCGGGGCAGGAGGTCCGGCGTCATTGCCCCAGGGTATTCCTTTCGTCTTGCTCAATCCGCTCCAAGCCACGCACACGCCGCCGCCCGGTAGCCTGCCGGGCATGTCCCGCTCTTCGTCCCGCCTGCGGTGGCTCGCGCTGCCCGCCGCCGCGCTCGCCGCCTACGTCCTCAAAGGACCGGCCGATCCCCTGCAGCCCTCTGGTCCCGAAGACGGCGTGGGTCCCATCACCCGCCGCCGCTACTGGGTAGAGGTGGAGGGGGCCGCCCACACGCCGGAGGACGTGGCTGAGCACTGGCGCAACCACCTGCCCGACCACGCGCCGAAGTGGCTGGCGTGGTTCCGGGGCCTGGACCATCCGGTGCCGCCCGTGAACCGCGGGGACCGGCTCCGCATCCTGATGCTGGGGGTGCGCCGGGGCCGCGTGGTGGTGGAACACGCGGACCCCCTGGGCTTCCGGGTGCGGACGCTGCGCCTGCACCCGGATGCCGGGACCTCGGACTTCCGCGTCTACCCGGGCGAGGAGGCGGGGCGAATGGTCCTCCAGATTGAGTCGCTGCTGCGGACCAACTCGCAATTTGACCGCTTGGCCTACATCTTTGGCGTTCACGCCGCCCAGCGCCGCAACTGGGAACTCACGCTGACCAGCGTGGCGGCCTATGCGGGCGGGAGGATCGTCAACCGGGGGCACGAGTCGCTGGAGATGCCGCAGCTCGCCCACTCGTACACGCTCCCGGAAGTTCCCGAGGCGCCCGTGGGCGCCAGCGCGGAAACGGCCTCGCACGCCTGAGGGCGGCTCCCGCTCAGGGCCATTTCACCCAACTTTGAGTCAGCGTTGGCCCAAGGGTCAAAAGAGCTTCAGGCTGTGTGAAAAGCTGCCCTCTCGCATGGGCCGCACCCGGCACAGTGGGGCATGTCGCTTGCCTTTCACCCCGAAATGTTTGTGCGCATTGAGCAGCTTGAGGGTCCGCGCGCCCCGCTGCCCCGCCCCCTGGAAAGCGGCTTTACGCCGGGCCGCCTCTACCGCGTGGTGGGCGTGTTCAATCCGTCGGAAACGTCGGACGCCTACTTCATCTTGCCCAACGACCGCGACGAGCTGTGGTTTATCTGCCAGAGGCACCTGCGCTTCGCCGGCCTGCATGCCACCTCCGCCCACCATCTGGACCTTGAGGGCGCGGACGTGCTGCACGCCAGCGCGGCAGACTGAGTCCGGCGGCCCAGGCCAGCTTCTCGCGCTAGCCTGAAAGTATGTCGCTGCCCGAGGTCTCGCCCACCTCCGAAACCGGTCCATCGCGTCCGGTGCGGTTTGGGGAACGCGCCCTGCTGCCGGACGTCTTGCGGGGCCTGGCGCTGCTGGGCATCCTCGTCGTGAACGTGCAGGACTTCGGGGGCTTCCGCGAGTGGACGCAGGTGGGCGTGGACCGTGCGGCGCAGGTCCTGACCGACGTGGTGTTCAACGGACGCTCGATCAGTCTGTTCGCCATGCTGTTCGGCTGGGGAGCGGCGGGACTGCTCGCGAGGCACGGCCCGGGGCGACTGCTGCGCCGCCTGGCGGTCTTGCTCCTGATCGGCACGCTGCACTACGTCTTCGTGTGGCACGGCGACATCATCTCGCTGTACGCGGTGCTGGCCGCAGCGCTGCTGCTGACGGGCCGGCTGGAAGCGGGGGCCCTCGTGCTGCTGGCGTCCGGGCTGGGCGGCTGGTGGCTGCTGACCACGCTGCAACAGGGCTTCGCGCGGCTGGGCAGTCCGCGCGGGCGGTTCGACGGGCTCCCGGACCTGACCCCAGGCATGACCTACGCGGACGCGCTGCACCCCCGCGCCGCCGAATTCACGAACGGCTTGATTGTCAGCGCGGTCTACAACGGGCCCTGGCTGATCGCGCTGTTTTGCCTGGGGGCTGCCGCCCACAGAACGGGGCTGCTCACCCGCCCGCAGGCACACCGGCCGCTGCTGCGCCGCCTCGCCGTATGGGGCCTGGGGCTCGGCCTGCCCCTGGGCCTGCTGCTCGCCTGGCTCAACACGCGCGGAACGCTCCCCGCTGGGCTCCTCGCCATTCCCGTGCGCATGGGGGGCGGGCTGGCCACCGCGCTGGGCTATGTCGGTGTGCTGGGGCTGCTCGCCGCGCGGGGAAGGCTGGGACCGCTGCGGGCCTTCGCGGCGAGTGGACGCCTCGCCATGAGCAACTACCTGGCCCAGAGCCTGCTGATGACCACCTTCTTCTACCCGTATGGCGGCGCGTATTTCGGGCGCTGGGGCGCAGCATATTCGGTGCTGCTTGCCCTGCTCGTGGGCTTCTCGCAGCTTCCGGTCAGCGCCTGGCTTCTGGAGCGCTTCGGCACGGGACCGATGGAATGGCTCACGCGGCGGCTGGTGTACGGCGGGAACGGGCGGCAGCAGGGCACTTGACGCCTTGGCCCTTGCTCTCACAGAAGGGGCGTTACGGTCGAGTTCCCGGCCTCTGGCACAGAGAAAGCGGAGCGGAGAAACCCCCAACAGGACGGGAAGAACGTGATCCGACAGTCAAGTGAGTGCGGATGACCATTTCTCACCGCCCGGCGGGTCAATATAGAGGCCCATGAAGCCGCAGGTCATGTTGCTCTCATCTCTGGTGTCGTATGGCCTCCTCTGCGCCCTGCCGGGAACCTGGGCATCGGCGCAGGCGGACCCCTTTCAACGCGGCGCCCCGCCGCAGGTGTTCCCCAGCGTGCGTGCGGGAACGGCGGCCGTCACGGTGCCCGGAGCCGCCGCTCCCACCTCCCAGACAGGCACCGTCTCGGCGGGGGCCTCTACCCCGGTGGGCGGTGTGTTCGCTGCGCCCCGCGCCAGCAGTGACGGCAGCCAGACGCGGGTGGTCTTTGACCTGACGCCCGGCGTGACCTACACCCTCACGCCCACCTTCGGGGGCCTGCGGCTGGATGTGAAGGGGGCGCGGGTGGTGCCCACCGTCCGCAACACGCTGGGGCCGAGCGTGACCGAGTACCGTGCGGGCGGCGGGCAGGTCACGCTGGTCACGCCCTTTCCGCTGGGCCTGACCGAGGGCTGGCGGGCCAGTGAGGCGACGGTGGCCTCGGGGGCGCGGGTGCTGATCCTGGAATTCGGCCCGACGCTGGCGGGCGGCGCGAGTGCGGCGCTGCGGGGACTGGTGCGTCCCACAGCCCTGCCGCCGACGCCCGACGAGCGTCAGGCCCTGAGTGCGCCCATCGGCACGGCGCTGGCCCAGCAGTTGCCTCCCGGTGACACGGTGGCCCCCGTACCCCGGAGCGCCCTCCCCGCCCCGGCCCCAGCGCTGCCGGGCCACGATCCCGAAAAACCCAGCGCCCTGTCGGGGCGAGCGCCGGGGAACCCACAACCTGGAGCCAGCCTGGTGCCTCCGCGCCTCGGCAAGAATCCGGGCATGACCCGGGTGGTGCTGGACCTGCCGCCCGGCACGGGCTACCGCCTGGTGCCGGCCGGACTCGGCCTGCGCATCGAGCTGACCGGCGTGAGCGCCGCGCCGCTCTCCGCGCAAAATGTGAGCCCCGAGGTGCGGTCCTGGCGCTACGACCCCGTGACGGACGGGGTCAACGTGACGCTCAACGCGGCCGGGCCCCTCACCGAGCGCAGCGGGTGGCGTGCACAACTGGTGCCCCCCACTCCGGGCAGCGACCGCTCGCGCCTCGCCATCGACCTCTCGCCCGCCCTGGCAAACCTGACGCCGCTGAATCCACGCGAGAAGGTGGTGGCCGCGGTGCCCCCCATGCGTTCGCTGGGGGGTACGGCGCTGCTCGCCCTGAGCGCCACGCTGAGCCAGCCCCGGGTGGTCATCGATCCGGGGCACGGGGGCCGCGATCCGGGTGCCCAGGGCTCAATCTCCGAGAAGCAGGTGACGCTGGCCGTGGCCCTGCGGGTGCGTGATCTGCTGCGCGCCGCGGGGGTGGACGCGGTGCTCACCCGCGACACGGACCGCGAGCTGAACCCGGTGAAGAACACGGACCTCGTGATGCGGGCGCAGATGGGCACGCCGGGCACACAGCTATTTCTGAGCATTCACGTGAACTCGATGGAGCCTGTCAACGCCCTGCGCGGTTACGGCGTGGAGACGTGGTGGAACCCCAACCACCCCCTGTCCAGCACCCTGGCCGGCATCATCGAGAAGAACGTGGTGGGCGCGACGGGCGCGTACGACCGCGGCCTGCGCAGCAACCGCTCGCTCGCCGTGCTGCGCAACAGCCGCATTCCGGCGGCCCTGGTGGAGATCGGCTACACCAGCCACCCGGTCGACGGCCTGAACCTCAAGGACGACAACTACCTCGACCGGGTGGCGCTGGGCATCGCGCAGGGCATCCGCGAGGCGCTGGTCAGCGGCGTCGCGGCCGGCGGCGCAGCGGGCGGCGCAGAGAACTAACGGGAACGGCCAGTGAACGGCTCCAGGCGCATCCTCGGCGTGGAGCCGCCTACTCGCCCGTCCGCGCCCGGCGTTTCTGGTACGCGCCCGTCAACAATTCGGCGATGTACTCGCGGGTAAAGGGCATCCCGCTGGCCTCGGCGGCCGCGATCTCCGCGTCGCGGTTGTAGGTCAGCCGGACGAAGGTGGCGCTGTGCGCCGGACCGTGCGGATCAAATTCCAGAATCAGGTAACTGGGCAGTGTGCTGTCGAGGGGGTTGCCCACCGAGCCGCAGTTGATCAGGGGGCGGCCCTCCACATCGAGCATCAGCGTCTCGTGGACATCGGCGTACACGAGGGCGTCGGCGTGCTGCCGCAGGGCGAACTGCGGGTTGGGGGCGTAGGCGTCGAGCTGCTCGGCCAGGCTGGAATGCGGGTACAGGCGGTGAAAGAGGCCCTTGGAGCTCGCGTGGACAAACCGCCACCACGCGCCTCCAAACTGCTCCTCGATCCCGTAGGGCAGGGCAGCGAGGTACGAGAGCTGCTCGGGCGAGAGCTTGGAGCGCGGCCACAGGTCCTGCGGGCGGTTGGTGGCCCCGGCCACCCGGGCGTCCCAGTTGCCCTGAATGACGCGGGTGGCGTTCGCCTCGGTCCACTCCAGCACCTCGCGCGGACGCGGCCCCTTGCCCACGAGGTCGCCCAGCACCCACAGTTCGGTAATGCCCCTGCGCTGTACGTCCGCGTGTGCGGCCAGCGTCGCCTCCAAGTTGGCGTGCAGGTCCGCGAGTACGGCGAGACGGATCATGGGGGGCAGTCTAGCCCAGAGGAACCGGGGCGCGCGGAAAAGCGTAAGGAAGGAATTAGGCGGACGGGCTCAGGGCCAGCGTTTCTCGAAAGCCCGTTTCGTCTCGCCCGCGTAACCGCAGCGGCGATAGAAGGCGTGCGCTTCTGGAAGGGACGCGCCGCTCTGCAACATCACCTTGTAGGCCTTCACCGCACGGGCCAGCCGCTCGGCTTCCGCCAGCAGCGCCCGGCCGATGCCCTGTTCCCGGTAGGCCGCGTGGGTGACCACGTTCTCCACGACCCCGTAGGGCCGTGCGCCGCGCGTGAGGTTGGGGATCAGGGCCAGCGTCACGGTCCCGACGATCTGGCCTTCCATCTCTGCCACCAGGACTTGCAGCCCCGGCTGGGCCTCCACGGCTTCCCACGCTTGAAGGTGGGCAGGCTGGAGGTCAGCCGAATTTCTGGCGCTGAGTTGGCCGTACAGGGCGAGGAGGGCGGGCAGGTCCGGGCGCCGGGCAGGACGGATGGAGAAGGAGGCCACGACGCCCAGTATTTTGCCTTTCCGGACAGCAGCGGGCTTTACAGTGCAGACGTGAAACGCAAGGGCAGCGACTTCCTGTACTTTTCCCAGGCGTGACCGGAACCCAGTGGGCGACCGAACGAAAAGACGGCTGACTGGTTGCCTTTCATCAGGGTTGCGGTTCATCCGTGATGAAATCACGGGCCAACCCGAGCAGAGCGAGCAGGAAAAGCGGCGACGCAGAGGCGTGGAATGACCGGAGCGGACGAAACGGATGATCCGCAAACGCATCAGACACCAAGCGGCGTTTGACTGCGGTGCGTCGCCGAACGGGGGGGTGGCCTCCCTCTGGCCGGGCCACCGCTCTGGCCGTACTGGGCACCCAGAAGCGGCGAGTCCACCTGCCTGGTCTCTCGCGGCGGGCAGGACCGGCCCGTCTGGCGCCACGCGGACGTGGCCGCGGCGGAGGGGCACGGTTTCCTCCACACCGCAGACCTGTACCTCGGCGCGCTGGCCCTATGCGGCATCAGGGCGAGGAATTGGGCGCCGCCCCTTGCGCGGAGATCCTCGCTGGAGAAGACCTGGCGCGGGCGCCCGCTTCCGCTGCCGTTTGACGCGCGCAGGCGGGGCGAGCGCAAGGGGCGGCGCCGCAGGTCCAGACCTCCCCGAACGCTTGTGCCTACGCGCTCCACCTGATGGAGACGCTCTCCGGTCAACACGGGCAGAAAAGGCCGTTCCTCACGCCTGTCGCCTCACCGCTATCCTTACAGCCCTCCGCGCGGGTTCACGTCCACCCGCACCCGGGCCTTCCAGCTGCGGTCCAGCGTGGCGAGCAGTTGAGCGAGCCGCACGTCGTCGCGGGCGCGCAGAAAGAGGTGGTACGGGTACACGCCGCGCAGCCGGGCGACGGGCGCGGGCGCAGGGCCGAGCACCTCCGAGGCGGTGGCCCCGGCCCCGTGCAGGGCGTCGAAAACTTCCTGGGCGGCGATCTTGGCCCGCTCCGGGTCACGGGCGGCAATCTCGACCTGCGCCAGCCGGGCGTGCGGCGGGTAGCCCAACGCGGCGCGGGCGCGTTCCTCAGCGGCGGGGTAGGCCAGGGCGTCGCGGCCCTCCACGAGGACCTTGAGTGCTGGATGCTCGGCCTGGAAGGTCTGCACCACGAGCAGCGGCGCGCGGGTGGGGTGCCACTCGGCCAGCGAGCGCAGCAGGCGGTGGTAGCGCTCCGAGGCGCGAAAGTCTGAGACGTTCAGCCAGGTATCGGCCAGCGTCACGCCGATGAGGGCGAGGTTGGGCGGAGCCTCCTGCGAGAGGAGCAGCTGTGTGCCCACCACCACGCCGCTCTCACCTGCGTAAAGGGCCGCAAGGTCGTCTTGGCGGTCGCGGTCATAGCGGTAGACGGGCAGGCCCGGCGCGAGGGTCGCCACCGTTTCCGCGATCCATTCGGTGCCGGGGCCGCGCGCTTTCCACATCTGCTCGCCGCAGCGGGCGCAGCGGTCGGGCATGGATTCGTGGTAGCCGCACTGATGGCAGGTCAGCCGCCGGGTGTCCCGGTGAAAGCGGAGCGGCACGTCACAGTTGCGGCAGCCGGGGGTATATTCGCACGAGGGGCACCGCAAGAGTGCCGAGTACCCACGCCGGGGCGCGAGCAGGACCGCCTGCCGTCCGCGCTCCTGAACCTGGCGCAGCAGCTGCGCGAGGTCATGGCTGAGCGGGTAGCCCAGGTCACCCGGCGTGAGGTGAACGCCCGACAGCGGGCCGAGTTCGGGTTGCTCGGGTGGATTGGCGTAATCCACCACATGCACGCGGGCCCGTGGCGGGGGCAGCACCGCGCCGGGCAGGGGCACGCTCTCAGCAGCGGGGGTACTCCCCACCAGGGCCAATGCAGCGTCCTGGGCGGCGGCCACCCGCGCAGCCACGTCAGGCACGAAGGCGTGCGAGCCGGCCTGGAGCTTGTGGGCGTCGCTGCCCTCCTCCAGCACCACAATCAGCGCCGGGGCTTCGAGGGGCGCACTGAGGGCGAGGTAACTGCCGATCACCAGCCGCGCCGCCCCCGAGCGGATCAGGTGCCAGGCGTGTTCGCGCCCCACGTCGTTCAGCTGGCCGCTGAAGGGCACGGCGCGGGTGCCAGCGGGCGCGGCCAATCCGGACAGGCCTTCCCAGGCGCGGTGCAGTGTGGCGTGGTCAGGGGCGAGGACCAGCACCCCCCTCCCCTGCCCCAGCAGCCGGGCGATGCGCGGAGCGAGCGTCTGGAAGCGTGAGGTCGGCCGCCCACCGTGAAGCCGCCACGCCGGGCCCTCGGGCAGGCGGTCCGGGTCCAGGGTGGTCCAGGGAACTCCGGGCTCGGGCAGAGGGGGGGGCGGGGCCGCCTCCTGCGTGATGTCGGCCCAGCCCCGCGCGGCGAGGGTGGAGGCGGCGGTGGGCGAGAGCAGCACTCCACCCGCCGACGCGCCGCTCGCCCAGGCGCTCAGGGTCTCGGCGGGGCCGTGCTCGCGCAGCCACGCCCAGGCTTCCGGAGTCGGCGCTTCCTCGGCGACGTGCCGGGCCCCTCCAGCCTTGAGGACATTCGCCACCACGCCGCTTCCCACCTCCGCGCCGCGTGCCCAGGCGCTCAGGGTCTCGGCGGGGCCGTGCTCGCGCAGCCAGGCCCAGGCGGCGTGTCCCTTGGCCGTCAGGCCCTCGGGCGGTGCGGGAACGGCACGCAGGACGGTCTTGGTCCGCGCCGAGACGGGCACCCGGTCCAGCGTTCGGGCGCGGACCACCTGGCGCAGTCGGGGGAGCGGGGCGAAGTCCTCTTCCAGCAGCCCCTGTTCGCGGACGGCATCGAGAAGCTTGGAGGGAAACCCGCCCGCGTCCGTCCACTCGGGGGGGGGGACATGGCGGCCAAAGGCGCTGAGATCCGCGTCGGCCACCGCCCGGACCCGGTGGCGCACCCTCGCCTCCCAGCCCACGCCGATCAGGTCACACCAGACCAGACCGGCGGGCAGGTGGGCATCCCCCGCCCAGGCAGTCACGGCGGCCACAGTGGCGGGCGGGACCCAGGGGCCTTCCTCCCCGTCGAGAACGTGGACAGCCTCGCGCAGGCGGTGGGCCCGGGCAGGGTCGCCCTCCCCCACCACCAGCCCCACGGCGAGTTCGCCTCGCCACGGCACCAGCACCCGGCAGCCCACCGGAACTGCCCCGCCGTAACCGTGTGGCGCGGCAAAATCCAACGCTGGAATGGGCAGCGCCACCGCCACCTGCCAGGGCGCCGGGGGAGAAGGGGCAGGGGGGGCACTCACAGGCCCAGACCCTACCTCACCCGCCTCACAGGCCGGGGTGTGGCGCGTGCCAAACTCATTCTCGCGCCTGTGCCTTGATCCTCGGGAATGACCGCCCCGCCCACCAGCGCCACCCCACCAGGCGGGACTGGGCACTGCTCGCCGCCCGGTGCTTCAGTACCCCGGGCATCCTGGGCAGGCTGGCGGGTCAGGTGGGGCTGGATTCCTCCCCGGTCCTCGCGTGGCGCTCCGGGTTGGTGGTGGGGGAGGGCGACCCTGCTGGGCGCTGGGCCGATCTACACCCTCGTCACCTTCTGCTATTTCGGGGCCCTGACGCGCGTCACGGCGGGACTGCTGCTGTACCTCGTGCCTGCCTTCGTGGTCCTGTCCGTCTGGCTGACCGGGCACCGGCCCGACGCCGCCCGGTTGGGAGCGCTGGCCCTCGCCACCCTGGGATTGGGGCTGGTGATCGGCATTCCAGGTGCGGGGGACCGCGGCCCAGGGGGTGTCGTTCGCGGCCCTCTCCGCCGCGCGGAGCACGCTGCACCTACCCAGCACCGCGACGCCATGGAGCGTGATGCTCGGCATGGCCGTCATCGCCACCGTGCTCGCCGTGCCCTCCCAGTACCGCGCGGCCCACCTGGTGGCCGAGCCCTTGCGTGCGCCTGTGCTGCTGCTGGAGAGGGCGTGCACGGTGGCGGGAGCAGTGCTGGGGGGTGGGGCGCTCCCGGTCAACCCCTCTCTTCGGGCTGCAGCTGTCACTCCCCCCTGCCCGGGGCCCTCTCTGCTGCGCCAGCTCCACGGGTCTCTCCGGGGGAGGAGGTCAACAACCGCCGGCACAGGCCTTAAACAGAGCGGCCGCTCCGCGCGGCGGAGACGTGGTCCCGGTTGAGGAACGCGTAGGGCTACTCGCCGAGGGGACTGGGGAAAGCTGGAGTCGGGTCCCCCACCCTATCCTCCCCCACACCCGCCGCCGTATCCTGAACCCAGTTCAAGAAGGAGGCAAAAATGAGACTCCTCGCTCGCCTGGGACGCGGCCTGCTCTGGCTGCTGCTGCTCCTGCTGGCCGCTGCCCTCGCCCTGGTGCTGTGGCTCAAAGTCACCTCCACCCCTACCACGTCCGGCACCATTCGCCTGCAAGGACTCTCCGGCCCGGTGACCGTTACGCGCGACGCCTGGGGCGTGCCCCATATCCGTGCCCAGGCGTCCGACGAGGACGCGATGTTTGCCCTCGGTTTCGTCCACGCGCAGGACCGCGCGTGGCAGATGGACTTTCAGCGCCGGGTGTCGCAGGGGCGGCTCTCGGAGGTGCTGGGCAAGCCTGCACTCCCGCAAGACCGCTTTCTGCGGACCTGGGGCTTTTACCGCGCGGCCCAGTCGGCCCTGCCCGCCCTGTCGGAACGTTCGCGCCTGATGGTGCGGGCCTACACGGCGGGCGTGAACGCGGGCTTCGCGTCTGGAAAGGCGGCCCCCGAGTTCCGCATCCTGGGCTACACCCCCGAACCCTGGACCGACGTGGACTCCATTGCCTGGAGCAAGCTGATGGCCTTTGACCTGGGCGGCAACTGGGAAGAGGAAGTGCTGGGCAGCCGTGTGGTGGGGCGTCTGGGCGAGCGTGGGCTGAACGAGGTGATGCCGCCCTACCCGGAGGACGCCCCCACCGTCCTCAGCGCCGACGAACTGAAGCGGACGGGGCCGCGGGTGCAGGCCAGCCGTCCAGCCGCTGTTTCCCTACCGCCCGCCACCCTCCGCGCCTTTCAGGCCCATCTGGACGCCGCCCGCGCCCTGGGCATGCAACCCGTTCCCGGCAAGGGCAGCAACGACTGGGTGATCGGCGGAACGCACACGGCGAGCGGCAAACCCATCCTGGCCGACGATCCGCACCTGGCGCTCACCAGCCCCATGCTGTGGTATCTGGCGGATGTACAGGGACCGACACTGAAGGCCATCGGCGCGAGCATTCCGGGCCTCCCCGGCATCGTTATCGGGCGCAACGAGCGCGTGGCCTGGGGCGTGACGAACGTGAATCCCGACGTACAGGACCTGTATGTGGAGCCGGACGACGCCAGATTCACCACCCGCACCGAGGTCATCAAAGTCAAGGGCAGTGCGGACGAGCGCCTCACCGTCCGCGAGAGTGCCCACGGTCCGGTCATCTCAGACGTGGGGGCGGGCGACGTGGGGCCGCGGGTGGCGCTGAAATGGACAGCCCTGCAGCCCCGCGATACCACCCTGGACGCCTTTTTAGGCCTGAACTACGCGCAGAACTGGGCGGACTTCACCCGGGCCCTGTCGCGCTACGTGGCCCCCAGCCAGAACTTCGTGTATGCGGACGTGGACGGCAATACGGGCTACTATGCGCCGGGCCGGATACCCACGCGCAAAGGCTGGGACGGGAGCCTCCCCGTTCCTGGCGACGGACGGCACGAATGGACGGGCACGGTTCCCTTCGCCCGCCTGCCGCACACCTACAATCCGGCAGACGGCCTGGTGGTCACGGCCAACAACAAGGTGGTGCCCGGCAGTTTCCCCTTTACGCTGGCAAACGACCGCAACTGGGCCGAGCCGTACCGCGCCGAGCGCATCACGCAGCTCCTGACCGCTCAACCCACGGGCCTGACCGTGGAAGACGTGAAGCGGGTGCAGCTCGACACGGTCAGTCTGGTGTGGCGGGACCTGAAACCGCTGCTCCTCGCCACGCGGCCTGACGGGGACCCCAGCCGCCAGATGCTGCAGCGCCTGAAGACCTGGGACGGCAACGAGCGGGCCGACCGCGCGGAACCCGCCATCTTCGAGGCGTGGCTTTCCGAGTTGCAGGGGATGGCGGGCGACGAACTGGGCGAGGGCACCCGGATCAACAGCCTCGCCGTGCGGAACATGCTCCGGGCAGACGGCGAACTGTGCCGCAACGAGGCCGCCACTGGGGAGAATTGCGCGGACCTGCTCACCGCCTCCCTCAAACGCGCCGCCGACACCCTCGGCGCTCGCCTCGGCTCCGACGTTTCGGGTTGGACCTACGGCAAGGTGCATACGGTGGCGTCCAACCACCGCGCCTTCGGCGGCGTGAAGGCGCTGGCGTGGCTGTTCAACCACTCGGCCCCCACCAACGGCGGCACCAATACCGTGAACGTTGCCCGGCCGGAGCCCGGTACCCTGCGGCAGACGCACGGCCCGAGCTACCGCCAGATCGTGGACCTCTCGGACATGAACCGCAGCGTGTACGTAGGCAGTCTGGGCCAGAGCGGCAGCCCTTTTGGGAACCACGTCACCGATCAGCAAAAACTCTGGGTGGCGGGGGGGTACATCCCCATGAGTACGGCGGCGCAGGACTGGGGCAAGGCGAGCACGCTGACGCTGACGCCGGAACGGTAAGTCGCTGGGTGATGTCGGCCTACCCCTCCTCGCCCTGCAGGGTCAGCACCAGGCGGCGGGACCCACCCCCGTCCCGGTGCTCGCACAGATAGATGCCCTGCCAGGTCCCCAGCGCCAGCCGCCCGCCCTGCACGGGCAGCGTCAGCGCGGGGCCGAGCAGGGCCGCCTTGATGTGCGCGGGCATATCGTCGGGACCCTCCAGGGTGTGCTCGAACGCGGGCCACCCGTCTGGCACGAGGTGATTGAAGTACCGCTCGAAGTCGCGCCGCACGTCGCCAGAGGCGTTCTCGTTCAGGGCGAGGCTGGCCGAGGTGTGCGTGATGAAAACGTGCAGCACACCCACCCGCACGCGGGCGAGTTCGGGCAGGGCCCCCTGCACCTCACGCGTGATGAGGTGAAAGCCGCGCGAGAAGGGCCGGAGGCGGAGGTCACGTTGCGCCCACATGCGCTGAGGGTACGGCACGGCGGGGAACTCGGTTTCGGATAGCCGCGTACCTCGTCTCATGCGCTCCCCCTCATTCGGCCCCGCTAGCCTGGGCCAGACGCCATGCGACGCCTCCTCCTGCCCGCCCTGCTCTCTGCGCTGATGACTGCCCCTCCTGCTGGAGCCCTCTCCACCATTACCCTGCCCGTCACCGTACCCCTCGCCGGGGTGCAGGCAGCGGCCAACGCCCGCGTGCCCTCCGAGTTCGCCCGGCTGGAAGAGACGCGCACCTTCCTGGGCGGCCTGCTGAGTGCGCGCCTTACCGGCACAGTCACGCGCGCCGCGCACGTCAGCGTGCAGCCCACCCCAGAAGGTGACGGCCTGACCCTCAGCGTGCCCATCACGGCCAAGTTCCGCGCCGAACCCGCTGGGCTCGGTCAGGCCCTGGCCCGCGACTTCGGCGGCAGCGCCGTGATCCGCCTGCGGGTGAGGCCCACCGTCACGCCTGACTGGGAGGCAGACGTGGGGGTGAGCGGCACGTACACTTGGACCGATCCGCTGAGTGTGGACCTGGGGCAGGGCGTGAAAGTCAGCGTGCAGTCGCTCGTGGACGGACAGGTCCGGGCACAACTCGACCGGGTGGCAGCGGACGTGGCGCGGGCGGTACGGGAAGGTGCAGATCTGCGGCGACGGGCCGGAACCCTGTGGGCGCGGGTGCAGCAGCCCTGGACGCTGCCCTTGGCCGAGCCCACCTACGCCCGCGTCCTGCCCCGCAGCCTGACGGTCACGCCCTTCCGCTTTACCCCGGAAGCGCTGAAGTTGACGGTGGGAGCCGCCCTCGACCTCTCGGCAGGGCTGGGGCAGGTGCAGGCGTCCCCGCCCACGCCCCTGCCCCCGCTGAAGATCGCCCCCCTGCCAGCCTCGGGCGTGGACCTTCAGGTTCCCGTGCGCCTGCCCTACGCCGAACTGTCGGACCTGGCTTCCCGCCGTGCGACCCAGCAAACGCTCACGCTGGCGGTGCCCCTCTCCCCCACCCTGAGGGTGAGCCGGGTGGTCGTCTCGCCCCGGGGAAGCCAACTCAACGTCGCCGTCGGCGTGGTGATCTCGGGTCCCCTGGGCCTGAGCGTACGGGCCACGGCCGACGTGACCGGAACGCCCACCGTGGACGCAAGTGGGCACCTCGTCACGCTGGGCGGCGTTACCGTTACCACCCGGCGCGAGGGTCTAACCGGGCGGGTGATCGGCTGGCTGGCCGACGAGCGGGCGCAGGCGTACCTGACCCGCGCAGCGCGTTTCGACCTGGCCCCCAGGCTGGCGAAAGTGCGGGCGCAGGTTCAGGCCAGGCTGCCCTTTACGCCCGCGCCCGGGGTGCAACTCCTCGGCCACGCCGGCCCGTTGCGTCTCAGCAGCATTCGGGTCACGCCGCAGGCCCTCGTCGTCACCGGGGCCAGCACCGGGGACCTCACGGCGTCGGTGGATGTGGGGGCGCTGCGGTAGCGGGCCGGGGACAGCATCGACAACACCAGCGTCAGGGCCTGTCGATGAGGTTCGGAAGTGCGCTCAGTCCTCCGCCTCGCGCCGGGTAGACCGTGTCCTGGGGGTGACGGGCGCGCATCACCTCGTCCGGCAAGAGGCCGAGCAGGTGCGCCCGCAGCAGTCTGCCCGTCATCCCGTACGGCACGGCCGGTACGTCCCCGGGCCCGTCGTCCGCGATCCATTCCAATGCATGGCGAACCCAGGGGCGAGGCCGGTTCGCAGCTCTCGCCCCTGGGAAAGGGAGCGCGGTACTTGTCCTGCGCCCGGGCAGCGCCAAACGCAGGAAAGTGGGCCTGCCGCTCGGATTCAAGCAGCCCGGCCACCTCGGCCAACCCCGGCAGGAGCGCGCTCCACAGGCCCAGATAGCGGCACCCTCGCGGGGGTGCCGGCCTGCCGGCGACCCAATGCGGTCAACGTGGCGGGCCACCCGGTCTGGCCGTGGCGCAGCCACCACCCACCACAGGCGAGGTCTGTCCTCAACGTCGCCCGAGGGGCGGCGTGGAGCCCGTTGCGGGCGCGGCGCGGCCCGTGCCGTCCCGGCCTCCCGCGCCGTAGTTCGCCTGCGGCTGGGCTGGGGCAGCGGCGGGGGCCGTATACGAGGCTCCACCCGTGCCCGCGCTGGGATCGTTGGCGAGGCGGGCGAATTCCTTGGGGTCCACCGCGCGCGACACGCCGGTGTCGTAGGAGATGATGCGGCGGCGGTAGAGGTTGGCCATGTAGGCGTCCATCGTAACCATGCCCTCGCGCGCGCCGGTCTGCATGGTGGACACGATCTGGAAAGTCTTGCCCTCGCGGATCAGCGCCCTCACGGCGGGGTTGGCGATCAGGAGTTCGTAGGCCAGCACGCGCCCAGGGCCGTCGGCACGCGGGAGGAGCTGCTGGGTCATCACGGCGACGAGGTTGTTGGCGAGCTGCACGCGAATCTGTTCCTGCTGCTCTTCAGGAAACACGTCCACGATGCGGTCGATGGATTCGGGAGCCGAGTTGGTGTGCAGGGTACCCATCACGAGGTGCCCCGTCTCAGCCGCAGTGACGGCGGCCTTGATGGTCTCGTAGTCACGCATCTCGCCCACCAGGATCACGTCGGGGGCCTGACGCAGCACGGCGCGCAGGGCGTCGCTGAACGTCATTGTGTCCGCGCCGATCTCGCGCTGGTTGATGATGCTTTCCTTGTGCACGTGCATGAACTCTATGGGGTCTTCGATGGTCACGATGTGCAACTTGCGGTTGGCGTTGATGTAATCGATCATCGCGGCCAGCGTGGTGCTCTTGCCCGAACCCGTTGGGCCGGTCACCAGCACCAGGCCGCGCGGCGAGTTGGCAATGTCGATGACCTGCTGCGGCAGGCCCATCTCCTGCGCGCTCTTGATCTGCGTGGGGATCAGACGCATCACTCCGCCCACATAGCCGCGCTGCATAAAGGTGTTCACGCGGAAGCGGGCCTTCTCACCAAGGGCGAAGGAAAAGTCGAGTTCACGCTTTTCCTCGAAAATGCGCTGCTGGCGCTCGTTCATCATGGAGTACATCAGCTTGCGCGTCTCGGTCCCGGTCAGGGGCGGTGAACCGGCCGTCTCGTACACGCCGTGCAGCTTGAACTGCGGCGGCAGCCCCACGGTGAGAATCACGTCGGACGCGCCCTTCTCGGCGGCGTAACGCAGGATGTCGGTGATGTCGGGGCCGGGCTGGGTCATGGGGGTCCTCCGGGGAAAGGTGGGGCGAAGACGTGAACGGGGAGCGGGCAGGAAACGGGGCAGGTGAGGGAAGCGAATTTCATTGTGCCTCCCCAACCCTTAACTGCTCGTCACAGCCAGCACTTCCTCCAGGGTGGTGATCCCCGTGAGCGCCTTTTCGATGCCGTCCTGGCGCAGGCTCCGCATGTTGCTTTCCCCGATGGCCACGTCGCGCAAATCGGCGGCCGTCTTGCCGGCCCCGATGGCGCGCCGCAGCGGCTCGTCGATCACCATCAGCTCGTGGATGCCCATACGGCCCTTGTAGCCGGTACCGCCGCAGCGGGCGCAGCCCGAGCCGCGCATCAGCGTCGCGCCGCGCACCTCGGCTTCATTGACGCCCAGGCGCCGCAGCACCTCGGGGTCGGCGTTGGTGGGCTGCTTGCACTCGGTGCACACCCGGCGCACCAACCGCTGGGCCAAGACGCCCGCCACCGAGGCCGCGATGTTGAAGTGCTCCACGCCCATCTCCTCCAGACGGGTGATCGCGCCGGGGGCGTCGTTGGTGTGCAGCGTCGCCAGCACCAGGTGACCGGTCAGCGCCGCCTCGGTGGCGATCTTGGCCGTCTCGGCGTCGCGAATCTCGCCCACGAAGATAATGTCGGGGTCCTGCCGCAGAAAGGCGCGCAGCGCGCGGGCGAAGGTCATGCCCGCCGCCATGTTCACCTGCGACTGGACGATGCCCGGGATCTCGTATTCGATGGGGTCTTCGATGGTCGAGGTGTTCTTTTCCGGCTTGGCAATGCGCTTCAAGGTCGAAAAGCTGGTAAAGGACTTGCCCGAACCCGTGGGCCCGGTCACCAGAAAGATGCCGTTGGGCCGGTCGATCACGTCCAGGTAGCGCTGGAAGTTGTGGCCCGAGAAGCCGAGCTGCTCGACTTCGGGAATGTTCTCGGCCTTTTGCAGGAGGCGCATCACGGCTTTTTCTCCGTACACCGTGGGCAGCGTGCTCAGGCGCAGGTCCATATCGATGCTGCCCTTGCGAAAGCGCACGCGGCCGTCCTGGGGAATACGCCGCTCGGCGATGTCGAGGTTGCCCATGATCTTGATGCGCGCCAAGACGCTCTGGGCGCTGCCCTTGGGCAACTCGGGCTGCTCGCGCAGCGCACCGTCCACCCGGTAACGCACCCGCAAGGAGGTCTGGGTGGGCTCAATGTGGATGTCGGACGCTTCTTGCAGCGCGGCCTCGCGGATCAGGTTGTCCACCACGCGCACCACGGCGTTGTCGTCGAGCCCCGCGGAGAGGTCGATCTCGGCTTCCTTTTGCGCCTCACGGCTCTTGCTCTCGGCCACCAAGCGCTGGTTGAGGTTCGCCATGTCCTTGCTGCCGAAATAACGCTCGATCAGGCGCACGATGTCCTTTTCGGACATCACGGCCGGAACGATGTCGCGCCCGGTCAGCAGCTTGAGGTCGTCGAGCGCGAACACGTTGCGCGGGTCTTTCATCGCAACCACGAGCGAACTGCCCTGCATCCGCACCGGCACGACCACGTAACGCCGTGCCGTCGCCTCCGGAATCAGCAGGGCCACCTGGGCGTCAGGCGGGTTCTGGACGGGATCGAGGTACTCGTAGCCCAGCTGCGTGGCGAGCGACCGCGCCAGCATCTCCTGGCTGAGCTTGCCCGACTGCACCAGCGTGTCTTCCAGGCGGCCGCCCCCGGTGTTTTGCTTGCGCAGCGCCGTGTCGATCTCGTCCACCGTGGAAAAGCCAAGCTCCACGATGACCTCGCCGAGCGGTTTGACCTTGCCGCCACGCGCCTGCACCTGCAGCGCCTCGCGCAGCTGCGCCCGGGTCAGGGTGCCCTGCTGGACCATCTGCTCGCCCAGACGCACGCGCTGCGGGTAGTAACGTTCGATCAGCGCTTCCACGTCGCGGGGCTTGGCCAGCACGAGGTTGACCGGCTGCCCGACAAGCGCCTCGATGTCCTCCCGGCGGCGGGGATCGGAGGCTGCCACCGACAGCCCCTGCGGGGTCTCCTCGAGGGGCACCGCCGAGAGCCGCAGCGCGTCGGCACGCAGCATGCTGCCCAGCACGTCCTCACCGGGATGAACGCTCCCCGGCACGCTGAGGTAAGGCACGCCGGCCTGCTCGGCCAGCACCTCGTACAGCTGGTCTTCGGTCAGCAGCCCCCGCGCCACCAGGACCGCCTCCAGCCCCTCACCGCTCTGCTGCTGCGCTTCGACGGCCTCCTGCAGCTGCGCCTCGGTCAGCAGGCCCTTGCCCAGCACAATCTGCCCGAAGGAACTGAAGCCGCGCCGGTCCTCGCTGGCCTCCGCGGGCGTGACCGGGGTGAGCCCCAGTTCGGGGTAGTAGGTGGCGAGCGACCACTGCACGTGCTCGCGCAGCGCCTGGTACGGCTCGATCTCCAGACCACTGTCGTCTTCCAGCGCCTCAATGGCGGCGTTTGACAGGGGATCGACGAGCGCCACGCGCAGGGTGCCGTTCTCGAGGGCAAAGGGAAACGCCTGCATCTGCATCGCCGTTTGCGCCCGCACCGCCGCCAGCGCCTGGGCCTCGGGGATCACGACGAGCAGGTTGACAAGCGGAATGCCCAGCGATTCCTCGATGGCGCGGGCAATGCGCTTTTCGGCCACCTGGCCGGAATCGATCAGGATGTCGGCCAGTCGCCCGCCAACTTCGGCGTGGCGCACCAGCGCTTTTTGCAGGTCCGTGTCGCTCACGTACCCCTGTTCGAGCAAGATGGCGCCCAGGCGCCGGTCACCGATGGAAAGAGCCACTTCATGTCCTCCGTATGCGCTGCCAAAGTCTGTGCAGGTGTGATGGGTGCGGCTGGCCGAACTTCAGGGCGTCCACCTCAGGTTCTCCAGTCGTGGCCGTAGCGTTTCAAGACCGCGCGTTCGAGCCGCCGGGCCGCGCGGGTGTGCGGCAGGGCATTGACGGCCAGGGGACGCACGAGGATGGTGTGCATCCCTGACAGGTTGCCACCCAGCACGTCGGTGAATAGTTGATCGCCCACCATCCCCACCTGGTGCGCGGGCAGGCCGATCCGCTCCAGCGCCTGCCGAAAGGACCGGGGATGGGGTTTGCCCGCCATCCCGACGCCTTCAAAGCCCAGCCGCTCCAGCCAGAAGCGGGCGCGCGAAGTCGTGGCGTTGCTGAGCAGGTACATCCGGGTACCCGCGCGGCGCAGTTCGGCGGCCCAGGTCATCACGTCCGCGCGCTCCTCGTAGCTGCCGTAGGGAATCAGCGTATTGTCGAGGTCCAGCAGCAGCCCGCGCAGTCCGCGCGCCGCCAGAAACTCGGGGGTGATGGCGCGCACGTGGTCCAGCACGTCCGCCGGGCGCAGCAGGCTCACGCCTGGTCTCCGGTCCGGGCGGCAGGCACAGGCCGGCCAATCACGGCCCACATCCGCCCCGTGCGCCCCGCGTCTCGCCGGTACGAGTAGAAGTCGGGTTCGGTGGAGCAGCGCCCGCTGAGCCAGATGGACTCGGGGCTCAGCCCCGCCTCCAGCAGGGCAGTCCGGTTGGCCCCCGCGAGATCAAGGTGGGGCTGACCGTCCCGCTCCAGCACGTGGGCGCCCAGCCCGGCTTCCCGAAACTGCCGCGCCACGTCACCTCCCACCGGGTAACGCTCGCCGCAGATGCCGGGGCCAACGGCGGCGCGAATGCAGGCCACGTCTGCTCCGCGCGCCACCATCGCCTCCACGGTCCGCGCCGCAATCCGCCCCAGTGTGCCGCGCCAGCCTGCGTGCGCCGCGCCCACCACACCCGCCGCCTCGTCGGCGAGCAGCACGGGAAAGCAGTCGGCCGTGCCGATGGCGAGCAGCAGCCCGGCCTGGGCCGAGACGAGCGCGTCGCCCTCCTGCACCCCGGGGCGGGCCTCCCGCACCTCCAGGCCGTGAACCTGGTTCAGCCGGGCCACCCGCTCAGGCCCGAAGCCCAGGGCCTGCGTCAGTCGGCGGCGGTTCTCGGCCACGGCCCGGGGATCGTCCTCACGGTCATCGAGGTTCAGACCGCCTTCAGTAGACGCGGCGTAAACACCGGTAGAAACGCCACCCGAACGCGTGGTGAACGCGTGCGGCAGGGACAGCACCGGGGCATGCAGCAGCATCAGGGAGGCAGTATCGCGTTTCATCTCTCACCAGATTCTGACGCGTCAATCCCCCACCGGGGGTCACCCCCATCACGCCTTAAGGTCTCCCCTTTTGCACCCGCTTCAACATCGCTCCCCGCCGCGTTGCTACAGTCGCCCTCATGAGCGTAACAGTGGACCTTTCCGGCAAGACCGCCCTGGTGATGGGCGTCGCCAACGCCCGCAGCCTCGGCTGGGCCATCGCCGAACAACTCCTCGCAGCGGGCTGTCAGGTGGGCTTTTCCTACCAGGGTGAGCGCCTGAAACCCGAACTCGACAAGCTCTTGGTGGGCCGCGAAGGCGTGTGGTCCCAGCAGGCCGACGCCACAGTGGAAGAAGACCTGACGTCCCTCTTCGGCCGCGTGAAGGAAGAGTTCGGGCACCTGGACTACCTGGTTCACTCCATCGCCTTTGCGCCGCGATCCGCCATGGAAGGCCGCTTCGTGGACACCACGCCTGAGGACTGGAACACGGCCCTCACGGTAAGCGCCTACACGCTGGTCAGCACCGCCCGGCATGCCGAGCCCCTGCTGCGCTCGGGCGGCTCCATCATCAGCCTGACGTACCACGCCTCCCAGAAGGTGGTGCCCAAGTACAACGTGATGGGCGTGGCGAAGGCGGCGCTGGAGGCCGCCACCCGTTACCTCGCGGCCGAACTGGGCGGGGCGGGCATCCGGGTGAACACGGTCAGCGCCGGACCGATGCGGACCATTGCCGCGCGCTCCATTCCCGGCTTCGGCACGATGTACGAGAAGGCCGCCGCCAGCGCGCCCCTGGGCCGCAACGCGACGCCCGAGGAGGTGGGCAAGCTCTCGCTCTTCCTGCTCTCGGACCTGGGCAGCGGCGTGACCGGCCAGACGGTGTATGTGGACGCCGGATCGAGCATCATGAGCATGAAGCTGGACTGAGCGCCCCTTCCCTTCTGGAAGAGCCGCGAAAGACAGCGCCGGTTAAGCTGTCACCCATGAACAACCCCTCGACAGCGCTCGTGCTGCTGACCACGCAGCGCCATCATCTGGAGTCCCGGCCGGACGAGCGGGCCGTGGCACGCCTGTGGCGGATGCGGGTGGAGGCGGCGCGCGCGGTGGGGCAGGTGATCGTGCACGTGCAGTGGGACGGCGCGCCCGGGACCCTCGGCGAGACCTTTTCTCGCGGCTGGGTGCACCATCCCGACTTCCGGGTGGAGGAACGCGACCTGCGGGTGCGGGCGCGGGGGGAAGACGCCTTTGCGGGCAGCGACCTCGACACCGACCTGCGCCGCGCCGGGGTGCGGCACCTCGAACTCCTCGCGCTGCCGGGAGCGGAGGTGCTGGACGCCACCGCCGAGTCGGCGCGCGAGCTGGGCTACGGGGTGACGGTACCCGGTGACCTGCCCCGCGTGCCGCCCGTCCGCACGGTCCGCGATCAGCAGGAACCCGGCGCGTAAACGGCCATCCCGCAGGCAGCGGCAAGACAATCTCTTTTTGGAAAGTGCTTTAAGCGCTACAGTGGCCGGCGTGACGTGGCTGAAGCCGGTGGGCATCGACGAGAACGCGCAGGAGGCGTTCAGCGACTTTTTGGGGCAGCTGGAGACCCGTCTGGCCGACCCGGCCACGGACCGGTACAGGCTGGTGAGGGACGTGCTGGCCGAAGTGATGTATGGCCGTGAGTACGCGCAGCTCCTCGTGGACGCGCCGATGGCCGCGCTGAATCTCGACGCCCGCAACGTCACCTTTGAGGCCGAGTACTACATGGCGACGGACGAGGCGAAGTTCGGCGCCGTCAAGCCGCTGCTGTGGCTGTGGAAGAACCTGGACCTGACGCCGTTCGGGCAAAACCCGGTCACCGGCATTCCAATGCGCCGCATCCTGGCCGGGCACATCTTCAGGCGGGTGGGCCGCAACTTCAAATGCTGGCAGAACGTGGAGTTCTCGGTGGGCTACAACATGGACGTCGGCGACGACGTGGTTATCCATCGGCACGTCCTGCTCGACGACATCGGCGGCATTGAGCTGCACGACGGCGCGTCGGTCAGCGACTACGTGAACATCTACAGCCACACGCACTCGGTGCTGGACGGCCCCGACGTCACGCTGCGCAAAACGGTCATCGGGCGAGGCGCGCGCGTCACCTACCACGCCACCATCCTCGCGGGCAGCGTGGTCAGCGACGACGCCATGCTCGCCACCCACGCCCTGCTGCGCGGCGATATTCCGCCCCACGGTATCGCCATGGGCATTCCCGCCAAGGTCACGCGCTACAAGCTGCGGAGCGAGCAAGAATATGGGGTGGACGCCCGAACCCACCCGCACGGGCCCGGGCGCAAGGCCAACCCCTCCTTTCCCGAACCCACCCCCAATCAGACGCGCAAGCCGACCCTGGAGGAGATGGGCGAGGGTTAAGCGCCATGTGCCCGGTGCCCCTGGCCTGTTTTACACTCGGTTCATGACCAAGCGCAGCAAGGTGTTCGTTCCGGTCCTCGTCACGGCGGCCACCGTGGGCGTCGCGGCGGGAACCGTATATGTGGTCCGCCACCGGGGTGACGAGGTGAAGGGCTTTTTTGTGGGGCAGGCGCTGGAGCGCCCCGCTGAACGCCTGAGCTACGCCGACCTCGGCCAGCGGCTCGAACGCGCCGGATTGCGGCTGGCTGGACGGGCCGCTCGGGCGGCGGACACCGGCGCGAACCGGGCGGTCCTCACCCACGTGATTGGCATCGAGCGCTGGGGCCAGAATCGCCTGCGGGTCGCCCTGGGGCAGCGCGGGTACGTGCGCGACGAGCACCACCCCTACAAGCCCGGGGCGGGCGCGACGCTGCGCGAGTTGCAGGATGTCCTCTCGCAAACGCGCTCGCAGACGGTGGACCTCGCGCGCCAGCTTCACGCTGCCCCGCCCGCTGGGGGCACCACCGTGGAACACAACGGCCTGGGCCCGTTGACCCCCAAGGCATGGCTGCGTTACCTGACCCAACATGCCGATCTCGAAACGCGGCGGCTGCGCGGCGAGCGTTGAGCACGGCGCACCTCGCCCAGCCGGGTTGAACCGAGGATCAACGGCGAGAGGCTGAGGGCCGCAGAGGAAGAACCCCGGGATAACCCCCACCATGCTGCAAAGTTGTAAGACGCGCTGAACTAGAGTTTAAGGCGATGAGCGTCTTACAGGCATTACTCGGATTCATGGTGAAGACGGGAGCGAGCGACATCCACCTGCGGCCTGGGAGCGCGCCCGCTGCCCGCGTCAACGGCGAGATCACCCGTTTCGGTGAGGACCGGCTGACCCCAGAACACGTCCAGGCCTTCGCCCAGGAAATGATGAACCGCCCTGGCCAGTGGGAAGACTTCATGGCCCGCCGCGACGCCGACTTCGCCTACGGCATCGCGGGCCTGGCCCGCTTCCGCGTCAATGCCTACTTTCAGCGCGGCACGGTCGGGCTGATTATGCGCGTGATCGAGGACAAGGCCATTCCCTCCTTCGAGGACCTGGGCCTCCCCATCCCCACCTTCGAGCATCTGGCCGTTCAGGAGCGTGGGCTGGTGCTGGTGACCGGTCCCACCGGCTCGGGCAAGACCACCACGCTGGCCTCGCTGATCGACCACATCAACGCCACCTCCGCCGTGAACATCGTGACGCTCGAAGACCCCGTGGAGGTGCTGCACCGCGACAAGAAGGCCATGGTCTCGCAGCGGGAACTGGGCCAGGACACCCTCAGCTTCACCGCCGGGCTGCGCGCCGCCATGCGTCAGGACCCCGACGTGATCCTGATCGGCGAGATGCGCGACAAGGAAACGGTGGAAGCCGCCCTGTCTGCCGCGCAGACGGGTCACCTCGTGTTTTCTACCCTGCATACCCAAGACGCCGTACGCACCGTCAACCGCATCATCGATTTCTTCGCGCCCCACGAGCGCGAGCAGATCCGCCTCGGCCTTTCCGAGAGCATCGTCGGCATCGTCTCCCAGCGCCTGCTGCCGCGCAAGGGTGGGGGCCGCGTGCTGGGGATGGAGGTGCTGCTGGGCACACCGACGGTCCGCGACTGCATCAAGGACCCGGACCGCATCGACGAAATCAAGCAGGCCCTGCTGGAAGGCGGCGCGCGGGGGATGCACACCTTCGACCAGCACCTCGCCGAACTTGTGACCCAGGAGCTGATGACCCAGGAAGAGGCCATTCAGTCGGCCACCAGCCCACACGAGCTGAAGATCATGCTGATGAAAAATCAATTCGCGTAGGGCAGGGAGGAGGGGGTCCGCGCTTTTTTCATGCTTCTGCGCTTGGCTTCTGTTCAAGGGAGGTGAGGGTGAGGTGGGCGGTCACCCCATACGGTTTCCGGATCATCCGTTCCCTTCGCTTCGGTGATTCGGCTCCTCTCCGTCGCCGTTTTTCCGGCTGCCTCCGCTCGGTGAATCAGTTGTGAAGGAACTGATTCACCGGAACCCTGATGACACGGGCTGAAGTCTATTTCGCTCCTTCCCGCTTGCTGCGCGCCCCATCCACCCACTCGGATGAAATTACTGCGCCGCTGCCGCTGGTTCACCTGGCGCCCGGATCATCCGTTCCATCCCCTCCGCTTCGGCGATTGCGCTCCTCTCCGTCCCCGTTTTTCCTGCTCGCTCCGCTCGGGTCAATCCGGATCAGGCACCTTCCCTCCGAGATGAGGGGGAAACTGAACGGGCGGGCGCAGAGGCCGCTGGGGCTCGGTGCCGGTTGGAGCGTGGCCGGCCCAGCCCTCCAGAAACTTCCGCACCTCGGCCTCCACCTTGGAAACGGGAATATAGGGCAGTTTGGCGGCGAGATGCAGCTGGGCGTCCAGCATATCGATCCTGTCCTTGACGCCCTTCGGCGCCTCGTCCTGACACGCCAGGCGGTGCAGGGCGCGGGTAACAAAAAACAACTGGGCCGGTTCCGCCCGCAGCAACGAGAGCAGCCAGGCCGCGTAAAGCCCGAAACCCGCTTCGCTCAACTCCCGCGGCCCCAGTTCACCCAGCGCCGTCAATATCCTTTCTCGGTGGCCGCCCGAAAGGCTGAGGTCCACCAGCGCCTCCGGCAATGCCCCCAGGTTCAGAATCTGGCGGTCTGCCCAGGCCACGACGTCTTGGGGTGTGATCAGGCCGCTCAGCAGAAGCTGACGGTAAAGACCCGCCTCATCCTTCAGGGCTGGGACTCCGCTCAAGCCTGCATTCCCCGGCCCTTGTTCATCCACGCTGGGGGCTTGGGCGCGAATCGGCCCAGGATGGTCCCCTGGTCGTAGGCGAGGTAGGCGCTGGCCCAGGGAAAGGTGGCGTTCAGCGCGCGGATGGCCTCGGGACTGCCCATACCGTGATCGAGCTGGTACATCACGAACTGCTCGGGCGTTTCCAGGCGCAGGTAGGTGGGCATGGCCCCGGCGTGCTCGTCGAGGATGCTCTGGAAGTCGCTCACGGCGTCGGGCGTCGCCGTTTCCAGATCGATGGTCACGTACATGACCTTGGGCACCTCGGCCAGTTGCTCCACGCTGACGACTTCCTCGGCAATCGCCCGCAGGCCGCCGTCCTCGGATTCCAGCTCCACGATCACGAGGGCAGGGGTGTCGTTGACCAGCTTCTCCTGAATCCGGTCATAGGCGCGCGAGAAGGCCACCAGCTCCGTTTGCCCCGACTCGTCGGCGAGGATAAAGCGGGCCATCATGCCGCCCGACTTGGTGGGCTTCTTGACCACGCTCTCGATCATGCCCGCCAGCACGGCCTTGACCCGCTTGCCAGGCGCGACGTTCTGGGTGGTGAACCAGGCGTCGAGGTCAGAGATGCGGCAGCTCGCCGCCTCGCGCAGTCCCTCGTGCTGCTCCAGTGGGTGGCCGGAGATATAGAGGCCCAGGGCTTCTTTCTCGATCGCGAGGCGTTGGAGGTCCGTGTAGGGCGTGACGTTCTGGCGCAGCTTCGGCTCGGGCGCGACTTCCTGCGCGCCGAAAAGGGCGTCCATGCCGCTGTTCGCCAGTGCCGCCGTTCCCTGCGCCCAGACCATCGCTTCTTCGAGGCTTTCCATCAGCTGGCAGCGCTCGCCGAAGCGGTCAAAGGCCCCGGACTTGACCAGGCTTTCCATCGCCTTGCGGTTGCACACCTTGTTCCCGAGGCGAGAGCAGAAGTCGGCCAGCGACTTAAAGGCCCCCGCCCGTTGCCGTTCCTCCAGAATCTTCTGCACGGCGGCTTCGCCCAGGCCCTTGATGGCGTACAGGCCGAAGAGGATCTCCTCGCCCTGTACGGCGAAGTCAGGGGCCGAACGGTTGATGTCTGGCGGCAGTACCCGCACGTCCATCTTCCGGGCGTCGCTGACATACTCAGCGACTTTATCGGAATCCCGCCTCTCGACGGTAAGGAGGGCGGCCATGAATTCAACGGGGTAGTTGGCTTTGAGCCAGGCCGTTTGGTAGGTGATTACACCGTAAGCTGCCGAATGTGATTTATTGAACCCATAGTTCGCAAATGCGTCCAGCAAATCGAATAACTTATTCCCCTCTTCTTTGGGCACGCCATTCTTTTCCGCGCCATCCACAAAGATTTGCCGCTGACGCTTCATTTCCTCGGCGTCTTTTTTCCCCATTGCGCGGCGCAGCAGGTCGGCGCCGCCCAGTGAGAACCCGGCCACCTCGGAAGCGATCTGCATAATCTGCTCCTGGTAAACGGGAATGCCGTAGGTTTCTTCCAGAATCTTTTCCAGCCAGCGGGCACTGTTGGGAAAGCCGTCCTTGACGTAGTCAACTTCTTCGGCGCCGTGGTGACGGCGCACATACGTCGGGATGTTTTCCATCGGACCGGGGCGGTAGAGCGCAGAGAGGGCAATGATGTCAGCCAAGCGCCGGGGCTTGAGGCGGCGGGAAGCGTCCGAGATCCCTGCGCCTTCCAGCTGGAACACCCCCTTGGTGTCGCCGCGCGACAGCAACTCGAACGTCTTCTCGTCGTCAAAGGGGATGTGGTCGAAGGTGCTGTACCGCGCCTCAAAGTCGGTGCCGGACTCCCGGAGGATGCGCTTGGCCTCGTCCAGAAAGCTCAGGGTCCGCAGGCCCAGGAAGTCCATCTTGATCAGGCCGATGTCTTCCACGGCCTTCATGTCGTACTGGCAGACCACGCCCTCACCGGAATTGTCGCGCATGATGGGCACGAGGTCGGTGAGCTGCTCGCGCCCGATGACCACCCCCGCCGCGTGGACGGAAGCGTGGCGGGTCAGCCCTTCGAGCTTCTGCGCGAATTCATAGGCTTCGAGGAGCTGGGCGTCCTCAGCGAGCATCTGGGCGATGTCAGGCACCGATTCGCGCGCCTGTTCCAGCGAGTACGACTTGCCGAACTTGATGGGGATGAGCTTGGAGACCTTGTCCACCTTGGCGTATTCCAGGCCCATCACGCGGGCCACGTCCTTGAGACACGCCTTGGACGCCATCGTTCCGAAG
The DNA here is from genome assembly GCF_900176165.1 of Deinococcus hopiensis KR-140. Classification (NCBI taxonomy): domain Bacteria; kingdom Thermotogati; phylum Deinococcota; class Deinococci; order Deinococcales; family Deinococcaceae; genus Deinococcus; species Deinococcus hopiensis. Next base: position 2,813,944 of record NZ_FWWU01000009.1, read on the forward strand.
GTGGCGATCATGGCGACCTTGTCGTCGCCGTACTTCTGCTGCACGTACCCGATCACTTCCGTGCGCCGCGCGTCGTTGAAGTCGATGTCGAGGTCCGGCATGGAGATGCGGTCGGGGTTCAAGAAGCGCTCGAACAGCAGGTCGAATTCGAGGGGATCGAGGTTGGTGATCCGCATCGCGTAGCACACCAGCGAGCCTGCGCCCGAACCGCGCCCTGGCCCCACGGAGATGTCGCGGTCCTTGGCCCAGTTGATGTAGTCCGCCACGATCAGCAGGTAGTCGGGAAAGCCCATGTTGTTGATGACCGACAGCTCGTACTCGGCCCGCCGCAAGATGACCAGGGCGTGCCTATGGTGCGCGCGGGTGGTTTCCTCATCGGGGGGACCGGTTTCTATGCTCGTGCCGCCGTCCTTCTGACGGGCCTTGCGGCAGTCCCCGTGGGCGGAGGCGGGCAGCGTTCCCGCCTCGGCTTCCGCCTCCATTTGTTCGAGCGCCGGGTAGGGCGTGTACTTCTCTCCCGCCGCCTTGCCGCGCGCCTCCCACTCAGAGCCCATGAAGGCGAGCAGGGTAAGCAGCGTTTCGAGGTCGCAGGTCCGGGCGTCGCAACCGTTCACACGGGCGATCACCCTCGCCGCGTCTGCCTGTCCCAACGCCTCCAGCGAGCGCACGGCGTAGTCGCGCAGCAGATTCTCGGTGGCGTGCCCGGGGTAGCGTTTGACCGTGCCCCGGTACGTCTGCACGCGCAGTTCCTCGGCCATCGTGCGCCCCTCGGGGATGGGCAGGGCGGGCATCTGGTACACGCGCTTCTTGCCCACGGGCAGGTCCACGTTGCAGATGGAGGCGATGTGCGCGGTGTTGTCGAACGGCTCCTCGCCCCATTCGGCCACCGGCAGGGCCTTTTGCATCTCGTCCAGGCCCTTTACGTAGAACTCGTCGCAGGGAAACTTGAAGCGGTTCTCGTCGGCCAGCGTCGCCTTGGTCTGGATGGCGAGGAGCGTCTCGTGGGCGGTGGCGTCCGTCTTCTTGACGTAGTGACCGTCGTTCGTCGCCACCAGACCGATGCCGAGTTCCTGCGCCCACGCTTTGAGAATGGGGTTGTTCTTCCGCTGCTCGGCCAGGCCGTGGTCCTGAATTTCGATGAAGTAGTTCTCGCCGAAAAGGTCCCGGTACCACAGGAGGCGCTGCTTGGCCTCGTCCTCGCGGCCCTGCAACAGCAGCTGCTGCACTTCACTGCCCAGGCAGCCGGAAAAGGCAATCACGCCCTTGTGGTGCTCCCGAAGCAGTTCGTGGTCGATGCGCGGCTTGTAGTAGTAGCCCTCGGTGTAACCGCGCGAGCTGAGGCGGCAGAGGTTCTGATAGCCCCCGAAGTCACGGGCGAGCAGGGTAAGGTGGAAGATGCCCTTCTCACCGCTGACGCCGGGCTTCTTGTCGCGCCGGGTGCCGATGCCGGGCACCACGTAGGCCTCGTAGCCCAGGATGGGTTTGACGCCCATGCCGGTGGCGTAGTTGTAGAAGTGCACCGCGCCGTGCATGTTGCCGTGGTCCGTCATGGCACAGGCGGGGTCCGTGGGCGTGACTTCCTTGACCCACTTGAGGAGGTCCTTGAGCTTGGCCGCGCCGTCCAGAAGGCTGTACTGCGTGTGCTGGTGCAGGTGCGCGAATTTGCGTGGTCCGCAGCAGGAGCCGTCCGGCAGGTGAATGTGTGGAGCGTTTTCGGCGGGCGCGGTCATGCAGTCAGGATATGGTGGGAGCAGAACAAGCGGTGTGGGCTGGGGGGTTGACGACGCCCACCCCGCATATGTCCCCCCCGCCGCCCGCTAGCTTGGGTCCATGACCGCCGACCCTTCCCCCACCTCCTCCCGCGCCTTCGTCTCTCTCATCGGCGCGGGGCCGGGCGACCCGGGGCTCCTTACCCTTAAGGGAGCCCAGGCTCTGCGCGGGGCCGACGTGGTGCTGTTCGACTACCTCGCCAATCCCGAACTGCTGCGCCACTGCCCCGGTGCCGAGACGATCTACGTGGGCAAGAAGGGCTTTTCGGAGTACATCAGCCAGGAGGCGATCAACGCCCTGCTGGTGGCCAAGGCGCTGGAAGGCGGCGGCAAGCGCGTGGCCCGGCTCAAGGGTGGCGACGTGTTCGTGTTCGGACGCGGCGGCGAGGAGGCCGAGGCGTGCGCGGAGGCGGGGGTACCCTTCGAGATCGTCCCCGGCGTGACGAGCGCCATCGCTGCCCCTGCTTACGCGGGCATTCCCGTCACCCACCGCGAACTGGCCCGCTCCTTCGCGGTGCTGACGGGCAACACGAAGGAGGGCAGCGCGCAGTACGAGAAGCTCTCGGGGGTGGACACGCTGATGCTGCTGATGGGCGTGCGGAACCTGGAGGGGATCAGCGCCGAGTTGATCGCGGCGGGACGCTCCCCCGGAACGCCCGCAGCTACAATCCAGTGGGGCACCACCGAGCGGCAACGGGTGGCCACGGGCACGCTGGAAACCATCGCCGAGCGGGTGCGCGAGGCCGGGCTGGAAGCCCCCGCCGTAACGGTGGTGGGCGAGGTGGTGCGGCTGCGAGAAACGCTGCGCTGGTTCGAGGCGCCGGGCAGCACTGAACCGAGAGGGCCCCTGGCGGGCCGGACCGTGGCGGTGACGCGAACGCGCGAGGGAAACAGCGCCCTGTCCGGGCTGCTGCGCGAGCGGGGCGCGCGGGTGCTGGAGGTGCCCCTGATCCGTTTTGCACAGACGGGGGACGAAGCGGCCCTGCACGCCCGGTTGCGTGATCTCGGCGGTGTGGCCTGGCTGCTGCTCACCAGCAATCAGGCGGTCACGGCGCTGTTTGAGCATCTGGAGCGGCTCGGACGGGACGCGCGGCATCTGGCCGGGGTACGGATCGCGGCGGTGGGCCCCAGCACGGCCCGTTCGCTGGCCGAACGTGGGGTGCGGGCCGACTTCGTACCCTCCATCCCAGGCGCGCGGCACCTGGCCGCCGAACTGCCCACCCAGCCAGGAGCGGCGACCCTGCACCTGACCAGTCAGGCGGCGGAAGGCGAGTTGCAACGGGGCCTGGAAGCGCGGGGCCTGCGGTACGAGCGCGCAGAACTGTACCGCACCGAGGCGGCCGAACTGGATGAGGAGGCCCGTGCGGAATTGCGGGGGGCAGACGTGGTGACGCTCGCCTCAGGCAGTGCGGCCCGCCACTTGGCGGCGCTCGCCGGGACAGATTTTAACGTGGCGGCAATGGGACCGCAGACGGCGGTGGCGGCGCGGGCGGCGGGCTTTTCCCGCGTCACGGTGGCGCGGGAGGCGACGCTGGAAGCGCTGGCCGAGGCGGCGGGGATGCTCGCGGCGGAACGAGCGGACGGGAACTGAGCCGTACCCAGACCCTGGTTTCACGGCAGGCTTGGCGCGCGGGGAAAGTGAACCTGTCAGACTGAAGGCATGGAGCAACGGGAGGGGCACCGGCCGGAGGTCGCGGAAGCCGCTGACCTCGCCGCGCTGCTGGAACTCAGCCGGGCCCTGCTCGCCACCACCAGTGCCGGAGAAGTCGAGGTGGTACTCACCGAACTCAGCGTCAAGCTGCTGGCGGTACGCTACGCCTCTTTCCTGCGGTACCGGCCTGCCGAAGACGATCTGTGCGTCACCGCGCAGGCCGGAAAGCACGCGCGGGAACTCGGCGTCGTGCTGCCGCGCGGGCAGGGCCTGTCGTGGCGGGCCACCGACGCCCCCACGCCCGTGCTGCGCGTTCACCGCGACGCGATTCCGCCAGGTGCGGTCCGGCAGCCCGGCGCGCCGGACCAGTTCCTGCTGTTCGCCCCACTGCGGACGACGGGGGGACAGCTGCTGGGCGTCCTGGCGGTGGGTCGGGTCGCCCCGGATTTCTCCCTGCGGGACGAGACGCTGCTCGCCACCTTCGCCAACACCGGCACCGTGACCCTGGAGCGCATCGCGCAGGCGGCCCAGGCCGTCGCGGCCCGCGAGGGCGCGCTGCTCGCCCTGGGGCTGGCCCTCGAAGCCCGGGACTACGAAACGCGCGGCCACACCGAGCGCACCGTGGCCCTCGCCGAACGTCTGGGCCGCGCCCTGCACCTCTCGCTGGGGGACCTCGACACCCTCCGGCAGGGAGCGTACCTGCACGACATCGGCAAGCTCAGCGTGCCCGACGAGATTCTGCTCAAACCCGGCCCCCTCACTCCCGCGGAACGCCTGCTCGTGCAAGAACACGTGCGGACCGGCGAAGCGCTGGTCAGGCGCATTCCCAGCGTATCGGGAGACGTGCTGGGGGTGATCCGCTCCCACCACGAGCGCTGGGACGGCGCAGGCTACCCGGACCGGCTGCGGGGCGAGGCCATTCCGCTGCTCGCGCGCATCTTCGCGGTGGTGGACGTCTTCGACGCCCTTACCAACGTGCGGCCCTACCACGCGGCGCGCCCGGTGTCGGAGGCGCTGGAGATTATTCGCGCCGAGGCGGGACGGCACTTCGATCCACTGGTGGCGGCGGCCTTCCTGCAGCTGTTCGGGGCCTCGCTGGACGATGTGCGGCGGGTTTCCCCGACGGGTTGAGTGGCGAGGGAAACTTCGTCCTCCACGCACTTCTGACCGTTCGGTAGGGGACGCCCGCCCCGGGGGGTCCGCGCTATGCTTTGCTCCATGAGTCTGGCGGCCCTCCTCAATCTGCGCGGTGAACCGGCCCTTGTCGTGGGGGGCGGAGGGGTGGCGCTGCGCCGCACCCGGACGCTGCTGGACGCGGGGATGCAGGTGCGCGTGGTCGCCCCGGCCCTGCATCCCGACTTTGCCACCCTGCGGGTGCAGGCCGAGGACCGCCCCTACCAGCCTGGCGACGCGCGGGGCATGCGTCTCGTCGTGGCTGCCACCGGCAACGCCGACGTAAACGACACCGTGGTGGCCGAAGCCCGCGCGTATGGAGCCCTCGTCAACCACGCGGGCGACGCGGGTCGGGGCAACCTGCGCTTTCCGGCCGTTACGCGCCGGGGCACGTTGCAGGTGGCCGTCGGTACCGGGCGCGATCTGCCGCTGCTCGCGCAGGCGCTCGGCGAACGGATCGGGGCGCTGCTGCCCTCACCGGAAGCGGTGGAGGCCTGGAGCACCCGCCGCGCGGCGGCCCTGCCCCTGCCCCACGCAGAGCGGGAACGGTCCCTCGCGGCGCTGCGGGCCGAGATCCGCGCCGCCCTCGGCCTGCCTGCAGAAGGAGCCGCATGACCCTCGCCTGCCCCACTGCCCGCGCCCTGCTCTCGCGTGGCCTGGCCCTGCCGCCCGCGCCACTGGACTTTGCCGTCGTGGGTCTCAACCACCAGACCGCGCCCGTCGAGGTCCGCGAGCGCGCCGCCGTCCGTCCCGGCGAGGAAGACGCCCTGCTGACCCACCTGGCCCGGCACGCCCGCGAAGTTACGCTGCTGGCGACCTGCAACCGCACCGAGGTGTACCTCTCCGGTATCGAGGGCGATCCGGTCAGCGCCTTCGAGGGGGCATGGGGACACGGTCTGGACGGGCACCTGTACGTGCATACGGGCGAGGACGCGGTGGCCCACCTCTACCGGGTGGCGGCGGGCCTGGACAGCCTGGTGATCGGCGAAACGCAGATTCAGGGGCAGGTCAAGCGGGCGTGGCAGGCGGCGAGTGCGCGCGGGCTGTCGGGCACATTGATGAACAAGGTGGCCCAGGGCGCCCTCGCGGCCGGCAAGCGTGTGCGGTTCGAGACCGGCCTCAGCGACAAGGTGGTCAGCGTATCCAGCGCCGCCGTCGAACTCGCGCAAGCAGCGCTGGGGGACCTGAAGCGGCGCACGGCCCTGATCCTCGGCGCGGGCGAGACGGCCGAGCTGACCCTGACGCACCTGCGCGCGGCGGGGGTGGGCGAGGTGATCGTGGTCAACCGCACCGCCGAACGTGCCCGGCAACTCGCCGAGAAGCTGGGGGGCCGCGCGTGCGCCGCCGAGTACCTGCACGAGGTCCTCCCCGAAGCCGACGTGGTGATCGCCTCCAGCGCCGCGCCCCATTACGTCTTGCACGGGGCGGGCGTGGCGGCGGCCCTGGGTCAGCGTCCGGAGCGCGACATGTTTCTGATCGACATCAGCGTGCCGCGCATCCTCGATCCCAATATCGGTGAGGTCCCCGGCGCGCACCTGTACAACCTCGACGACCTGACGGCCATCGTGAGCCGCAACCTGCAGAGCCGCCGCGCCGCCCTGCCCCGAGCGGAAGCGATTGTCCGCGAGGCCACCTCGGACCTGCTGCGCTGGCACCTGACGCGGGAAGCGCAGCTGGCCCGGCGGGAACTGGCGCTCGCGAGCGACTGAGGACAGGCGCGAAGCGGCGTGTACCCCGCGCCACCCACCGCCTGCTCCTTTTCCCGTACCCTGCTTTCCATGTGGACCCGCCTTCCTTCCAGCGCCCTGCGCCTGACTGGCCCGGACCGGGTGGATTTCGTCCAGGGGCAGATGACGAACAACCTCAAGGCCGCCCCGGCCCCCGGTATGGTGCCCTGCGCCTTTCTGAACGTGCGCGGCCAGATCGAATTCTTCGCCCGCGCCTACAAGCGGGAGGCCGACGTGTACCTGCACCTCGACGCCGGGCAGGCGCAGGGACTGGCAGGCCGGCTGCGGCGGTACATCATCTTCGATCAGGTGGAGGTGGGGGACGTGACGGACACGCTGCGGAGCGTCCACCTCTGGCAGGAGGGCGCGCTGCCCGGCTGGAACGCGGCGGGCGGGGACGTGCAGCGCCTGGAACTGGGGAGCGGCACGGTGCTCGCCGGGCGGGTGAACCGGACCGGGACACGGGGCCTGGACCTGCATTTCCTTGCCGCCCATGAGGCCGAGGTGCTGGCGGCGCTGGGTGGAGAGGAGCGGCCGCTGGACGAACTGGACGCTGCCCGTATCGCAGCCGGGATTCCCGATGTGGTGCGCGACGGCCTTCTGGGCACCCTGCCGCAGGAGATCGGACTGGACGTGGGTGGTCCCCTGCCCGCCATCAGCTACCGCAAGGGCTGCTACGTGGGTCAGGAGATCATGGCCCGGCTGGAAGCGCGCGGCAACGCCCGGTACCACCTCGCCCGGCTGGTGGGCCAGGGCCTGCCGGACCATGCTGAGGTCACCCAGGGCGGCAAGGTGGTGGGCCAGACCGGGCAGCACGCAGCTGGCCTGAGCCTCGCCCGGCTGCGCAAGGAACTGCTTCCCGGGCAGGAAGTTGAGGTGGGCGGCATCCCGGCCGTCGTGGAAGTCCTCTCTCCCCTGACCGCCAGCGCCCCGCCCACCGATGCTTGAGGCCCTGGCCCGCGACCTGCGCGGCCCTTCCCACGCCGACCTGACGCGGGCTGCGCGGCGGGCGCAGGCCCTTGCCCTGCTGGCCCTCGCCGCGCCCGGCCTGCCGCTGGGCGGCCTGTATACGCTGACCCGGCCTGCGCCCCTGACCCCGCCCTGGGTGGGGGCCGTGACGCTGCTCGCCGCGCTGCTCGCCCTCGTGGCGCTGCGGCTGGCGCACCTGGCGGCGCGTGACCCAGTTGGTCCGGCCCGTGGGGTGGTGCTGAACGCGTCCATGCGCGCCGCGACGGCGCCCGGCGTGCCCTTCTTGCTGGGCTGCGTCTTCCTGAGACAACCGGCGGCCCTCCTCGCCCTGTGGGGCATGGCCGCGCTGGCCCTGCTCGCGGCGTGGAGCCTCGTTCCCGGCTGGGTCCGGTCGGCACAGGGGCGGACAGAGGGGCTGGGTCAGCCATCCGGCGAAGGCCGACAGGCGGCCCCGCCTCTATCCTGAAAGCGAATGAACACCGAAACCCCGCGCCTCCTCCTCGTGCCCCTCACGCCCGAAGTGATCGGGGCCCGACTGCGGCAGGAGCGCTTCACGGCTGCAGTGCCCACTTCCCGGGGACCCTTGGCCGTGACCTATCCGCCCGACTGGCCCGGTGACATTCTGCCGCTGTTCTCCGTGTGGCAGCGCGACTTTCCTCAGGGGGAGGCGCAGCGGCACCTCACCCTCGTGGAGCGGGCCACGGCCACCGCCATCGGTCAGATGGGGACCAAGGGCTTGCCGGACAAACGGGGAGACGTGGAAATCGGCTACGGCCTGAATCCCGGGGCCCGCGGTCAGGGGTACGCGACCGAGGCGGTGAGCGCCCTCGTGGCTGACCTGCTCGCTTATCCGGCTGTGCGGCGCGTGACAGCACAAACGGCTGTCACCAACACGGCCAGCGCCCGCGTACTGCAGAAACTGGATTTCACGCAGGTGGGCGCCGCCTGGGATGAGGAAGACGGCGACCTGCAGGTGTGGGCGCGCACCCGGTAGGCGCAGGACCAAAGAACAAGCCCCCGGCGCGGGGGCCAGGGGCAGCGGGGGCAAGAGGCCGGGTTCAGCGGCTCTTGGGATCGTAGGCGTCACGCAGGGCGTCGCCGAACAGGTTGAAGCCCAGGCTGAACAGCACGATGAAAATGGCCGGGAAGACCATCACGTACCAGAACTGGGGCTGCAGCCACGCGCGGGCGAAGTCCACCAGTTGGCCCCACTCGGCGTACCCGGTGGGATACCCCAGTCCCAGGAAGGACAGCGCCGCCACGTTGAGGGGCACCGTCGCCAGGTCCAGCACGGCCACCGTCAATACGCTCGCAAGGCTGTTGGGAACCACGTGCCTCAGGATCAGTCTCCAGTCGCGGGCACCCAGCGAGCGGGCGGCGTCCACGTATTCGAGCTGCCGGGTCCGCAGCACCTCACCGCGCACGATGCGGGCGTAAGAAGCCCAGCCGGTCAGGGTAAAGGCCAGGATAATCGGTAGCGACGGGTCCACGCTGGGGTTGCGCGCCTTGAGGAAGGTGATCAGCACGATGGTCAGCACCAGGCCGGGCAGGGCGAACAGGACATCGATAAAGCGCTGAATCAGGTTGTCGATCCAGCCACCGTAAAAGCCGCTGATCGCGCCGATAACCACCCCGACCGCGAGCGTGATGCTCACGACGATCAGGGCCAGCTTGAACATGCTGCGCGTGCCCCACACCAGGCCGTAAAAGATGTCGTATCCCTGGCTGGTGCCGAAGCGGGCCTCGGCGCTGGGCGCGCTGGGCGTGGGCGAGAAGCTCTCTCGCTCGATGGAGTAGCAGCTGGGCGGCGCGGCAAACAGGGCCCGCCAGAAGCCGCCACCCGCGGGATTATAAATCTGGTTGGGACTGCTGAGGTTGAGGTCACGCAGGCAGTTGCCACCGGCTTCGGCCGAGGGCCTCGCGATCATCGGCGCGAACATGGCCGTCAGGATGAACAGCGACATGATAAACAGGCCGAACATCGCCAGCTTGTTGCGCCGCAGCTTCATGACGGGACGGGAAGACAGGAAGGTCTGCAGGCGGCTTTCGCGGCGTTTGGGCGGAACCTGGAGCGTCGTCGTCATCAGTCGAACCTCACGCGCGGGTCCACGACCCCGTAGAGAATGTCAGTCAGGGTGCTGACCACAACCACGATCAGGGCCGAGAGCAGCGCGAAGCCGAGGACGGCAGACACGTCGAGCTGCAAGGCCGACTGCACCACCCATTGCCCGATCCCCGGGTAGGCGAAGATGGTTTCGGTAATCACCGAACCGCTCAGCAGACCGATGATCAGGAAACCGCCCAGCGTGATCACCGACAGCAGGGCGTTTCGCCGCGCGTGCTTGAGGTTCACGGCCTTGTCGGGCAGGCCCTTGGCCCGGGCGGTCCGCACGTAGTCGCTGGTGAGCGATTCCAGCATGCTGTTGCGCATCACCTTGAGGATGGTGGCGCTGTTGATGATGATCAGGGTCAGGGCGGGCATGACCATGTGCCGGAACACGTCGAGGGCGACCGCGAACTTCCCGTTGAGCAGGGCGTCAATGCCCAGCATACCGGTGTAGCGCTTGATGTCACCCACGCTGAACTGGTTAATGACCTCCAGTTGTCCCGCGCCCGGCAGCCAGCCAAGGTACCCGTACAGCACGGTCAGCAGCACGATACCCAGTACGAAGGAAGGCAGGCTGTTGCCCATGACCGCGAAGACGCGCAGAAACTGGTCCAGCAGCCGGTCTTTGTGCAGGGCGCTGAGGGTGCCCAGCCACACCCCAATCAGAATGATGGGAATGGCCGTGACCAGGCTCAGCTCGATGGTGTTGGGCAGCCGCTCGCCGATCGTATCCAGCACAGGCTTGCTGCTGGCCTTGGAAAAGCCCAAGTCGCCCGACAGGGTGCTTTTCAGCCACTTGCCGTATTGCACGGGGAAGGGCTGGTCCAGGCCGCGGTCCCGGATGATGCGGTCCATCTGCGCGGCCTGCTGCTCGCTACGGATGTAACCGGCGGCCCGCTGTTGCGGCGTGAGCAGCATGGTAAGGCCCACAATCAGGACCGACAGGGCGAGCATGACGAGGGGAATCTGAATGACGCGGCGGACGATAAAATTGAGCATGCGAGACCTCTAGGCAAGTGGATATGTGGCCCTATTGTTCATGAGGGTACCCGACTTGTGAAGGGGTGCGGACCTTTCTGAGAAACGCAGCGTCTGGAAAGGCGAAGCACCCAAAACACAGATGGGCGGGGGGGCCAAGTGCGCCCCCCCGTCCTGGGTGGTCCCGCTTACTTCTTGCTGAGGTCCTTGAAGAAGGTGCCCGTGCCGAAGAAGCTCGTCATGGGGTTGTAGGTCTTGGCCGAGGCCCCCACGAGGTTGTCGCGCACCACGTTGAGGTTGACGCCGCCGGGAATCAGGATGAACGGAGCCTGCTCGTAGGCGCGCTGGCCGACAAGGGCGTACAGACGGTTACGCTCCGCCTGGTTGGGCGTGGAGCGGGCCTGCTCCAGCCACTTGTCCACCTGCGCGTCCTTCCAGTTGCTGCGGGGGAAGTAGTACCCGTTGCTGGAGTAGAAGGTGTACAGGAAGTTGTCCGCGTCGGCATAGTCGGGTGCCCAGGCCAGAAGGATCATGGGCTCCTTGCCAGCCTTGGAGTCGTTGAGCATCGCCGACCATTCCTTGGCCTGAATGTTCACGCGGAACTTGGGGTTCAGCCCTTCGACGTTCTTCTTCAGGATCTCCATCGCCGTCTGGGCCGCAACGCTTCCCGCGCGGTAGGCCACATTCAGCGTGAAGCCGTTCTTCCAGACGTTCCCACCCCAGGCACGCTTGAAGTAGTCGGCAGCCTTTTTGGGGTCGTAGGTGTAGGTCTTGACCTTGGTGCTGTACCCCGGGAAGGAGTCCGGCAGAAGCATGGTGCGCTGCTTGCCCTTACCGTTCTGTACGTCCTTGATGTACTGGGCGTAGTTAAAGGCGTAGGAAAAGCCGCGGCGCACGTTCACGTCGCTGAAGAAGTTGGCGGGGATGCCCCTACCGTCCAGCTTGCCGCTGCCCAGACGGCCCGCATCCTTGATGTTCTCATTCATGAAGATGGCCGTCGAGTTCACGTTCGCGAGGTCGTCGACCACCACGACGCCAGGCTTGCCCTTGAGCTGCTCCTCCACATTGGCGCGGCTGCCTGGCTCGACGATATCCGCGTCACCGCGCAAGAAGGCCTGCTGACGTGCCGCGAGTTCAGGCACCTTCTGGATGACCACATTCTTGATCGCGGGCTTCTTACCCCAGTAGCCGTCAAAGGCCTGCATCAGGATGGCGTTGGCGTCCTTACGAACGAGCTTGTACGCGCCTGTGCCGCTCGGGGCCGCGCTGAGCTTGCTGCCCTGCAGGTCCTTGCCAATCCAGTTCTTCCAGTCGGCCTCGGTGCCTTTCCACTCACCAAGACCAATGGCGTACTTGCTGTCCACCACGCTCTGGCCCACGAAAGCCAGCTTGGCGAGGAACGCCGGGTCCACTTTAGGCAGCGTGAAGACGAGCTGGCCATTGCTGTTGCACTCCACAGCCTTGTCGATCTTGGCCCAGGTAATGGACTTGTCGTCGCCCGCGTTGCTGCTGGTTCCCAGCAGGGACTCGGACAGGAACCAGTTGCCCGACTCGGCGGAGTTGGTCACCAGGTTGCGCTCGAAGGTGTACTCGGCATCACGGCAAGTCATGGTGTTGCCGGAGTGGAACTTCACGTTCTTGCGCAGATCGAAGGTGTAGGTCTTACCGGCGTTGCTGATCGCCCACTTGGTTGCGAGCAGGGGTTCAAGTTCACGCAGGCTGCTGCCCTTGTAGGTCAGCAGGGTCTCATAGATGTTTTCGACGATCATGCCGCTACCGGTGTCATACGTTGCGCCGGGATCGATCGTTGGCGTATCGGAGGACTGCTGAACGACGAGGGTATCCTTGGGGGTGGCGGCCAGGGCCGCGCCGGCGAGAAGCAGAGAGCTGAGCAGAGCGAATTTCTTCATTGTGCCTCCTGGGCAGGTGATACGCCGCATCAGACAACCTGAGTTGCATAGCGGGCGCATCGTGTGTGGATAGACAACCGGCATCATAGCGTAGGCAAAGCGGCGGATGTGAGAATTCCCGGAGAGCGAAAAGGAGTCTGCGCCGCACTTTTCAATACGTTTCATACTGTTTATGAGGCTGTCCAGCGTGTTGAGTGGCATACTGCCCCCCGTGAAGAAGCGCATCCTGCTGCTGGCGGGCGGTCAGTCCGGAGAACACGAAGTGAGCCTGCGAAGTGCCCGCAGCGTCCTGGCGGCACTGCCCCGCGACCAGTTCGACGTGACGCCCGTGGTGATCAGCAAACAGGGACGCTGGCTGCCCCCCAGCGACACCCAGCGTGCTCTGGATACTGGCGAGGCCCAGGGCGGAGGCGACCTGGTGCTGCACCGCGCGGCGAGTGCCGAGGGCTACGACGCCGTATTTCCGCTGCTGCACGGCCCGATGGGTGAGGACGGCACCATCCAGGGCCTGCTCACGCTGGCTGGGATTCCCTTCGTGGGCTCGGGAGTGCTGGGCTCGGCAGTCAGCATGGACAAGGTGATGACCAAGCAGGTGCTGGCCTCGGCGGGCGTGCCGCAGGTGGCGTGGCGGCTGGCCCTGCGGCGTGAGTGGCAGCAGCGCCCTGGAGAGGTCCTGACGCGCGCCGCCGAGCTGGGCTTTCCCCTGTTCGTCAAACCCGCCAACCTGGGCTCGAGCGTGGGCATCAGCAAGGTCCGGCGCGCCGAGGAGTTGCAATCGGCCCTAGACCTCGCCTTTCGGCTGGACCGCCGCGTGATTCTGGAAGCCATGACGCCGCACAAACCGCGCGAGGTGGAAATCGGCATCCTGGGCAACGACGCCCCCATCGCCAGCCCGGTGGGCGAGTTGCGCTTCGACGCCGAGTTCTACGACTACGAGACGAAGTACACCGAAGGCCGCGCCGACATGCACATTCCCGCACCGCTGCCGCGGGAGATCGCCGAGAGCGTGAAGACGCTGGCCCTCACCGCTTTCCGGGCGCTGGACTGTGCGGGGCTGGCCCGTATCGATTTCTTCTACGTCGAAGAGACTGGCGACCTCTTCCTGAACGAGGTAAACACCATGCCCGGCTTTACGACCACCAGCATGTACCCCAAGCTGTTCGAGGCAGCCGGCCTGAGCTACAGCGAACTGGTCACGCGCCTGGTGGGACTGGCCCTGGAAGAGCGGTAAGGGCAGCGCTCGCCCGTCGGCGGGACCATGGGGGAAGTGTGCTGCCCCCTACATCTTCATCCTGCATTAACGAGTACATACTCACTTATGGCCCGCCCCCGCACCATCAGCGACACGCAGATTCTGGCGGCGGCCCGCGAGGTGTTTTTGGAGCAGGGCTTCTCGGCGACCACGGCGGAGATCGCCCGGCGCGCGGGCATCTCGGAAGGCACGCTGTTCAAGCGCTTTCCCACCAAGGAGGACCTGTTTGCCGAAGCCATCGGCCTGAGCGACTTTACCTCCTGGCGCGAGGAACTCTCGGGCCTGGCAGGTCAGGGGGACGTGCGGCGCAACCTGGAACGTGCGGCCCTGCACTTTCTGGACCACGCGGCGCGGGTGGTGCCCCACCTGATGTTGGTGTTCTCACGCGGGCACGACCCCTCCCACAATCCCCTGCTGGAGACGCTCAATCACCCCGTTCAGCAAGACACCCGGGCTGTGGCCGACTACCTGCGCGCCGAGTCGGGGCGCGGACGGCTACGCCCACTCGACGCCGACGTGACGGCCCTGCTGCTGATGGGTGCCCTGACCCAGTACGTGCATCTGGAAATGCTGCCCTGTTCCGCGCGGGAGCATATCGACCCAGGACGCTTCGTGCGCGGCCTGCTGGATGTGGTGTGGCCTGGCCTGGAGCCCTGAGTGCCCGCGGCCTTCCCCTCCTTTAGGCGGATGCGCGAAGGGGAGGCGCACCCCACACTGTGGGTGAGATGGGTCGAAAAGTGCCTTTTTCACCAAAGCGTTCTCAAGAAGTCCTCCCGCCACCGCCACAACAGAAACCAGACATGGCGAGAAGAATAAGTGAGTGACGGCTCTCTAATCTTTTTTCCACCCCTGGTGCCCACCGAGGTCTTTATGCGTTCTCCTCCCCTTGTTCTTCTGCTCTCGCTGGCCCTGGCTGGTGGAAGCGCGCTGGCGCAGACGGAGCTGTCCAGCCCTGCTCCGCTTCCCGCTGCCGCATCGCCGGGCCCCAGCTCAGCGCTATCGCTCGGTCAGGTGCTGACGCAGCTGCGCGGCTCTCCAGGGTGGCGCAGTGCGGAGTTGCGCTACCGCAGTGCCGAGCTCGCCCTCGCCGCGGCCCAGGCCCGCGCCGGATTCAACCTCTCCGTTGGGGCCGAGGCGAACGCCGTCAAGCTTCCCGCCGCTTCCGGCGAGACCCAGTTGAGCGCCACCCTCACCGCCCAGGCTTCCATCGCCGTTCTTCCCTGGTCCCCTCCCCTTGAAGCCGTGCGTCAGGCCCAGCGGTCCCTCCTGCGCGCCGCCGCCGAACGCCGCGCCGCCCAGGCCACGCTCACCCTGAATACCGTGCAGGCCTACTGGGCCGCGCGGAATGCCCAGGAGGCCCGCCTCCTCGCAGATGCCCAGGCCACCCTCGCCGGACGGCAGCTGCAGGTGGCGCAGGCCCAGCGGCAGGCCGGCGTGTTGCCCCTCTCCGGCCTGCTCGCCCGCGAGCAGGCGCTGTCCGATGCCCAGGCCCGGCAACGCGAGGCCGGGGGAGACGCAGACCTCGCCGCCCGGCAGCTCGTCAACCTGCTGGGCCAACCCGTTTTCCTGCCCACCGATCCCGCCGCCTACGGTGCGCTGCCCACCGAGCCCCAGCTCCCCACGGCGGTGGACGCCGTGATCGCCCGCGCGCTGTCCGGACGGGCCGAGGTCACGGGAGCCCAGAACGACCTGCTGGACGCCCAGGCGGGGTTGCAAGCTGCCCGGCTGGACGCCGGGTTGCCCGAGCTGAACGCCAGCGTGCAGTACGGACAACTGGGTGCGGGGCAAAGTCCCGCGGGCTGGACGGTGGGGGCGAGCCTCAATGCCAAGACCGGCGTGCTGGCCGGACAGGCGCGGGTGCCCGTCCGGACCCCGGGAGAGCAGCCCACCGGGGTGACCCTGGCCCTGACGGCGAGCGTGCCGCTGGTGGGGGGAGACAAGCGCGTCTCCGTCCGCAGCGCGGAGGTGGCGGTGCAGGGCACTGAACTGGCCCTGGCCACGGCGCGGCAGAGCGTGGAACTGGAGGTGCGGCAACGGCAGGCGGACCTGCTGACCGCCCTGGACACGCTCGCGTCGCGCCGCGGAGCCCTGCGGCAGGCCCAGGAAGCGCAGGGGACCGCTCGCGCCCGTCTGGCGGCTGGACTGGTCACGGCGCTGGACGTGGAGGACGCAAACCTGCAGCTTCGCCAGGCCGCGTTGGGAGAAGAAAACGCCCGCGTCCAGGCCTTCCTCGCGTCGCTGCGGCTGGCGCAGAGCAGCGCCGAACTCGACCTCACGCTGCTGACTGCCGCTCCGGCAACTCCATCCACCCAAACCGCACCCACTCCGGAGGCCCGCCCATGAAACACCTGCCCCTCACCCTTGCCCTGACACTCCTCTCGCCCCTGGCCGCCGCTCAGACCCTCAGCCTGTCGCTGCCCGACGCCGTGACCCGCGCCCTGGGCAGTGGGCCCGACGTCACCACCGCCCGCGCCAACCTGCAAAAGGCACAGGCCGCCCTGCGCTCGGCCCGCGCAGACCCCACCAGCATCATCACGTCGCTGACCCAGGCCGAGCAGGCGGCGGCGGCAGGCGAGGCGACCCTCGCGGGCACCAAGCTGAGCGTGGCGCAAAGCGTGGTGTCGCAGTACCTGGCGGCCTTTGAGGCTTCGGGGAAAATCAACCTGAATACGGCCCAGGTCAGCCTCGACGAGCGCAACCTGCAGATCGCGCGGGCCCGTCTGGCCGCCCGCGTCGCCACGGCGCTGGACGTAAGCCGCGCGCAGGCCAGCCTGAACCAGAACCGTCAGGAACTCGCCGACGCCCGCGCGCAGCTGCCGGTGCTCGAAGCGCAACTCGCCCGAACGCTGGGCGTGAATACGGGGACCGACTTGCGCCTGAGCGCGCCGCCCACCCCGCCCAAACTGAGCGTCACCCTCGCCGCCCTGCAAACCGGGCTGGAAAAGCGCCTGCCCACGCTGGTGCAGGCCGCCCAGGGCGCGGACCTCGCGGCGCTGCAGGTGAGGCTTGCCGACAACGACTACACGCCGGTCCGGACCCTGCAAGACGCCCGGGTGGCGCTGGACAACGCGGGGCGCGACCTCCAGACGGCCCAGCGCGGGGCGCTGACCCAGGTGCGCGACGCCTACCGCACGGTGCAAGACGCGCAGGAGCGGGTGGACCTGGCCCGCCAGAGCCTCGCCAACGCGCAGACCACCCTGACCCAGACGCAGGCCAAGCTGAAGGCGGGGACCGCCGCTGCCGTAGAGGTGCAGCAGGCGCAGGTTCAGGCCCAGCAGGCGGCCTTTGCCCTGACCCAGGCGCAGGACAACCTGTGGCGCTCGCTGGCGGTCCTGGGCGCGGCCTCGGGCACCGACGTGACCGGACTGGTGAGGTGAGTCCATTGACCCGTTTCCCACAGCGGGCCGCGCTGCCCCTCACCCTGCTGCCCGCGACCCTGCTGTTCCTGACGGGCTGCGCGCCGGGTGGAGGCAAGGCGCAGACCACCAAAACCACCGTCAAGACCACTGGGAATGATCTGGACGCGCCACCCCCCAAGACCACCGCCCTCGCCGTGCGGACCCTGACCACCCGCACAGGCAGCCTGAACGTGGTGCGCACCGCCACCGCCACCCTGCAGGCCGAGCGCGACAGCAACGTGGCGGCGCAGACGGGCGGAACCGTCACGGCGGTGCTGACCCAGGAAGGCAAGCGCGCGGGAGCCGGGCAGGTCGTCGTGCGGCTGGACGACACCTCGGCCCGGCAGGCCCTGGAAAACGCCCGGTTGCAGGTGCAGCAGGCGCAGATCAGCCTGCAGCAGACGCAGACGAACACGGCGCAGGGCACCGCCTCGCTGCAGGCCGGCGTCCAGGCCGCCGAGGCGGGACTTGCCAAAGCGCGCCAGGACGCGGCCAGCGCCGAGCAGCTCTACGGCCTCGGGGGCATCAGTCAGGCGGACCTCAACGCCTCGCGCAGCGCCCTGGCACAGGCGCAGAGCACGCTGGCCCAGGCGCAGAACACCCTCACGCAAAACGGGCGCGGCGGCCAGAGCAGCAGCGTGGCCCTGCTGCAGGCCCAGCTGAGCACCGCCCAGGCGGGAGTGCGGCAGGCTGAGGAAAATCTGAACCGAACCCAGGTGCGCGCTCCCTTCGCGGGATTGGTTGCGAGCCTGCCGGTGGAGGTGGGCGAGTTCGTGAATCAGGGTGGCACCGTCTTCCGGCTGGTGGACGAACGGCGGCTGCGCGCCCGCTTTACCGTGCCGCCCGCCGAGGCGCGGGTGCTGCGGCCCGGGACCAAACTCAACCTGAGTTACGGCGGCGCGAACTACGTGGCGACGGTCGAGGGCGCGAGCGGCGTGGCGGGGGCGGACCGCCTCGTTCCCGTGGAGGCGCGGGTGGAGGGCGGGGGCCAGCTGCCGGTGGGAGGCACGGCCCAGATTCGCTACCGCGCCGCGCTGGGCCGGGGCGTCCTCGTGCCGACGAGCGCGATCAGCGTAGAGGGGGGTGAGAACGCCGTGTATCTGGCCGAGGACGGCGTTGCCCGGCGCGTAACCGTGCGCGTGGTGGCCGAGTCCGGGGGACAGGTCGCCGTGCAGGGACTGGAAGAGGGCGTGCGGGTGATCTCGCCCGTGCCGCCCAGCCTGCAGGACGGCGCGGGCATTCGGGCAGGCGCCCAGCTGGGCGAGGGCTCCGGGCAGGCCGCGCCGTGAGCACCCACGAGCCTCCCGAACTGAATCTGCCGCGCGGAACGTTGCCCGACGGCACGCCCGAACCCGCCGTTCATCCGGGCGTGCGCTTCAGCGTACGCAACTACGTCTTCTCGCTGGGCATCTTCCTCGTCGCCGTGCTGCTGGGGCTGATCGCCACCACGCGGCTGGGTGTGGAGCTGCTGCCCAACTTCGAGGTGCCCGTGCTGGCCGTCAGCACCTCGTGGAGCGGCGCGACGCCCGATCAGGTGGACCGCGAGGTCAGCCGCCGCATCGAGGACGCGATCAGTTCCATCAGCGGCGTGGTGGACATCAACACCACCTCGGTGAGCAACCAGTCGGCGGTGGTCATCACCTTTGCCGACGGGATCAACGTCGACTCGGCGGCCAACAGCGTGTCGCAGGCGGTGGCGTCCATTCGCGGCACCCTGCCGAGTGACAGCGACGCACCCGTCGTGCAGAAGTTCGACCCCAACGCCACCCCCATCCTGACGCTCGCACTGCTGGGCGGCCCGGCGCGGACGGCGGACGTGGTGGGCTACGCCGAAGACACCCTGGTGCCCCGGCTGCAGCGCGTAAAGGGCGTGGCCGACGTGACGGTCTCGGGGGGACCCAAACGGCAGATTCAGGTCCTGCTTGACCCGGCGCGGCTGCAGACCTACAACCTCACGCCCGCGCGGGTGACGGCGGCCCTGCAGGCCTCTGCCCTCGACCTGCCCGCCGGGGACCTGACGCAGAGCGGCAACACCGTCGGCTTTTCCACCCGCAACACGCCGACCTCGCTGGGTGATGTGGAGCGCACCCTGGTGGACGCCTCCTCCGGCCTGCGGGTGAGCGACGTGGCGAGCGTGCGCGACGCCTCGGCGAGCGCGACGAGCTACGCCCGCGTCAACGGCCAACCCGCCGTGCTGCTCGACGTGCGCAAGGGCAGCGGCACGAACAGCGTGGCCGTTTCCGACGCGGTCCGGGGAGCGATGGAAGCCCAGCCCCTTCCGGCGGGCTACCGCCTGACGCTGGCGAGCGACACCACCCAGGAAACGCGCAGCACCGTGCGCGACACCTTCAAGGAGTTCCTGATCGCCATCGGGGCCGTCGGCGTGATTGTGCTGCTGTTTCTGGGACGGCTGAACACCGTGTTCGCGGTGGTGCTCGCCATCCCGATCTCGATCAGCGCCGCGCCACTGCTGTACAACCTGATGGGCTACTCGTTCAACATCATTTCGCTGCTTGCGATTATCGTTGCCATCGGCATCGTGGTGGACGACTCCATCGTGGTGGCGGAGAACGTGCAGCGCTACCGCGACCTGGGCTACAGCCGCCTGCGGAGCGTGCTGCTGGGCGGCTCGGAGGTCTTTTCCGCCGTCACCGCCGCCTCGTTTTCGCTGCTGGCGGTCCTCATTCCCCTCTCGCTGATGCCCGGCATCCTGGGACAGTTTTTCAGCCAGTTCGGCCTGGGCCTGGCCGCGGCCATCGTGATGAGCTGGCTGGAGAGCCTGCTGTTTCTGACGGTGCGCATGGCGTACACAGCAGACCCCGAGCCGCTGACCTGGGCGGGCGTGCCCGGCGTCCTGGCACAGCTGCCCCGCTTTTTCCGGGAGGCCCTGGTCGGCGTGCGCCGCCTGCCAGGCCTGCTGCTGCTCGCGCTGTCGGGGGCCGGGGCGTGGGCAGCGCTGAGCCAGGTCACCCTCCTGCCCCGGCCTGCCGTTGCCGCGCTGTCCATCCTGCTCGCGCCCGCACTGCTGACGCTGGCGCGCTACGTTCTGACCGTCTTGCTGGCCCTGCTCGAAGCCGTGACCGGGACCCTGCACGGGATTACCAACAGGGCCGTGATGGCCGTGGCGCGGGCGTATGCCCGCAGCGTGGGCGCGGCCCTGCGCCGTCCCTGGGTGGTCATGCTGATCGCCGGGCTCTTTCTGCTCTCGGCCCCGCTGGCTCTGCGCGGCGTGGGCTTCGCCTTTACCCCCAAGAGTGACAGCGGCATCCTGACGGTGGACCTGGAATTGCCCACCGGCGCGGACCTCGCCACCACCAACGCCCTGACGGCCCGGCTGGAAAACGACCTGCTTCAGCGCCCCGAGGTCAAGCTGATCCAGACGAGCGTGGGCGCGGGCGGCGAGTTGGGCGGCACCAACGCCAATACCTCTTCCCTGACCCTGACGCTGGTGCCCAAGACGGCGCGCCCACCCATCGACACCCTGAGCGCCCGCTACGCCCGCGACCTCTCCAGACTGACGGCCAGCACGCCGGGGGCCGAAGTCCGCGTCTCCAGCGAACAGACCGGCCCGGGGGGCAGCGCCGACATCAGCCTCGCGCTGACGGCCCCCAACCAGACGCTGCTGACCGAGCGCAACCGCGCGGTGGTGCGCCTGCTCGGGCAAGACCCGAACATCACCCTGCTAAAGAGCAGCCTCAGCGCCACCCGGCAGGAGCGCACCTTCGTGCCCGACGCGGGCCGACTGGCGGGCAGCGGCCTGAGCGCCAGCGACGTGGCCCAGGCGCTGCGGACCTACAACGGCGGCACCACGGCGGGCACCCTGCGCGACGCGGACAGGAGCGTGGACATCGTGGTGCGGCTCGACCCCGCGCAGATCAGCAGTGAGCAGAGCCTGCTGTCTCAGACGGTGTACTCGCAGGCCTTGGGGAGCAACGTCACCCTCTCGGACCTGGGGGCCTTTCAGCTGCGGCAGGCCCCGGCCACCCTGCGCCGACTGAACAAGGCGTATACCGCCACCCTCGACATCAACCTGAAAAAGGGCGGCCCCAACCCCTTCAGCTACCAGGAGACGATCATCACGAAGGTTCGGGACGCGGGGTTGCTGACGGGCAACGTGACCCTGGGCAATGCGAGTTCCTTCGGCAGCGCGGGCCTGACGGGCGACCTGGTGTTTTACGGTCCGATCCTGCTGGGCATGGCGATCTTACTGACCTACCTGGTGCTGGGCTCACAGTTCAACTCGTTCCGCTATCCCGTCTACCTGCTGCTGCCGGTGCCGCTCGCCATCGTGGGGGCGCTGTGGACGCTGCACCTGTTTCGGGTGGACCTCGACGTGATCACGGTGCTGGGCATGGTGATCTTGCTGGGGCTATCGACCAAGAACTCGATCCTGTACCTGGAATTCGTGACCGAGCGCATGGGGTCGCTGCCCCTGCGCGAAGCCCTCATTGAGGCCGCCGAACTGCGTTTTCGCCCCATCCTGATGACCACCCTGACGGTGCTGGTGATCAGCATTCCGCTCGTGCTTGGGCAGGGGGACGGGGCCGAGTTCCGCCGGGGCCTCGGCATCGTGATTCTGGGCGGCGTGATCACCTCCACCCTGCTGACCTTCTTCGTGGTCCCCAGCGTCTTTTACCAGTTCGAGCGCCGCCGTCAGACGCCGCCCGCGCCCCGACCCATCCCGGAGCTGGCACCCGCCACCGACTGAACCTTCGCCCACCCGCTGCGCCTGCGCGCTTAAAACATACGTGGAGGCGCAGCTTTTCGTTGGCTATTGGTGCAGCTTTGGCTAAGGCCGCGTCAGGCAAGCAGAACTAAAATGGCCACCACAGCATCGGGGAGCCGGGCCGCCGTTTGAGGCGTGGACCGGCCCCCAGCGGACGGAGGAGCGAACACGATGGACTGGAAAAACCTGCCCAGCAGCGGTGGCGGCGTTCAGGACAACCGGGGGGGCGGCGGCCTACCGGGAGGCGGCCTTGCCGTTGGCGGCGGCATTGGCGGCCTGATTATCGCGCTGATCGCCATGTTCTTTGGAATCGACCCCAGCTCCATCACGGGTGGAGGCCCGTCGCAACCGACGCAGACCGGCGGACAAACCCAGACCGGGCAGACGCAAACCGGACCGGGTCAGACCGGAGGAACACAGGCGGGCGCAGGCGACGAGACCTACGATTTCGTCGACCGCATTCTGGGGAGCACCAACCAGGTCTGGAGCGGCATCTTTCAGAAGGCGGGGCGCACCTACACGCCGCCCGTGCTGGAGCTGTTCTCCCAGTCCACCCGCAGCGGCTGCGGCAGTGCCACGAGCGCGACCGGCCCCTTCTACTGCCCGGCGGACCAGAAGGTGTACCTCGACACCTCCTTTTTCAGTCAAATGGACCGGCAGCTCGGCGGCGGGGGCGACTTCGCGTACGCCTACGTGATCGCGCACGAGGTCGGGCACCACGTCCAGAACGAGCTTGGCATCGCCGACAAGATCACCCGCGCCCAGCAGCAGGCGAACACCGAGGCCGAGGCCAACCGCTACAGCGTGGCAATGGAGTTGCAGGCCGACTGCTTCGCGGGCGTGTGGGGCAACCACGTGCAGAGCCTCGCCAAAATCACCCAGGCCGACGTGCAGGAAGCCGTCAGCACCGCCGAGGCCATCGGGGACGACACCCTGCAACGCCAGTCGCGCGGCCGGGTGGTGCCCGATTCGTTTACCCACGGCAGCAGCCAGCAGCGCGTCTCGTGGTTCATGCGCGGCTACAAGGGCGGCGATCCCAACACCTGCGACACCTTCAGCCAGCTTTGAGTCCGCCATACTGAGGGGCAATGTCCCCCTCGCCCACGCGCCCCCCACGCTCCACCGAATGGACCGTCGGGGGCGTTCCCGTGGTTCTCAAACGCAGTGCCCGGCGGCACACGCTGGCCCTGCAGGTGCGGACAGGTACGGTGACGGTCTTCGCTCCAGCGTCGCTGCCCCTGCGCCAGATTGAGGCTTTCGTCGAGAGCAAGCGGGCCTGGGCCGAGGGCCACCTCTCCGAGGGGGTAGAGCGCTCGCAGCACGCACGTCCCCTGACGGACGGCTCTCCCCTCCCCTTCATGGGCGAGACACTGACGCTGCGGTTGGTTCCCGGCCTCACCGCTCCAGAGCGGCAGGGAGGTGACGTCCGGGTGGCGCCGGGAACGTCCCGGGAACTCCGCGCCCAGGTGGAGACCTGGTACGGGGAAGCGGGCCTACCCGCGCTGCGGGCCCTGGTCGAGGCCTACGCGCAGGCGCTCGGCGCAGGGGACCGGCTGCGCCAGGTTCGGCTCAGCCGTGCCCGGAGCCGCTGGGGCAGTTGCACGGCGCGGGGTGACATCCGGGTGCACTGGGCCCTGTGCCGCGCACCCCGCGAGGTGGCCGCCTACGTCGCGCTGCACGAGGCGGCCCATCTCCTCGAACTCAACCATTCGCCCCGTTACTGGACGCACGTCGAGCGCCTGATGCCAGATCACCGGCAGTGGCGGACCTGGCTGCGCACCAACGGGTGGACCCTGGCAGAAACCCCACCATCCTAAAAACGAAAGACCACCTTGTTGGGGGTCTTTCGTCTGCCGTTGCCGCTGTCTATGCTGAACGTGGCTTTTTTCTCATATCGCCGGCATGAGGTGGGAAGGGGAAGCCCCGGGGACCTGGGTTCTGCGTGAAATTGGGCTCGGGCATTCCCGGTAGGTCAGGGTTGACGGGGGGATCCACCAGTGGTCCGGCGTCGTTTCGTCCCGGCATCGGGTCCAGTTATGGCGCACTCCCTGGGGCAGAGGTAGTGTTGCTACTCAACATGGGAAAAGAGAGAAATTGGTTACATATAGAATTTGGGCAAGTCCCAATTTTACACCACAAGAAAAAAAGAATTAAGAATTCTTATTATACAGCTCATGACTGTTTATAAAACTGGCCAGATTGCAACGACGAGGAGCCACAAGGCAGCTCGAATGATATCAAATGGGAAGACTGCAAGCCCACCATCAACGCTCGCCTCTCCATCTTCTTAAACGCCAAGGAGGAATCAACTTGCCCATGACCGCCGAAAGAAGTGCCAACACTCTTATACATGGATTTAGAAGTTCGGGATTTACCCTTCTCGAGCTCTTAATTGTAATTGCTGTAATTGCAATTCTTGCTTCAGTGGGTTTCTTTAGCTATGCAAATTTTAAAAACCCGGCCCGAGATGCTTCTCAAGTGGTTTACGGCATACTCTCAGGCACACGTAGTGAGTCTACATCGAATACCGTGTCACAAAGATTGCTACTGGGCAGCAGTGGGAACTTATTAATACAGCAGGCGAAGAATTGCTCCACGGCTTCACCTTCATCCTGGACGAATATAAAAACAATTTCTTATGGCGAATTAACTGGAGGAACAGTACCTAGTACATTTGTAATAAGTACTCCCACTACAGCGCCCGATGCTTCTTTGCCCGCTAACTACAAACTTGTCGTTTGCTTCAACTCCAGAGGCCTTGCATATATCCCATCAGATGCAACCGTAGGCTCCGTTAGAGTGTCAGATGGCAAGCATTCTTACGTCGTTGAAGTTGCCCTGGGTGGCGCAGTGAGGGTATATGGAATATAATTTGAACAAGTCTTCGGGTTTTACTCTTATTGAAGTTCTAGTGGCGATGTCGGTCCTTAGTGTTGTAATGGCAGTCTTAGTATCAAATCTTCTTGCCAACGCTTCTCTCAACAGAAATGTCGAACTTAAAAATGATGCCGTAAGATTATCAGAAAAATATATGGAGGATTATAGAAGGCAGGGAGGGTATGGAGCACTAAGGACAAGCAGTAGCAGTTCCGTTGTTGTTAATAACTACACGCTCACAGTAAACTCCACATTCTGTCCCTCGGATATGCCATCAGATCTGCAGTGCGACTCCAATTCCGTCTACATTAGACTTGAGGTTAAGTATGGAAGCAAACTCCTACAGAAGACAGAAACCTTCTTTACTTCCCTGTAGAACCTCCAACCTCCCTTTCGCAGAAAAGGGGTTTACTCTTCTCGAGATTCTTGTAGCTACATCAATAGGCGCTATGGTCCTTGGTTTGGCTTTCACATACTATATAAATATTTCAAAACTTTCTTCAAATGATTCCTCAAGAGTGGCTGCAAGTCAAAATGCCCAAGGGGCAATAGATATGCTGTCTAACGATCTAAGACAAGCTGGGGAAAACTTAGACTTTGGTCTTGGAATATCTGGAGTTGAAATAGATAATGCATTGCAACAAATAATAGTCAGAAGCAACATATCTATTGCCAGTCGAACTCTCATTCCGAGATTACCGCTATGCAGCGTAAGCGGCAACACTATACAGGTCAATGGTCCCCCACCCACATCTACAGTATCTACGGCCGCCTGCACCTACAGCGATGGCGATTCCAACAATGACGATGACAACGTTCAGCGGTGGCGAAGCTATTTTGATTCGAAGAGTAATCAGCCTCAGGCTGCCATACTCTACAGACCAGCATCTTCTACCCTACCTTCAGCCGTAGCAAAGGCTGTGGTCTTATCTGTAAACCCTAGACTGACAACCACAACTTCCGCAGGAAGCTTTTATAGAACGTCCATAACCTTAAACTCAATTGTCTCATCAGATTTCTCCGCAGCCAACAATAGTCAAATTATTCTTGTTGATGAGCGAAGATACAAAAAATTGGGTGATACGCTTATACTTGCACTGGGTGGACAAACGGACTCTCAGGCACAGGTTGTTGCATTTAACGTACAGACGCTCAATGCCTCGGCTGATTTATTAAATCCCACCGCCAACGTTACGTCCATCGGTCTCAACGGTCCATGGTCAAGAATAAAGAATATCAACATCACATTGGGCTCTAAATCTCCAAACTCTACTATTCTAGGGTCAGCCCAAAAATCATACACAGCAAGCATTTATCCGCGTAACGTTGCCTCTAGTCCCACCAACCTTACTACGCCCTGAGGAGATCTTGTGAGTCACAAAGACAAAGGCTATATATTGGTCACCGTCGTTACTTTGATAGCCCTTCTACTCGTATCACTTGCCATCTATACAACGTTCTCAATTTCTAATTCTAGGACTTCTACCAACAGCAACAATGCCAGTGCTGGATTTTATGCATCGGAGGGCGGTCTTAATGCAAGAGCCGCGAAAACAAGAAGGATTTTTGAGAATCAACAGACACCTTCAGGTACATCCCCAAGCCTCGACAGTCCCTGTGTAGGATCGACAAATCAGGGGGCTGGAGACTTCAGTTGTCAGACTTCCGTCATTAATGGTCGTCAAGTAAAGACATTTATCTCAGTAGGAACTTCAAGTCCGGGACGTATTCCACCAGGAGACAATTTTGAGAATTTGACAGCTATCGAAACGCCCTACACAGTGTACAGTCAGTCCTATAACTCCAAGGGGAACCCAGAGGCAATTACCAACCTCATCTTCAGAAGCAGGCTTGTTCCCCTATTTCAATTTGCCGTCTTTTTTGATAAAGATCTTGAATTTTCAAACACTGCTCCTTTAAATCTATATGGACCGGTACACACCAATGGCAACCTATTCCTGGA
This sequence comes from Deinococcus hopiensis KR-140, assembly GCF_900176165.1. Taxonomy (NCBI): domain Bacteria; kingdom Thermotogati; phylum Deinococcota; class Deinococci; order Deinococcales; family Deinococcaceae; genus Deinococcus; species Deinococcus hopiensis. The sequence goes on from NZ_FWWU01000009.1 coordinate 2,840,444, forward strand.
TTCTAATCTGGCACTACATGGACAAACTTCCTCTGGAGGCGCCATTTATGACGGCTGGAAGAGCCTTGATTATTGTAAGTCAGGAACAACTATCGATGATGCTGGAGGCAATGCTAATAATATTAGCTGTGGGGGTGCTAGGTCAGTCCTACTCAATGCCGTCACATCCGGTAGTAGCCAGCTGTATGGAGGCAGACTAAAAGCCACGACGCCTGTTCAGGTACCTACAATTGGACAACTGCAGCCAAATGGAGATGCACTCTATTGGCAGAAGGCAGACGCAAGAGTGGTTCTTAAGAAAAGTGGCACCACCTGGTACCCTATTTTTGTGGCCGCAAACGGCTCCGCACTCCTCAATCCCGTTCTGGCAGGCGGCGTTTGCAACACTGCAGTCTCTTTCTCAACAGGTTTCCGGGACAATCGAGAAGGCTCCAACTGGGACTCTCCAGCATATTCTCCCAGTTCTTCTTATGGCAGTTCAGTTGTACCTACTCCCAGTGCACGCTCTAACAAGGTTCTTCTGGATTTAGATATTCCGAATTTATTTGCCTGCATACAGCTACAAAAAACAGTACTGGGAATCGATGATGGCTTGGCGAATAACAGCGACAACGGTCTTGTAATCTACGCTACTGTTGACGACAGCCCAGGAGCAGGCATTCTGACAAATGCGATTAATGGTGCCCTGACCCCCGCCACTTCAACTTCCATTTCACAATCCAATCCTCCTGTACCAAATAACTATGGCATTCGATTGAAAAATGGAGGTACTCTCAGATCTTCTAATCCTCTAGATCCGATTCCAATGGGCATTACATTTGTCACGGATCAGGCAGCGTTTGTCCAAGGTAATTACAACACACCGACAACAAGAACTGCTGGATGGCGTCCCTCTGCTATTCTCGCAGACTCTATGAACATCCTTTCGAGCAGCTGGTCACAGCCAGGTACGTGCCGACTTGGAAGCTCGCTGTATATGAGTCAAGCAAATGTTACCGGCAAACAAAACTTTGATGACCCAGAGGCATCAAACTCTAGTACAATTTCATCATTTACTTTTACTTCTGGTCAAACCTGGAATGCTTACAGTAGCGCAGGTACTACAGGCTCAGCTCAGCAGCTGCAGGGGTCAATTTCTGCAGGCCAACTGTCTACCACTCCAGATCTTAAATCTCAATACCCGCTATTTTGCCGCCTTGTCACCTCAGCAACTACTATTCAGACAGCAATGTTGGCTGGAACAGCCTCAACAGGTGATGAAAAAGCAGTGTATAACGATGCCAACATGACTATTAGCGGGGGAGTACATAACATGATGCGGTTCCATGAAGAGTGGGGTTCAAACGGAGACAATCCCTCTGGCTCACAACAGTTCGTTTACAGAGGTTCGTTGGTAAGCCTAGCGAAACCACAGCACTCTTCGGGAACTTTCTATCTAAACAAGTACAGATTCTATAACCCGCCCAGCCGCAACTGGAGCTTCGAGACCAACTTCCAAAATGCTGGCGACCTCCCGCCTCTCACTCCAAGATTTGTCACCATCAAGCAGGAAAACTTCACTCGCTCTTTTGAGCAGCAATAGATAACAAACAGCGGTAGGATTTATACAACCATTCCAATATTTTATTATAAACATTATTAATACTAGGCAACTTCATTTAAAGTATTATGTCCGCATGCTCGTCTCCCCCCACTTTCAGGCCCTCCTCTCGCGTGAGCGCACGCTCCTCGCGGACCTTCAGGCCTTTCTGGAGGTCCAGGGCGCCCCGCCCGAGGCGGCCGAGCACGCCCGCCAGGCAATCAAGGGGCTGGACGAGAGTTTCCTGCTGGTGGTGGTGGGCGAGTTCAATGCAGGCAAGAGCAGCTTTGTCAATGCCCTGCTGGGCGCGGCCGTACTGGCCGAGGGCGTCACGCCAACCACGGACCGCATCTATGTCCTGGTGCACGGCGAGAAGCCGGGCGAGATGGAACCCACGCGCGATCCCTTCGTCAGTCGCCTGACCTATCCCCTGCCCAGCCTGGAAGGGGTGGCGCTGGTGGACACGCCCGGCACCAACGCGATCATCCGGCAGCACCAGACGCTGACCGAGGGCTTCTTGCCCCGGGCAGACCTGGTGCTGTTTCTGACAAGCGCGGACCGTCCCTTTACCGAGACCGAACGGCAATTCCTGACATTGGCCGCGCGTTGGGGACGCAGCGTGGTGATGGTGGTCAACAAAGCAGACCTGCTGGAGACGGCCGAACAGCAGGAGCAGATACGGGCGTTTGTGGAAACAGGCGCGCGCGGGGTACTGGGCCTGACGCCGCCCGTGTTTCTGATCAGCGCGCGGCGGGAGCAGCGGGGCGGCGACGCGGGTTTCGGGGCCTTGCGAGACGCCCTCCGGGCGCGGCTCTCGGAAAATGAACGGGTCCGCCTGAAACTGCGAAGTCCCCTCGGAACAGCCAGAGAACTGCTGGCAGCGGAGGAGTCCCGGGCGCAGGCTGCACGCGCGGTCCTGACTCAGGACCTGCAGGTGCTGCGCGATCTGGAAGGTCAGGGCGAGCGGCACAGGGAGGCGATGCTGGGTGAACTGGACGGCCAGCTCAACCGGGTGGGCCGGCTATTGGGCGAGTTCGAGTTGCGGGCGGACCGCTTTATCGACAGCAAACTGCGCTTCGGCAATCTGCGCAGCCTGGTCAACGGCCGCGAACTCGAGGACAGCTTCCGGCGCGAGGCCGTGTCGGACCTCCCCGAAGCCGTCGACCGGCAGTTCGGCTCGATGATCGACCGTTTCGTAGAGGCCAACCTTCACTTCTGGGAGGACGTGCAGGCGTTCCTGATCCGCCGCCAGCCTTCCGGAGAAGTGGCCCGCACCCGATTTTCCTACGACCGGGGCACCCTGCTGGAGGGCATCGCCGGCAGCGCCCGCGACCACCTGGAACGGACGACCGAGCAGGAACTCGCCCGGCAGCTGTCGCGCGACGCTGAGGACGCGGTGAAGGGCGGTGTCGGCGGCCTGGCGGGTGGGATCGGGCTGGGCGCCCTGCTGGGCCTGGCGGTGGGGGCCACGGCCCTGGACTTTACCGGCGGCATCCTGGCGGGCCTCACGCTGGGGAGCCTGGGCCTGTTCGTGCTGCCCAACAAGCGGCTGCAGGCGCAGCGGCAACTGCGGCAGCAGGTGGCAGTGTTGCGTGAAGCGTTGGAACGCATCATCCGCCGCGAGTATGAACGCGAGCAGGAACGCGCCGACAGCCGCCTGCAAGACGCCATCCGCCCCTATACCCACTTTACCCAGGGCGAGGAAGTGCGCCTTGCCGAGGCCGAGCGGCGCACCACCGACCTGCGGGGGTCTCTGGAGGCGCTGGAGGCGGAGGTGCGGGCACTGGCGTAGGAACGCCGGCGGCATTCCGCACTTCTCCCTACTTATCCCTCCCGCGCCTCGCGCAGCAGCTCGGACAGGCGGCTGAGGCAGCGGCTGTATTTCTTGGCATACGCGCCGTGGCGGTAGGTCTCGCTGAAGAGGCTGCCCAGCGGCGCGCCGGTAAAAGCGGCCCGCAGGCCAAAATCATACAGCTTGTCTACGAAATGCACGAAGCGCAGGGCGATGTTCTGGTCCGGCATGGGGGCGAGGTCCGTGACGGCCAGCGCCTCTACGCCCGCGAGCATCCGGGCAAAGCGGCTGGGATGAACGTCGAGCAGATGCCGGTTGAGGTTGCGGTGAGGCAGCACAGCGAGCGTGGCTTCGGGCTGCCGGGCCAGCCAGGCGCGGAACTCGTCTGGGGTGAGGGGCTGGGCCGGCGTGGTGCCGCGCTGGCGGTAGTCGGGGCCGTCCACCCGGCGCGTCTCAAAGCGGCTGGCGATGCCCTGAATCTGGCGCTGAAAGTCCGAGGCGTTGAAGCGGCCCTGCCCCAGCGCGCCGGGTTCGGTATTGCTGGTGGCCACCACGCCCGTGCCGCCCGGCATCAATTGACCCAGGAACGTGTTTGCCATGTGGGTATTGCCGGGGTCATCCAGCTCGAACTCGTCGATCAGGAGCAGGTCATGGGTGCGGAAGGTCTCCACGGCCCGGTTCATGCCCAGCGCGCCGATCAGGTGCATCAGGTCCTGAAAGCCCATCAGGGCCCGCTTGCCCTGGGCAGCGTGGTAGGTGCTGGCGAGCAGGTGCGTCTTACCCACGCCGAACCCACCGTCGAGGTACAGCCCCCGGCCCTCTGGACGCGCGCTGCGCCGAAACAGGCGAAAGCCGCCGGGCCGCACCTGCGCGCCCTGCAAGAAGGCCTGGAGGCTGGCCCGCGCCTCCTCCTGGCTGGGAAAGTCGGGATTGGGGCGGTAGTTCTCGAAGCGCACGTTCCGGAAGCGGGCGCTCGGCTTCAGGTCCGCCGTGAGTTCTTCGGGCGTGACCTGGGGATTGCGAGCGGTGAGATCGATCATGGAGGGGAAGCCGTCAGCCGGAAGCGGTCAGCCGGCAGGCGGAGGAACGCCCCGGCCTTCACCGGTGGACGTCCAGCTCGACCTTGAAGTTACCCCGTCGCGTCTCGTTGACCACCCGCTTAAAGTCGATGCGGCCCAGGCCGTCGGCGCTGAGGGAGTCGCCCTCACGGATCTCGGAGCTGGCACGGGCGGCCTGACCGTTGAGGCGCACCTTGCCGCCGTCGATGCCCTGCTGAAAGTACGCCCGGCTTACACCGAAGCCCTTGGCTCCCACCACGTCCACGCGCATGGAGGGCACAACGACCTCGCGGGTCTTGGAGCCCCGGCCCGCGCTTTCCCCAACTTCCTCGACCTCCACCTCGCGCCCGCCGAGTTCGGTCAGCGCTTCAAGGGTGCCCACGGCCTTGCCGGTGGCTGCGATCAGGAAAGCCCCGCTGCGCTCCTCACGCACGTCGCCGAGCTGGTCTTCGGGCAGGTTCAGGCGGCGCAGCTGCACCGCGAAGTCCTGCACGTCCCAGGGAGGACCGCCCGCGCCCGGGGTTACCCGCAGCACCGTCACGCCGCTGTCTACCTCGGGGATATGCGCCGGGTGGAGGGTCAGCACCACCCGGCGGGCATCGGGAAAGCCGCCCGCGATGACGTGACGGATGTCGTCGCCCGCCAGCAATCGGCGGTCCAGATCGTCGCCCGCAAGAAAGGCGCTCCGCACCACGCGGCCGCCGCGTGCCTGCGCCACCATGGTTTTCAGCGTCTGCGTCATGCGGGCAGGATAGCGTTCCAGAACCGGAGGGGCCTCCACAACCGGCCAGACCGTCCGCGCCTCTCCCCCTGGGTGAACGGACCCTCTACACTGGGCCCCATGCATGTCGCTGACCCGTTCGGGGTGCCCGGAGCACCGCTGCAGACGCTGCACGCCGTTCTGACGTACCTCGAAGGCCAGCCGGACAGCCGGGCGGCGGGCGCGGCCGAGGGGCACGGACGGATCATCCTGATCACCGACCGGCAGGAGGAACGCCCCGACCGGCGCTACGCCGCCCTGCTGACCCTGGGAGGCGAGGCGCTGATTACAGCCCCCGCCTTTGGCCCAGCCTTCGGGGAGGCGGGCGGACTGGCCCTCAAGGAACTGGTGGACTGGGCGCAGGGCCGGGGCTGGGGGGTGCGCGAAACGGTACTGAATGCCTCCGACTTCACCCGCGTGCTGGCCGAACCCAGCGAGGGCGAGGTGCGCCACCTCATCGCGGCGAGCAATCCCAGCGATCCGGCGATCTACACCACCCTGCCCAAACCGGGCAAACGCGACGACTGGGCCGAATAGGACCGGGGTGAGCCGGGAAAGCGGTTTGACGGTCAGCCGATCTGACCCTTAAGCGTGCCCTTGCGGAGGGCACGGCGTTACACTGCCCCCATGTTGTTGTACGGACGAAACCCGGTGCTGGAAGCCCTCCGAGACGGGCGCGTGACGGAGGTGCTCGTCGCGCGCGGAGTCGAAGAGGCGTTCGTGCGCGACCTCAAGGCCTTTGACATTCAGGTGAGATTTGCGCCGCGCATTGAGCTCGATCAGCTCGCGGGCACCACCCAGCACCAGGGTGTGCTCGCGGAAGTCGAGGACCTCGCCTGGGCCACGGTGGACGACATCCTGGACCGCGCCGAGGCCAGGGGCGAAGACCTGCTCGTCATGCTGCTCGACGGCATCACCGACCCGCGCAACTTCGGGGCGATCATCCGCTCGGCGGAGGTGCTGGGCGCGCACGGAGTGATTGTGGAGGAGCGCCGCAGCGCGCCGCTCTCGCCCGTGGTGGCGAAGACGGCGGCGGGCGCGACGAGCCACCTGCCCGTCGCACAGACGAAAAACCTGCCCCGCCTCATCGACCAGCTCAAGGCTGAGGGCGTGTGGGTCTACGGCGCGGCGGGGGAGGCAGCGCAGGACGTGGCCCGCACGGACCTCAGCGGCAAACTGGCCCTGGTCATCGGCGCGGAGGGCGAGGGCATGCGCCGCCTGGTGCGCGAGAAGTGCGACGGCCTCATCCAGATCCCCACCCGGGGGCAGGTACAGAGCCTGAACGCCTCGGTGGCAGCAGGCATCCTGCTGTATGAGGCCGCCCGCGCCCGGAGAAAACCATGACGCTGCAAATCGAGACGGTGAGCAGCGAACACCTCACGCTGGAGATCGTGCCTGAGGTGGGCGCGAGCATCCTGAACCTGCGTTCACGCTCTGGACGGCCGGTGCTGCGGCGCGTTGATCTGAAAAACGTGAAGGCGAGCAGCCAGTGCGCCAGCTTCACGCTGCTGCCCTTTTCCAACCGTATCGCGGGGGCACGTTTCCCCTTTCGGGGGGAGCAGGTGCAGCTGCGCCCGACGACGCCGGATGGCCTGACCCAGCACGGCGACGTGCGCAACCGGTCCTGGCGGGTCACGCACGTGTCGGAAAAGCACCTGCTCTGCGACTTTGACAGCCGTGACTTTGGCGACGTGAACTGGCCCTGGGCCTTCACGGGCCGGGTGGAGTACATCCTGCACGGGCCGCATCTGGATACCAGCGTCACGCTGACCAACGTCGATACCCGCGAGATGCCAGCTGGGCTGGGCCTGCACCCCTACTTTACCCGCGAGCAAGACGGGCAGGACGCCCGCCTCTCCTTCCACGCGCCCCTCACCTATGACACCGACGCGCGGCACCTGCCCACAGGTGGGGCACGTCCCCTTCAGCCGGAAGAGGATTACGAACGGGCCACCGGGGTGGGTGGACGGAACATCGACCAGACCTACGCCGCGTGGGACGGGGTGGCGCGGCTGGACTGGGGAGAAAGGGCGCTCGTGCTGACCGCCGACGCGGTCTACTCGCACCTCGTCGTTTTTACGGCTCCCGACGGCAGCCTGGCCCTGGAACCCGTGACCCACGCCACCGACGCCTTTAACCTCACGGCGCGCGGCATCGGCGGCACCGATATGCGCACCCTCGCGCCCGGCCAGAGCCTGGCGGGCACGGCCCGCATCACCTTGGAAGGGGAATGGTAGCGAGGAGCGTTACGCCGCCAGCAGCGCGAGCAGGGTCCCAAAATGGTCCCGCAGTTCGAAACCCGGGCGGTCCCGTTCTCGCAGCCAGTGGAGCGCCAGCACCAGATCGTCCGTCTCGTGGACGGTCTCGGGACCCTGCGGACCGGTCCAGACCAGGCGGTAGGCGCGGGACGGCGTGGGTGGGGTCCAGCGCTCCGCGCCGTCTTCGCGAACGAAAGCGCGTGACATGCCCCCAGCTTGCCCGCCTGCGGTGAGGCCCGGCTGGGGAGAGACCCAGGTCACCTTGAGAAGGGGCGGGGGCACATCGGGGAGACGTCCGGGTAAACGTCAGGGCTCGTCCAGGTTCGGCACGCTGCGCCGCCCCACCAGCTGAATCTGGGCTTCCCGTTCCTCACCGTTGCGCACGTATCCGAGTCGTACCGTATCGCCCACCTTCGCCTGACGAATAGCCCCGATGACCTCGTTCGCGTCGCGCGTCCGGCGGCCGTCCACCCGCACGATCACATCGCCGAGCGCCGCCAACCTCCCCTCGCGGTCCAGTGTGGCGCCGCGTAGTCCGGCCCGTTCCGCTGGGCTGCCCCGAGCCACGCGGCGCACCACAGCGCCCGGGGGATCGGTCATGCCGCTGTGCACCACGTCGAAAATGAGACCTACCACCGGCACATCCCGCTGTGCCCCGGTCCGCAGCGCTGCGATCAGCGCGTTGCCCTCCGTCACGGGCACGGCGTAACTCGCACGGGTCTGACCGCTGTCGTCCACCCGGATATAACTCACCACGCCGATGGCCTGCCCGTTCCCGTCGATGATCGGCCCACCGCTGTCGCCGGGCGCGAGGGGGGCCGTCATTTCCAGCGTGCCCTGCGGAAAGTCGGCCCGGCCCGCCTCGGCGCTCAGCCGCAGGACCTGGCCCCGGCGTGGTTGCAGAAAGTCCCCCCCACTGTTGCCGATGGCCAGCACCGTTTCCCCAGCACGTGGAGGCCGGGTGGCGAGGTTGAGCGCTGGAAAGGGGCCACGGCCCTCCACCTGCAGCAGGGCCACGTCCGCCCCCGCATCGTAGGCCGTCACCCGCGCCCCCATCGCCCTTCCCGAGAGGGTCTGCACCCGAAACAGCTTGCCCGTTGCCACGACGTGGTAGGCCGTCAGCACCTGCCCCTGCGCCGAGATGAAAAAGCCGGTGCCCAGTCCACCCTCCTGCGTCCGGGGGTTCAGACTCTGGACCTGCACCACGGCGGGGCGCGAGCGGACGAACACCTTCTGGGCCCCCTCGGGCAGCGCTCCGGGCAGGGTGCGGGTGGTGGCCGGCGGGGCCAGGCCCTCCGCCCCGCGCCCCCCCGGCAAACGGTCCGGCAGCAGGTACGCTGCCAAGGCGAGCAGCAGCAGCACGGGAAGCCAGGGCAGGAGACGCACGGCCCAGAGTGTAGAGCGGTCCGGGCAGACACAGCGTGCCCGAAGGTACGGAGACGTTACCCTCTTGCCCATGTCCTTTCCCCCGCCCCAGTTGTGGCTCCTCAAATCCGAGCCTGACGTGTTCGGCTACCCGGACCTCGCCCGGCTGGGGCGCGAGCGCTGGAACGGGGTCCGCAACTACCAGGCCCGCAATTTCTTGCGGGAGATGCGGGTGGGGGACCTCGGGCTCTTCTACCACTCGAACGCCAAACCGGCGGGCGTGGCGGGCGTGTTGCGGGTGGTGCGGGAGGCGTACCCGGACGACCTGCAGTTCGATCCGGCGAGCGAGTACCACGACCTGCGCAGCGCAGCTGAGAATCCCCGCTGGAGCATGGTGGATGTGGAAGCGGTCCTCGCCTTTCCCACCATACTGACCCTGGACGCCCTCCGCGCGCTGCCCGAGTGGGCGAACTCACCCCTGACCCGTCGGGGCACGCGCCTGAGCGTGATGCCCCTCACGCCCGAGCAGTTTTGCTCGGCCCTGGCAGCGGTGGGCCTGCGGTTGGAGGACCTCGTTGCAAATCACCTTTGAGCTCCTCACGCCCCGGGCACCTGCCGCTGCTCCAGACCTGGCTTCAGGCTCCCACGTCCGCACCTTCTGTGACGGCGGCAAGCGGAGGGTGGAGGCGGTACGGGCGCATGACTTTCGTCCACGCTTCGCCCCGGACGGCTTCCTCCTTCTGGGTGGACGGGCGGCCTGTGGGTGATGTCCTGCGGGCACAAGTGGCGCCGGAGCCTCCCTGTGTCGGCTGGCGGGATGCGGAGCGTGGAGCTGCTGACTGGGAAAGTGGAGGGACGGAGCGGGGCCTCATACGGTTTCCGGATCATCCGCTTCGCTTCGGTGGTTCCATACCTCCCCGTCACCGTTTTTCCTGCCTGCTGCGCTCGGGTTGGCCCGCGATTTCATCACTGATGAACCGGAATCCTTATCCCTCCCCAGGTGGTCCCTGCCTTTCTGGATCAGTTGCGGGCCTCTGCCTGGGCTGAACGCCGGGGAAGGCGAGGTGTTGCCCGTGGCGCCGGACCTCCAGGAAGCTTAAAGCCCGTGTCACGAAGCTGTCAGACGCCATTTGCCACACTGACGTATGGAACTTCTGCTCGCCGCGCTGGCCATCGTCCTCTCGCTGCTGCTGGCCACGCGTCAGGAGCGTCCCGCCTACCAACCCGTTCGCGTGCGTTCGCGTCACCGCTAAGCCCCCCTTCCCCTGCCCCTCCACTTCGGATGGACCGAGTGCCTCCCTCTTCCGTCCGTTCCCCCATGGCGTCCGCCTGCTCCTGTCTCCGGGGCAGGCGGTCAACTGTGGGTGGGTAGACTGTGGGCCGATGACCGCCAATGCTTCCGCTCCCCTGACCCTCTTTCCCCTGAGCGACGGCCTGGGCAGCGTCTCGCTCGTGCAGCACGTGGGGGACGACAAGATGATCACGAACGCCGCCAGGGTAAGTTTCGGCGGTGACAACCTCGCGCCCCTCAGTGCCCGAGACGAGAAACTGATCCGCTACTTGCTGCGGCATGGGCACGGCAGCCCCTTCGAGCACAACCTGATCACGTTCAAGGTGGTGTGCCCCATTTTCGTGGACCGGCAGGTGGTGCGCCACAGGGTGGGCGTGTCAAAAAACGAAATTTCCGGCCGGTACGTCGAGCTGGAGGAACGCAACTTCACTCCGCCCACCTTTCGCAAACAGGCCCCCTCCAACCGGCAGGCCAGCGTAGAGGACGACGGCACGCTCGATCAGGAAGGGGCCGCGCGGGTCTGGGAGGAGGCGTGGCGCGGCGCGTTCGGGGCCTATGGGCGTCTGCTGGCCCTGGGCGTGACGCGCGAGCAGGCGCGCGGTGTGCTGCCCCTGAGCCTGTATACCGAGTCGTATTACACCTTCAATGTGCGCTCGCTGCTGCACTTCCTGGAACTGCGTGACCACGAGGGGGCGCAGTGGGAAACCCGGCTTTTCGCGCGCGCGATGGGAGAGCTCGCCGAACCGCTGTTTCCCGTCACTTTTCGGGAGTGGAGGGCGCTGCATACCGGCGAGGCACCCCAGGGCGCTTGAACGCTGTTCAGAACGAACGGAAAAAGTCGGCCTCACGCCTACACTGCACCTGTGTCCGTCACTTGGATGAACCGCCCGCACACCCTGGGATCGCGCCTGGCGACGCTGGCCCTGCGTCTGACGGGCTGGAAACCGGTGCTCGCCCCCCCACCCGGGCCGAAGTTCGTGGCCGCCGTCGCCCCGCACACCAGCAACGCGGACTTCTGGCCGGGGATCGCCTGGCGCTGGGCGACGCGCGCGCCCGTGCACTGGGTAGCGAAACGCGAGCTGTTCCGCCCTCCGCTGGGCCCCCTGCTGCGCGCCTGGGGCGGGCTGCCGGTGGACCGGGCGCGGGTGGGCGGCAACTTCGTGGACGCGGTGGTCGCCGTCATTCAGCGTGAGCGGGAAATCGTGCTCGCCGTCGCGCCGGAAGGCACCCGGGCGCGGGGCGAACACTGGAAGACGGGCTTTTACCACATGGCGGTGGACGCGGGCGTGCCCATCGGCGTCACGGTCTTCGACTGGAAACGCAAGCAGGTGGGCGTCATCGGTTACGTGGAGCCCTCGGGCGACATTGAGGCCGACTTTGCGCGTATCCGTGAACTGCTTCAGGATGTTCGCGGCCACACCCCCGCCAACGAGACACCCGCTTGGCCCCGCCCGGCGGGAGAACCTACGGCAGGCCGCCTTCCTCCCCGTCGGTGAGGCCCCGGATTTCCTCGATAAAGCGCTCCAGGCTGTCAAAATCGCGGTACACGCTGGCAAAGCGGATGTAGGCCACGGCGTCCAGGGGCCGCAGGAAGGTCATGGCGCGGCGGCCGATCTCCGCCGCCGCGAGTTCGGCGACCTGCACCTCGTCTTCGAAGCCGTAAGCGAAGGCACGCAGGCGCTCGGGGTCCACTGGGCGCTTCTCGGTGGCGAGGGTCAGGCCGCGCAGCAGCTTGTCGGGGTTGAAGGCCTCACGCTGGCCGCCGCGTTTGAGGACCATCAGCGGTTCGAGCTGCGCGCGCTCGTAGGTGGTAAAGCGCCGGGCACAGCCCAGGCACTCGCGGCGGCGGCGAATGCTGGCCCCGTCATCGCTGGGGCGCGAGTTGACCACCTTGGAGTCGGGCGCGGAACAGTAGGGGCACCTCACCGCAAGTTCACTTCCGCCGCGCGGACCTTCGGTACGGGGGGCAGCGGCACCTCCAGCACCGTGCCGCGCAGGTGGGAGAGGCCCGGCAGCGCCAGCGTGAGCACCGCGTCGGCCAGGGGGCGGTCCAGCGCTTCCTCCCCGCTGCTGGCGCGCCCCGGCAACACCATGTTGACGCGCAGATCCTCATCGTGGGCGTGTTCCACCAGTCCGCGCAGCGCGCCGCGCTGGGGATGGGCGTGCAGCCCCGTCTCGTCGAGGTGAGGACCGATCAGGGTCAGCCAGGCGCCCGGTTGGCGGCGGCGCAGGATCTGGGCGATGGCCACGCTGCTTTTCACGTTGCAGTTGAAAAGATCCATCCACTCATTCTCGCTGAGCAGGGTGAAGTTGGTGTGCGCGCGCTTGTCAGAGAGGTGGACCACCCCATGCAGGGCCCCAAAAATCTCCAGCACGCGGTTTTGCGCGCTCAGCCAGTCAAGCGGTACGCCCACGTCCGCCTGAATGGGAATGGCAGTACCCCCGGCGAGTTCCAGGCTGCTCGCGGCGGCGGCCAGCGTCTCGCTGTTGCCGCCCAGCAACACGACGCTCGCGCCCGCGTGGGCCAGCGCCAGACTCACCACCCGGCCGTACCCCTGGTCCGCGCCCGTCACCGCGACGACCTGGCCGGCCAGCAGCGTACCAGCAGAGGAAAAAGCAGAGGCGAGCGTCATGCCGCTTAGCATAACGCCCCTGCCCGGCAGGCGGGCAGGGGCGTTATGCTTGCGAAGGGATGGCCCCGCGTGAATTAGCCCGCCTGGGGCAGGGGACGCAGGGCTCCTGCCGGAAGATCGCCTGCACGGTGGCCCTGGTCGCAAGGCAGGCACCAGTACGCCTGATCACCGTCACGCAGGTCAAACAGCGCCAGCGGCTGACCACAGGAGGGACAGACGTGGGCGTAACCGCGCCCGCTGTCCGGCAGGACCTCCTCTCCCTGCCGGGCCGAAGAAGTACGTAATGCCCGCTTCATATTCTGATGATAGCAGAAAACGCCACTGGAAGGAGGGTGGTGCGGGAACTACAGGTCCGCCTCGTCGGTGGGGTCGTCCTGAACAGGCTGTGTGCCCGGCATTCCGCCCACCCGGCGGCGCTTTCGCAGCATGGCGGGTTCCTTGTCGAGGTTGAAGACGAAATGGCGGGGGCGGCGGTCACGCAGCCAGGTTTCCAGCGCCACCAGCCGGGGCCGAAAGCGGATGAACTCGCGCAGCTGCCGCAACGGCACGAAGCGGGCCTCCTGCACGTCGCGGTCCGGATCGCGCGGCGCGAGGGTGCCGCCCACCTCCCGGCCGGTGTAGAAGAACTGAAGGTGGTGGCCCCAGGTCTGGGCCTGAAACTCGACGATAAAGGCCAGATCGCGCAGTTCCACCACCAGACCCGTCTCCTCGTACGTCTCGCGGCGCGCGCCCTCCTGCACGAGTTCCCCAGCTTCGAGTCCGCCCTTGGGCAGCGACCAGCGGCCCCGCTCGCGCACGAGCAGAATCTCCTCACCCCGCAGCACGATGCAGCCCACACCGATTCGCGGCTCGGCGAGTGGGCGCTTTTGCCCGCGCTTGGTGGGGGCGGCGGGCACAGGCACGCTGGTCGCGCCCGACACCTGCCCCGGCAGTGGGGGCTGTCCGCTCCCCTGACCTGGCCCCCGTACACCCCGCCGCCGCCTGCGCCGCCGCTGCGCGCCCGCTCCGCCGGGCGCCACCTTGGCGTCTTCCGGCATCAGACCCCCTCCGGCGCGAGGTCATTGAAGCGCACGTGCGCGGAGTGGAACTGCAGCTTCACGGTACCGACCGGCCCGTTGCGCTGTTTGCCTATGATGATCTCGGCAATTCCCTGTTGATCTGTCTCTTTATTGTAATACTCGTCTCTATAGATAAACATTACGATGTCTGCGTCCTGTTCGATCGCTCCGGACTCGCGAAGGTCCGACAGCATTGGCCTATGGTTCGGCCGCTGTTCCACCGCGCGGCTCAGCTGGCTTAAAACAATGATCGGCACTTCCAGTTCGCGCGCCAATCCCTTAAGTCCACGCGAGATGGTGCTGATCTCCTGCTGCCTGTTGTCGCTGCCACCGCTGCTCTTGCCGCCGGACATCAGCTGCAGGTAGTCGATGACCACCAGCCCGAGCTGCCCATGCTGAGCGGCGATGCGGCGCAACTTGCTGCGCAGGGCATTGAGGGTCAGGTCCGGCTCGTCGTCGATGACCATCGGAGCCTCCGCCAGCCGCCCCGCTGCATGCGCCAACCGCTCAAAGTCGCGCTCATTGAGCTGCCCGCTGCGAATGCGGTTCATGTCCACCCGGGCCTCGCTGCATAGCATGCGCAGGGCAAGCTGCACGGAAGGCATCTCAAGGCTGAACACGGCCACGGTCTTCTCGCCGCGCAGGGCGACGTTCTGGGCGATGGAGAGGGCGAAGGCCGTCTTTCCCATACTCGGCCGCGCCGCCAGTACATTCAGACTCCCCTTCTGCAACCCTGAGATCTGCTCGTCCAGATCACGAAAGCCGCTGCTTACGCCGTCGGGGATGCCCTTGTTCTGATGCAGCAGCGTGATGTACTCGAAGGTGTCGTGGACGATCTCGCCCATCGCCTGAAACGCCTCGCCCTTCTTCTTCTGTTCAGCCACCTCGAAAATCATCTTCTCGGCGCGGTCAAGCAGGTCTTCGAGGGGCAACTGCGCGTCGTAAGCGAGTTGCATCGCCTTGCCCGACGCGCTGATCAGCTGGCGCAGGGTGTGCTTTTCCTGCACGATGCGCGCGTAGTGCTCCGCGTAGGCGGCGGTGGGCACCTGGTCCGACAAACCGATCAGGTAGGTCAGGCCGCCCACCTCGTCGAGCTGCCCCTTGACGCGCAGGTCCTCGCTGAGCGTCACGAGGTCCACGGGTTCGCCGCGCTCCTGCAGGGAGCGCATGGCCGTAAAAATCTTGCGGTGGCCTTCCCGGTAAAACATCTCCGGGCCAACCGTGTCGCCGAGCGCCGCCAGGGTGTCGTTGTCGAGCAAGACGCTGCCCAGCACACTGATTTCCGCGTCGTTGCTGTGCGGGGGAACGCGGGGGGTCAGTTCCATGCAAACCTTTCGCGCACGGGGCTGCCAGCGCTCGCCCGAAGGGAGGAGCCCGCCACAGCCGCACGTGCAGGGAGTGAAATGGGGGTGGAGCCAGTGGCCCCATTCGCCCAGGCCTCCTCTTCAACGGGAAGAGACCGGGCAGAACTGCCGCGCATCATACCACCGCGCCCCTGGCCCTGGCTTACCCCCAGTACCCCCGCCTGCAGGGAGTGGCGTAAGAGTCCTGTTAGAGAGTTCTGATTACTCTGATCTCAGCAAGGACGGGAGACACCCGGACCTGCAAGCCATAAAAAGGCCTGAGGGACCATCCTTCTATCCCTTATCCCGCAGGGCCACCCAGGAGAACACCATGAAGAACACCACCCAGGGCTTTACCCTCATCGAGCTGCTGATCGTTATCGCCATCATCGGAATCCTGGCGGCCGTGCTGATCCCCAACCTGCTGAACGCCCGTAAGGCGGCGAACAACACCGCCGCGAGCAGCATGCTGCGCAACGCGGTCACGGCAGCCGAAGCCTACCGCTCGGCCAGCGGAACCACCCTGACCGCCTCTACCGAGTGTAAGGACCCCAACGTCCTGAACCTGACGGCCCTGCCCGCCAGCGTGACCGCCTGCCAGATTCAGCAGAACGCCAACGGTACGGTCGGGTACTCCACCTCCAGCAACAACGTGAGCTACCAGTGGGACGGCAAGACCATGAAGGGCCCGGCCGAAAGCGCCACCGCTGCTATGCCCTCCCTCCCCTCCTAAGTATAACCACCCTATAACTACACTAAAACGCCCCGAAAACGGGGCGTTTTAACATTACAGAGCTGAGGTCTACAAATGAGGGCTTACAAGTTCGCCCTGGTCCTGTTCGTCATCCTCGCAATTTTTCTTGTTGTTCCATTCGGTGGAACGAATGTGCTTAATTCTCTGTATCGGCCACATATCATACTAATGTATAGCTTTGCAGCTACATTTCCTTTTGTTGGCCTGGCTATGGCCACCAGGGGGCAATCCTTGGTGGAGGTTTTGCAAAAAAAGCAGTTCAAACCTTGGGCCTTGCTTCTTTTTATTTATAGCGCTTGGATTATTTTTACAAGTGCGCAGTCTCCGATGCCGGGTTTTGCTTTTCTTGGTACCTCCTATCTGGGGTTTGGAAGCATTGCTATCATCTCAAATATCCTAATTCTCTTGGTTTTTTCTAAATATGCACCCGTTTCAAGGCTGATACAGGTTTTCATAATCAGTACAGTTATTATGTTGTTTATCTCCATCATTGAGGCTATAGGTTGGCGACCATTGCATTTTATAATGCAGGGTCGAAACATAGCATATCCAGCCGCCACTGTCGGCCTAAGACAGCACCTTGCCGGATGGTTTACCATGATGGCCCTTGCTCCTATTTTTTTCTGGCGTGGAAAAAGTTTAGATCGTAGTTTTTGGATCTGGATGGGAAGCGGTCTAATCGGGGTTGCTATATGCAAGAACAGTGCGGCTTCAATAGCCACGCTCCTTAGCTTAATAATTTGGTCAATATACGGGCAAGGCACCAGAAGGGTTCCAGCAATAAGAACAACAATCATATTTATATGCCTGGCCCTTGCGTTACCACCAGCGATCAAATCAGTAAATCATGCTCTGGGCTTCGAAGACTATGAGCAAAAAAATTATGCCTCAGGGCTAACGCTTTCTACACGCATCATTTTATGGAAAGCCGCGGCAAGAGCTACTAAGGAGCGGCCCATTCTGGGATGGGGAGATGAAACCTTTGCCTGGCAGGTATTTCAACATTTAACCCCCTCCGAATCCGAACGTCTCATTAGAATGGAAGCCGGGATTCCTGAAGACAATTTGGTTATTCATTCTGATGGTAATTACTCTTATTATTCACCCAATAAACCGCAAGACGTTAAAAAGGGTATTCTTTTATACATAAGGCCTCACAATATCATTTTTGATGAAGCATATAGTCACGGAATCATAGGCCTTGTATTATTGTCTCTATCACTGTTTTATATTTTTACCTCCATAAGAAGGAGTGACCGAATGCCACTTCTAATTGCCCTTATCCCATACCCAGTTTCCCTGCTAGCGCTTTTTTATGTTCCTACAGTTACCCCTCTATTCTTTATTTTATTGGGTACTGCTATATTTGACTCAAATAGTCCCACATCAACGTCCGACAGAGATTCCAGCACAGGACAGAAGGACCCAATTTATCCTAACAACAAGTCCAGATATAATTCCGGATTTACTATTATAGAGATGCTATTCGTAATACTAATTTTAGGTATATTGACCTCTCTTCTCGTTCCACAGCTTCTTAAGTCCAGAGCTCTAGCCAATAACTCCGCTGCTCAGTCTCTGGCAAGAAATATGGTCACTATGGTCGAGATAGCCAAATCAACGTCTGGTTCGGGCAACTTGTACACCACTGCTACCGACTGCACCCCCGATTTAATACCGTCTCTGCCATCAAATATATTACTGTGCCAAGTTAAGCAAGATGCCAACGGCACCTACAGCCTGGTTCGGTCCTCCACCAACGCCTACTTCCACTTTAATGGCAAGGCGACGGAAGGACCTCTAAGCTCTCCTCCTTCAGCTTGGTAAAGGGTCTTTCAGCTACGGAAGCAGTAAAATGAACAAATGGTCTTTTCAATCAAAGAATGGGACGCCCAGTGCCAGGCCCTTACCACCGCCCGCACCGCCCTCCTGATCCGTAAGGGCGGCATTATGGAAACGCACGGTGGCTTTGAGGTAGAGCACAGGCAATTCCTCCTCTACCCCACCTTTCTCCACCAAAACCCAGCAGAGCTGCGCCCGGAGTTCATCTCCATGCTGCGCGACGATCCACAGCCTGGTCAGATCGTCCTGACCGCCCTCGCCGAAGTCGTGGCAGTCCACAAGGTTGAGACGTTGGAGCAGGCCCTCGCTCTTGAGCCGTACCAGGCCCTGACCGCCGGAGCCATTGAGCGGCGTTTTCACTACCGCAACCGGCCCTGGGTCCACGCCCTGCTGCTGCGGGTGCGCCCAGTGGCCCAGCCGCTGGTACTGGAGGAGACGCCCGAGATGCTGGGCTGCGTCAGCTGGGTGCCCCTTCCCGAAATAAGGATTGAGGCCCAAGAATCCGTGCTGCGCGAAGAGGCGCTGACGCAACTTCAGGAAGAAGTCGGGGGCATTCTTCGACCCCAGGCCTGAACCGTCCCACAAAGGGCCCCGCCAATAGACGGGGCCTTTTCGTTTGCAGGGCTGAGAGCAGTTGTCAAAGTGCGGACTTCTTTTTGACCGGGCCCAGCGGGTGACCTTGAGTGGGCCCTGGGGAGAATGGGGCCGTGAGGGCTGCTCTTCCTCTCGCGGCGCAATCCGGACAAATGCGCTAGGGCGTGGCCGCTTCCAGATCGTAGTTGTTCAGAATCTCGGTCTGGATGTCGGACGTGCCGTTGTAGATGTTCCAGCCGTATTTGGTGCCTGCAAAAAACTGACCGTCGCGCTGGGAGTACACGAGCAGCTTGCCGCTGTCACGGCTGAGCACAGTATCTCCAGCGTTGAAGCGCCCGTTGTTGTCGGCGTCACGGAAGACGATGACCCGGTAGGTGCCGTAGGGAACGTTGCGCGGCAGGGTCAGGGTGTAGCCGCCGGTCAGAAACTTGTCAATCACCTGCGCCTGGTTGCTGTCGAAGACGTACTGGCCCTTGTTGTAGCCGACGATGGCGAGGCCCAGATTCTGATTGGGACTGAAACCCTTCAGTTGACCGGAGACGGCGGCGCTGCGGGTGCCGAAAATGCTGCAGGAGCTGAGGGTGACCAGGGCAACGGCGGACAGGGCGAGGAGCTTTTGCATGGCGTGAAACCTCCTTGGGTGATGCCTGTACCGTACGGGGCCAGGGGGCGGAGTGGCTACGGGAGAACCCTTCCCGCTTGGCTCAGCGGACACTCATTGGAGGGCTTTTGTGGGCGCCAGAGCTGACGTGGGGTTTAGACAGTCCCTGACGGCGGCTATAGTGGCGGGTATGCACGAACGCCCGTTCACTGCACTGGCCGCGGTCTATGACGCGATCATGGCCGATGTGGAGTATGACCACTGGGCCGACTTTGTGTTGACCTACGCGCGCGATGGAGAACTGGAGGCGGACCTGGCGCTGGACCTGGCCTGCGGTACGGGCGGCTTCACGCGCGAACTGCTGAACGCTGGCCTGCGGGTTCACGGCCTGGACGGCAGCACGGAAATGCTGAAGGTGGCCCGGCAGCGACTTCCCGCCGAGGTCACGCTGAGTCAGGGTGACCTGCGAACCTTCAATCTGGGCATGACCTTCGATCTGGTGACCTGCGTTTTCGACAGCCTGAACAACCTGCTGACGCTGGAGGACCTGGGCATGGCCCTGAGGCGAACGGCAGCCCACCTGCGTCCCGGCGGCCTCCTCGCCTGCGACCTGAACACCCAGCTGGGCGTGCGCGAGTTGTGGGAGGAAAACGCCATCGAAGGGCTGGCCCACACGCCCGAGGGCCGGGAAGTGCATTACCACTGGTCCCACCACTACGACGCCGCGACTGAAACTGGGGTGGTCCAGGCCTTTTGCCGGGTGGAGGACGGCGCGGGAGGCTGGGACGAATTTACCGAGCTTCACCGCGAGCGCGGCTATGACCCGGCAGACCTCAAACCCCTTCTCGACTCGGCGGGATTTACGCGCTGGGAGACCGTGGAGTATCCCGACTACGCGCCGCCCACACCGGAAACCCCACGCATCTGGGTGTTCGCATGGAAGTGAAGGGAGCCGTCCCCGTTCTCGGGGCTGGTGGCTGGGGCACTGCGCTCGCCGTGGCCCTCGTGCGCGCCGGGCATTCGGCCCGGTTGTGGGCCCGCCGCACGGACGTGGCCGCCCGGTTGGCCGAAGTCCGGGAGAACCGGGAATACCTCCCTGGAGTGACGCTGCCGAAAGGGATGGAGGTCACGGCAGACTTGGGCAAAGCTGTGGGGACAGCCTCCTTCGTCCTTGCCGCTGTGCCCAGCATCGGTCTACCTGACCTGCTGGCCGAGTTGCCCCCACACCTCGGCCTCGTGATCTGCGCGAAGGGCCTGGCCCCCGATGGCGGAAGGCTGACCGACCTGGCGCGCGAGCAGGGCTTTACCCGGGTGGCGGTCCTGAGCGGACCCAACCACGCCGAGGAAGTCGGGCGTGGCCTGCCCGCCGCAACGGTGGTGGCAAGTACGGACCGCACGCTGGCGAAAGAGGTGCAGGCGGCCCTCCTCTCGCCTGCCCTGCGCGTGTATACCAGCACGGACGAGGTGGGCGTAGAACTCGGCGGCGTGCTGAAAAACGTGATTGCCCTGGCGGCTGGAATGGGTGACGGCCTGAACCTCGGCGACAACGCCAAGGCGGCCCTGATGACCAGGGGCCTGCGTGAGATGGGCCGTTACCTCGTCTCGCAGGGCGCGCACGAGGACACGGTGTACGGCCTGAGCGGTCTGGGTGACCTGATCGCCACGTCCACCAGCCGCCACAGCCGCAACCGCGCCGCTGGGGAAGCATTGGCACGTGGAGAGAATCCACAGCAGGGTGGCAAGGTGGTGGAGGGACTGCGCACAGCAGGCCTGCTCGAAGCGTGGGCCACCGCGCACGGCCATGACCTGCCCATCGTGCAGGCGGTGGCCCGGGTGGCGCGGGGCGAGTGGACTCCGACGGAGGGCATCGCGGAGCTGATGGGCCGGGGCGCCAAGGCGGAACTCGGTGAATGAGGCAGCGCTCGTGAAGGCGGCAGAGCGCTTCGCCCAGCCCTTCTACGGCGAACCACACCGCGCCTACCACAACGTCGCGCATGTGGCGTCGATGCTGGCTGCCCTCGCGTCACGCGGCGTCCTGACCTCCACCCTGGCCCTCGCCGCCTGGGGACACGACCTGATCTATGACCCCCGCGCAGGGGACAACGAGGAGCAGAGCGCGGAGGTGTTCGGGGAATGGCTGACGGCGCAGGGAGCTGATGCCCGGCTGGCGCAAGGGGTAAGGGGGCTGATTCTCGCCACCAAGCACAGCGCACCTCCGGCAACCCGGGGGGAGGCGCTGCTCGTGGACGCTGATCTCAGCATTCTTGGGGCAGCGCCGGAAGCGTTCGCCGCCTATGACCGGGCCATCCGGCAGGAATACCGTCACGTCCCTACGCTGCGCTACAGCACCGGGCGCAAGAAGGTGCTGCAGGGTTTTCTGGAGCGGAAACGAATTTACACGGCGCCGGAGTTCGCCGGGTTGGAGGATCAGGCCCGGACCAATCTTGAAGCGGCCATCCGTGAATTGAAATAACAGACCGCCCCTGGAGGGGCGGGTCTGTTCGTTGCCGTCGCGCTCAGTCCGCGGCGGTGCCGTGCTGGCCACCCTGGGGGGCCTTCTCGGCCTCTTCCTTCTCGCGTTCGAGCTTGGCCTTGATCTTTTTCAGGCGGAAGCTCTCCTCACGCTCGCGCTGGTCCAAAACGCCGCGAATAAAGCGGATGTCGTCCTGAATGCCGGGGATCACGACCTGCTCCAGCGCGTTTACGCGGCGGCTGGTCTTCTTGATCTCCTCGCCGATCCGGCGCAGCTTGGTTTCCGTCGCTGCGACCTTCACGATGGCCTCGAGCACGCCGCCGAAATCGGTGGCCGCCTGGATGGTCCGTGCGCCGACGTTGATCGGGCTGAAGTTGGCCTGCGCCGCCCGCTCGGGGATGTTGATGCGGGGCACCTTTACGCCGTAGATGCTCTCGATCTGCATATCGATGGCGTAGTCACCGCTGCCCGCGAGGCTGAGGCTCTCGACGGCTTCAGGGCTGTCCCACGCTTTCGCGCCGAACAGACTGGTGTATGCGCCCTTGCTCACGCCCGCGAGTTGCTCGCGCGCCGCAAGGGCGTCTTTGACCAGCGCGAAGAACTCCCCGATCAGCGCGTCACGCTTGCGCTTGAGGAGGTCCGCGCCGCCGCTCGCCGTCTTGAGGCTGGCCTTGCTCGCCAGCAGGGCCGAGCGGGTGGGGCTGATCTGTCCTGCCATAATTCACCTCCCTTGTAGGTGGAGTGTTCCGCACGGCGAGGAGGGGAATCAACCCCTCCCCACACGTTTAGATGCGGTTGCCCTTCCACATCTCGTCGATCTTGGCGCCATAGAACTTGTCGATGGCGTCCTTGGACAGACGGGTCAGCTGGCTCTGAGGCAACTTGGAGAGGATGGCCCAACCCACGGTGAGGCTGTCCTCGATGGAACGGTCCTGCCCGCCCTGACCGATGAAATAGTTCTCGAAGTCGTCGGCAAAGCGCAGGTACAGCTTGTCGGTCTCGGTCAGCGCGTCCTCACCGGTGATGGCGACGAGCTTACGCAGGTCGAGGCCGTTGGCGTAGGCGGCAAACAGCTGGTCGGACACGTTCTTGTGGTCCGCGCGCGTCTTGCCCTTGCCGATGCCGTTGCCCTGAAGGCGGGACAGCGAAGGCAGGGGGTTGATGGGCGGAAAGATGCCCTTGGCGTTCAGGCCGCGGTCGACCACGATCTGACCCTCGGTGATGTAACCGGTCAGGTCGGGGATGGGGTGGGTGATGTCGTCGTCGGGCATGGAGAGGATCGGCACCTGCGTGACCGAGCCGGGTTTGCCCTCTACCACACCGGCACGCTCGTAGAGGGACGCCAAGTCAGTGTACATGTAGCCGGGGAAGCCGCGGCGTCCGGGAATCTCTTCGCGCGCGCCGCCGATTTCGCGCAGCGCCTCGCAGTAGTTCGTGAGGTCGGTCAGGATGACCAGCACGTGGTATCCGTGCTCGAACGCGAGGTACTCGGCGGTGGTGAGGGCCATGCGGGGCGTCAGCAGACGTTCGACGGCGGGGTCGTCGGCGCGGTTGAGGAACAGCACCGAACGGGCCAGCGCGCCGGTCCGCTCGAACTCCTGCGTGAAGAACGAGACTTCGCGCTGGGTCAGGCCCATCGCGGCGAACACCACCGCGAAGTCGCCCTCGTGCCCGGGCACCTTCGCCTGGCGGGCGATCTGGGCGGCCAGTTCGTTGTGCGGAAGGCCTGAGCCCGAGAAGATCGGGAGCTTCTGCCCACGGATCAGGCTGGTCTGCACGTCGATGGTGCTGATGCCGGTCTGGATGAACTCCTCGGGCTTGGCGCGCGCGGCGGGGTTCATGGGCTGGCCGTTGATGGAAAGACGCTTCTCCGCCACCACCTGCGGCAGCCCGTCGATGGGACGGCCCAGGCCGTCAAAGCGGCGGCCAATCATTTCCTTGCTGACGCCCAGGCGGGCCACGTCTTCGACGAGGCTCACGGAAGCGGTGGCGAGGTCCAGGCCGCGCGTTTCCTCGAACACCTGGATGACGGCATTCTGGTCCGACACGGAGATGACCTGACCGCCGCGCGTGCGGCCGTTGCCGTCGCGGATGTCCACGATGGCTCCGTAGGCGAGGTCAGAGGCCGCGTTCACGAACAGCAGCGGTCCGGAGATGTACGCGACGTCGTTGTATTCCTTCTTGAGCAGGGTCACGCTTTGACTCCCTTGAAGGTGGTGTCGAGCTCGTCCATGACGCCCTCGCCGTAGGCCATAAACTCGGCTTCAGGCACGTAGCGGGCGCGCGACAGCTTCTCGATCACGGGGTTCTGAATGATCTCGTCGATGGTGGCCCCGTTGCGGAGCGCCACTTCGGCCTCGTCGTAGAACTTCAGCATCATCTTCATCAGGCCGTAGTTCTTGGGCATGGAGGCGCTGGCGTCCACGGGGTCAAAGCCGTTCTGCTGCAAGAAGTCCTGGCGCAGCATGCGGCCCGCCTCGATCACCAGGCGCTCCTGGTCCTGCAGCGCGTCAGGGCCGACGAGCTGCACGACTTCCTGGAGGCTGGCTTCCTGCTGGAGGATGTTGCCGATACGCTGGCGCAGCTCGGGGAAGTCGCGGCCCACGTTCTCGCGGTACCAGCTGTCGAGGATCGGCGTGAACAGGCTGTAACTGCCGTTCCAGTTGATCGCCGGGAAGTGGCGGCGGCGGGCGAGGCCCGCGTCCAGACGCCAGAACGCGCCCGTGATCCGGAGGGTGGCCTGGGTGACCGGCTCGGACATGTCGCCGCCGGCAGGCGACACCGCGCCGATAACCGACACGGCTCCGTCTTCACCAGCGAGGGTCTTGACCGCACCCGCGCGCTCGTAGAACGCGGCGAGCTTCGCGCCGAGGTAGGGGGGGTAGCCCTCTTCGGCGGGCATTTCTTCCAGCCGGGAGGAAATCTCGCGCAGCGCCTCGGCCCAGCGGCTGGTGGAGTCGGCCATCAGCGAGACCGAGTAGCCCTGGTCGCGGAAGTACTCGGCCAGCGTCACACCCGTATACACGGACGCCTCACGGGCCGCCACCGGCATGTTGGAGGTGTTGGCAATCAGGATGGTGCGGTGCATCAGGGGCCCGCCGGTCTTGGGGTCTTCCAGTTCCGGGAACTCCACGAGCACGTCCGTCATCTCGTTGCCGCGCTCGCCGCACCCCACGTACACCACGATGTCCGCGTTGCCGTACTTCGCCACCGACTGCTGCGTCACCGTCTTGCCCGAGCCGAAGGGACCGGGAATCGCCGCCGCGCCGCCCATCACGAGGGGGAACAGCACGTCGAGGATGCGCATGCCGGTAAGGAACGGCAGGCTGGGGTCCAGCTTGCGGGCCACCGGACGGGGCGCACGCACGGGCCAGTAGTGGGCCATGCGCAGCTTGGTGCCGTCTTCGAGTTCGGCGATGGTGTCGTCGATGGTGTACTCGCCCGCATCGGCCACCCAGCGCAGGCGGCCCTGCACTTCCGGCGGCACGAGGATCTTGTGCGTAAAGGAGAACTCCGGCACGGTGCCCATAATCGAGCTGCCCGTGACGGTGTCGCCCACCTGCACTGCGGGCGTGAAGGCCCACTTCTGGGTACGGTTGAGGGAAGAAACCTCAATGCCGCGCGCGATAAAGTCGCCCGAGGCCTCACGGATCTTGTCGAGTGGGCGCTGGATGCCGTCGTAGATCCCGTTGAGCATGCCCGGCCCGAGTTCGACCGAGAGGGGCAGGCCAGTGGTCACCACTGGCTCGCCCACGGTCAGGCCGCTGGTGTCTTCGTACACCTGCACGAAGGCCGTGTCGCCGTCAAGGCGAATGATCTCGCCCACGAGGCGCTCCTGGCCCACGCGCACAATGTCGTACATCTTCGCGCCGTACATGCCGTTGGCGATCACGGCGGGTCCGGCGATGTTCTGCACGACGCCCTGCTTGTTCTGCGTCATTGTTGCTCCTTCGGAAAGAGGGGTTAGGGTTAGGCATCAGGGATTAGGAAAAGATGTTCCTAACGCCTAAAACCTAGTCCCTAACACCTTAGAGTTTGATATCGAACCCGATGGTGTCCCGCACCAGCTTGCCCATGTACGCCTTGGCGTCCACCGTATCCGGAGAAAAGGCGTCACGCAGGCTGGGGATTGGCAGCAGGATGGGGAGGTCTCTGCCACGCATCACGCGGGCCGTGGCAGTGGCTGGATCGGGAATCAGGCTGGTGTCCACGGCGATGAGGCCGTAACGCCCTTCCTGAATGACCCGTTCGAGTTCGGCGACCGCGTTCTCGGGCGTCGTCTCGATGACCTCGGCCCCCGCGAGGCGGTAGCCCGTGGCGGTTTCGGCGTCGGACAGAACGGCGACGCGTTGGGTGGTGCTCGCTTGCGTCATGCCTGCACCTCGCGGCGAATCTGTTCGGTAGGCAGGTCGTAGAACTTGCCGCGTCCGATGAGGCGGAGTTTGGCGACCTCGATTTCCTTCCGGCGCAGGAAGTCGAGGATGATGCCCACGCCCTCGGGGTCGCTCATGGCGACGTTGCGGGCCGCCGTGTCGAGCGCCGAGCGCGCCGCCACCTCAGCGTCTTCGAGGGTGGGCGCGTCGAGGATGGCCGCCACTTCCGGCACCCCGCTCGCGTCCCCGCCCGCCAGGCGGCTGTAGCCGGAAGCGTCGAGGTGCCCGCCCTGCACGAACAGGTTGGGATCGAGCGCCTGTCCGCGCGAGCCCCGGGCGATCAGCGCGTTCGTCACGTCGATCTCGCGGCCCAGATAGCGGCGCAGACTGGTGTTGCGGGCCACGCCCAGCGCGTGCCGGTAATAACCCTGGTCCAGCGCCACTTCGAGGTCCAGCAGGCGGCTCCCCGTGTTGAAGGCCGCCACGCCGTTGCGAAACGCTGCCGTGAGGGGATGCCCACTGACGGCCAGGGCCGCCGCCGCACTCGCCAGATCCGTGCTCTGGGCCGCCGTCTGGAGGGTGGCGGGCTTGATGGTCCCACCGGGCACGAGGTTGGCGAGGATGGTTTCGCCGCCGCGGCCCGAGACGATCCCGCGGGCGATGGTCCGCAGGTTCAGCAGGTCCCAGCGCATCAGCAGCACCTGGATCTCGCGTTTGGCCTCGCCATCGGCCAGCCCCAGCACCTTCTGGGAGGTGGCGAAGAGGTTGCGCGACAGGGCACGGTCGAGTTCGGGGAGTCCTGCGCCCTCGGAGGTGGTCTCGCGCAACTCGGCGGCAAAGCCGGTTTCCGCGAGGACGCGCAGGAATTCCTGGTAGCTGCCCGCCGCGAGCGCCGAGTCAAGGGCGCGCCCGTCGAGCAGTTTGGTCCGCATCACGCGGACGCGCGTGTTGATGTAAGCGTAGTCGTCGGGCATGGGGCCTTTCTTACTCGCTCAGAATGCGGCTGACCTGGGGCGCGAGTTCGCCCCGCAGCCGGTCCAGACGTCCGGAGAGCGTGTTCGTGATGCCGCTCTTGCCACCGCGCGCCACCACGCGCACCCCGCCTGAGATGGCCGGGTTCTCACGCACGGGGATGTCGGTGACGAGTTCGCGGGCGACAGCCATTTCCGCCGGGTTGACCTCTACGGCTTCCGCGTCGGGAATCGCCTCGCGGGCCTGCCACAGCAGCCGGGCCAGGATCTCGCGGTACTCGGGCAGCGAGGCGATGTCGCGCAGCTGGCCTTCCACGAGGTCATACACGGCCTTCATGCCCTGCTCGCCCGCATTGAGGCGGGCAGCGCTGAGTTCGAGGTCCGCGGCGGAGCGGGCGCGCACGAGGCCCGCCTGGCGCTGGGTTTCCAGCGCACGCTGGCGGCTCTCGATCAGCGCCTGGGCGCGCTCGCGGGCGTCCGCGAGAATCCGGGCGGCGCGGTCACGGGCTTCGGCGCGGATGCGCTCGATTTCCGTCTGCGCCTCGTTTTCGAGAAGCTTGTCGAGGGCCATATCAGCGGAGGATGAACAGCGCGAGGAAGCCGAAGATCACGAGCGTTTCGGGAATCAGGAAGTACAGCAGCAGGGAGCCGGCCTTGCTGGGGTCTTCCGCGACGGCACCCACGAGGCTGGAACCGATGCGCGCCTGGGCGATGCCCGTGCCCACCGCGCCGAGGCCGAGGGCGAGGCCCGCACCGATGGCGCGCAGACCGTTGTAGGTGTTGTCGGCGTTGCCGCTGGCCGCTTCCTGCGCCAGACCGCTGGTGGCGAGGGCGAGAACGAGGGACGCGAGGACGATCTTGTTGTACTTGGTCATGTGCAGGCTCCTTGAAAGTTTATTTCCCCTGCCCACTGACCGCGCTCGCGGTGGGGCTAAGGCGACGAAGGGGGTTGTAGGCTGGGCTGGTCTCGCTGTTAAAGCCGGTGGGGTTGAGGAACTCCACCATATGCAGACGCAGCGGTTGAACGATGTGGCCGATGAGGGTCAGCGCCAGCACGAAGAAGTGCAGCAGCGCGCCCAGCACGAGACCGATGATGATGCCCAGGAAGCCGATCTTGGTGAACATGGCCCAGCCCACGTCCGAGCAGAGCTTGGCGAGGATGGCCGACACCAGGCCGACGGCGAAGATACGGGCGTAGCTCATGACGGCCCCGCCCTGCGAGAGCAGTTCGATGGGCAGCATGGGGAAGTGCTTGATCACGCGCAGGTAGCCGACGATAAAGGCGATGAACCCGGCGTACATCACGAGAACGCGCCAGTCGCCGAAGTTTCCGAACGCTCCGAAATCCTTGCCCGCACGGGTCGCGAAGGCCATCATCACGAGGGCGAGCACGCCGCCGAAGAGGGCGATGCCCTCCCAGGTATGCGTGGCGTCCTTGTGCTTGATGCCCTGCTGAATGCGGATACCCCAGCCCCAGAGGACCTGCAGGATGCCGAACAGCAGCGAGAACACCAGCGCCACGTTGGAGAAGTACTCGGTTTCCAGACGCGGAAACAAGGTGGGGATCAGGCCGGAGTGGGCCACCGCTCCCGCACCCTCGGCAGCGTGGGCCTCGGCGCGAATGCCGGTCCAGCCCCACAGGTTGTTGACGAGGTTGGGATCGACGAAGAAGAGGTGGAGGTGCTCGCCCAGCGTTCCAAAGAGCTCGCCGGTCAGCACGCCCCAGAGGATGCTCCAGGCGGCCATCACGTTGGTGACGAAGCCCAGGTCCTTCAGCGAGGCGGGAGGCACGTACGCCCCAAAGAAACTCAGGTCCCAGCCCTCGTTGCGCCGCGCCTTGCCCAGCAGCCACATCCCGAACGCGAGGAACAGCAGGCCGTAGCCCACATCCGCGATGATGATGCCGAAGAACAGCGGGAAGAACACCGCGATCACCCAGGTGGGATCGAAGGTGCCGTAACGCGGCAGGCTCATCAGGCCCATCACAACCTGGAAGGGCCGAACGTAGCCATTGTTCTTGAGTTGCACGGGCACCGCGAGGTCGTGGTGCTCGTCCACAGGGTGAAGCTCGTAGGCCACCGCGTCGCCGAACTTGCCCAGGGCCGCCGTCAGGGCGGAGACGCGCTCGGCGGGAACGTACCCCTGCATCGCCATGGAGTATTTGCCGCGGGCAGACACGGCGCGCACGTCGTGGACGGCCACCCGGTCTTTCAGGGCGTCGCGCACGGCGTACAGCGCCGGGGTGTGGGTGCGGGCCAGGGCGTCGCGCTCGGCGGTCAGCGCACGCTGACGCTCGGAGCCGCCCTGCCGCACGCGGTCCAGCTCAGCGGCGGCGTCGGCCAGCGGGATACCGTCGAAACGGCCCGGCAGACGCAGCTCGCCCAGTCGTACGCGGCCCAGCGCCGAACGGGCCAGATCACGCTCGCTGCGCAGGGTGGCGATCAATCCGACGCGGTTGTTGCCCACCGTTTCCGCCGTCAGCGCGTAGCGGTCCGGCAACGCGGCCCGGAGCGCTGCTTCCAGCTCGCCGAGGTTATCGGTGGGCTGGAGGACGAAGGGCACCAGGGCGAGGCGGCGGCTGCGGTCCAGCCCACCGGCGAGGCGGGCGAGCGCGCGAACGGCGTCACCGTAGGCAGCCTCCGCGTCGAGATCCGCCTGCAGCTCCTGCCGCTGGCGGGCGATGGCCGACACCGGCACGGCGGCGTCTTCCACCACGCGCTCCCACTCGTCCTGCGGGCGCAGGGGCGCGGGAGCGGGGCGGTAGCCCCCAAGTTCAGCGATGGTGCTCTCGGCGCGGGCGAGCAGGCGCTCGTCCTCGCGGCGGGACTGGGCGTCTTGCCCGGAAAGAGAACCGGTGGAAAGCGGGCCGCCCGTGATGGGCCGCAGGTGCAGGACCCCGGCGTCTTGCAGGGCCGCGATCACCTCTTCGCTGTCGCGCTTGCGAACGGCGATCACGACCTGCTGCATGGGGTTGATCACGGCAGCACCGCCCTCAGGATGTGCTCGGCGGCCTGCGCGACGCGCTCCTGCGCCCGGCTGTGGGTGGCCTGGGTGCCCTCGGCGGCCCTGGTGCGGGCCTCATCGCGGATGCGCTGGGTTTCGGCTTCGAGCTCGGCCTCGCTCTGGGTCTGCATGGCCTGGGCCTGCGCCTGGGCCTGCGCCAGAACGCGGGCGGCTTCGGCCTCGGCAGCCTCCACCTCGCGCCTGGCTTCCTCGCGTGCCGTCTCGATTTGCGCGTCCAGCGCAGCCTCGCGGCTTGCCAGTTCACTTAGCACTCGACTTGAGACGTCCAAAATCCCTCCTCCTTTCTACAGTCCGTTCGTGACTCAAGGCACCCCTCTGTAACGCCGCGTCCATACGGGCGTGGTGACGGGGGGGTGCGAGAGCAGCTGTGATGGCCCGACCCGATGTTGGTATGCGTCAGACTCGTGCAGCATCCTAACACAGCCTTTATTCAGCCTCTGGAGGGCAAGCGTCCCGCTGTCTGTGGGGGAGGCACCGATCAGGAGGACTGGGGAGCTGCTGCCCGTTCGGCCAGCCACGTCCGGGCCTCCTCCCCGGACGGCAGGACCGGGAGGTGCCCACCCTCTGGCTTCGTCCAGAGGGTGGCCGAGCAAATGCGCGCCGCAAGCCACCGGCCGTGCGAACTGGGAACCACCCGGTCCTGCCCGCCATGCACGAGGAGGACGGTCAGTGTGATTCGCCGGGGGTCAAAGCCCCAGGGCGCGGCGCAGGCCAGGTCACCGTCGATCAGCTCCCCTGCGCCGCGCCATGGCCGGTCCGACAACGCTGTTCAGCCAGGACCAGGGGCCTCAGAGGGCCGCATGACCGGTGGGGGTAAACAGCTCGGGACCGAGGGACGGGTCCGGGGCCACGTACTGCGCCTTGGCGCCGCGTCCTTTTAGAGCGGCAGTGAGGGACGCCTCGCCCGAGGGGTTTATTTCGGCGAACCGCTCCAGATCTTCCGCGCCGTAGGGAGCCCGCCCTGCCGCGCTGACCGCCGCCCGCACCCGGTCCGGCAGGAGTGCGGCACAGGCGAGGGCGTGGGGTCCGCCTCCCGAATGGCCCAGCCACGGCGAACTCTTCTGTGCCGAGGGCGTCCGCGACCCGGGCGGTGTCCTCTGCGGCGGAGGCAACGCTGCGCCCTGGCTGGGGAGACGCGCCGCCGCTGCAAACAGAGGCGCGCGCGGCGTACCGATGTTGGGCGTACCGTGGTGCCAGAACGCGGCCAGGCGCTGACTGGCCTCCCCCATGCCCGTGTCATAGACGCGAAGGGTGCGTCCACCGCCCAGCGTCAGACCGGTTTCGGTCACCACCCTTCCAGCGGAAGGACAGCGGAAGGCGGCCCCTTTGCAACCGCGAGGAGCCGCCGCGCTGGGGCCGGGCTTCAATCGTGCCCGACGAACACCGGCGCGCCGAGCGGACTTTCCGTCTCATAGCCTTCCTCCTGGTGGGAGGACAGGTCGATGCCGCGCACCTCCTGCTTCTCGGTCATGCGCAGGGGCGTGAGGAGCGCGACGAGTTTAAGGCTCAGGAAAGTGCCGCCGCCCGCCAGTGCCGCCGCCGCCAGGACACCGACGAGCTGAACGAGGACCTGCCGCCCATTTCCAGCAACCAGGCCGTGCCCCAACGCATTGACCGCGGGCACGGCCAGCACCCCGGTAAGCAGCGTTCCGACGATTCCGGCAACCCCGTGGCAGGCAAAGACGTCCAGCGCGTCATCGGGAAACAGGCGGTGCTTGTTGGCAACGAGGAAGTAGGACACGGTACTCGCCACCGCGCCCACAAGGAGTGCACCCCCCGGCGTGACGAAGCCGCAGGCGGGCGTGATCGCCACCAGGCCCACCACTGCGCCCGTCGCCGCACCCACCGCCGTGGGTTTGCCGTTCCGCGCCGTCTCCCACAGCATCCAGACGAGGAGGGCGGCGGCCGCGGCAGAATTGGTGTTGAGCAGGGCGGTGGCAGCGACGCCGTTGGCCGCAAGCGCAGATCCGGCGTTGAAGCCCAGCCAGCCGAACCACAGCAGGCCCGTGCCCAGCAGCACGAGGGGCACGTTGTGCGGAATGCTCACGTAGCGGGGAAAGCCGAAGCGCGGCCCCAGCACGAGCGCGGCGACAAGGCCGCTGACCCCACTCGCCACCTCCACCACCGTGCCGCCCGCAAAGTCCAGCAGCCCGAGGTGGTTGAGCCATCCGTCCGGGCTCCAGACCCAGTGGGCCAGCGGAGCGTATACGAACAGAACCCACAGCGTGCCGAACAGCACGAAGGCGAGAAACCGCATCCGTTCCACCACACTGCCGCTCACCACGGCCAGCGTAATGACCGCAAACAGAATCTGGAAGATGGCGAAGAGGGGGGTGGGGAGGGTGCCCGTCACGCCGCCGATGGTGTTGGACAGGCCGGCTTGTGACAGGCCGCCGAACAGCGCATTGCCGCCCGGCCCGAACGCGAGGGTGTACCCCACGGCCACCCACGCCACGCCCGCGATGCCCATCGCCGCAAAGCTCATCATCATGGTGTTCAGCACGCTGCTCGCGCGCACCAGACCGCCGTAGAAGATCGCCAGCCCCGGCGTCATCAGCATCACGAGGGCGCACGCGACGAGGATGAAGGCGGTGTCGGCCCCGTTGATTTGATGCGTCTGGGCCGAAGCTGTTCCCGCCAGCAGCGCGAGGAGGGGCAGCAGGCGCTTCACGCTCCACCCCCCGGCGCAAGGCGCGTCTCGTTCACCGGAGTGAGCGCGGCGTTGTCTTCCTCACCGGTGCGGATGCGCACCACGCGGTCGAGCGGCTGCACAAAGATCTTGCCGTCACCCACCTCGCCCGTCCTTGCGCCGCGCAAGATGGCCTGCACCGCCGCCTCCACAAAGGGATCGGAGACGGCCATACGGAACTCCACCTTGTCGCGGAACTCCACCATCACCCGCGTGCCGCGGTAGTGCTCCACGATTTCCTGCTCGCCGCCATGCCCGGACACCCGGCTGAGGGTAATGCCACTGATGCCCGCCTGGAACAGCGCTTCTTTGACCTGCTGGACCCGTTCCGGCCTCACCACTGCCGTGATCAGCTTCATGGGTTCACCGTAACGAAGTGTCAAGGCCAAAGTGCATCGTTGTCCAGAAGTGGTCTATCAAATCGCAGGAAGAAGTGGGAGCAAAGGCCAGTAGGGCCAGATAAGCACGCGAGACGTAAGCCAAAAAGCAAACGCCCCACTGCCGGGGATGCATTCGGCAGCGGGACAGGACGCGGAAGTTCTAGAGAAGAGGAGGAGGAGCGGGGTAAGCCGGGAGGAGAAGGTCAGTCGCCGCCGACGAACACCGGGGCACCGAGGCCGGTCTCGCTCTCGCTGTAGCCCTGCTCGCTGTGGGCACTAACGTCGATACCGCTGATTTCCTGGCTGGCGGGAATCCGCAGGGGCATGAGCAGACCCACCAGCTTGAGCAAGACGAAGCTGCCGAGGCCCGTGAACACCACCGAGGCGAGGACGCCGATAATCTGCACGAGCATCTGCTCGCCGAAGGGCTTGCCGCTGCCGGTGGTCCAGGCGAGCGCCCCGGTGAGCAGCGCGCCCACGATTCCGGCGACGCCGTGGCAGGCGAACACGTCCAGCGCGTCATCGGCCCGCAGCGCGTGCTTGGCCTGCACGGCGGTAAAGCTCGCCACCGCGCCCACCACGCCCACCACGATGGCGGCCCAGGGCGAGACGAAGGCGCAGGCGGGGGTAATGGCGACCAGGCCGACAACGAGGCCGGTGGCAGCCCCCACAGCGGTGGGCTTGCCGTTGCGCGAGCTTTCCAGGGTCAGCCAGGTCAGCATGGCGGCGGCGGGAGCGATCAGCGTGGTGAGAAAAGCGAGGCCCGCCGTGTGGCCCGCGGTGAGGGCGCTGCCCGCATTGAAGCCCATCCATCCGAACCACAAGAGCCCCGCCCCCAGCAGCACGAAGGGCACGTTGTGCGGCACGTGCGCCGACTTGGGAAAGCCGATACGGGGACCCACCAGGGAGGCCGCCACGAGCGCGGACACGCCCGCTGCAATGTGAATTACGGTGCCGCCCGCGAAGTCCAGCGCACCCATCTTGAACAGCCAGCCGTCCGCGCCCCAGACCCAGTGGGCGAGCGGCGCGTAGATCAGCAGGCTCCACAGTCCGCCGAACAGCACGAAGGCCCCGAAGCGCATCCGTTCCACCACGGCCCCGCTGATCAGCGCAAGCGCGATGATGGCGAACATCGCCTGGAACGCAGCGAATACATATGCGGGGATGGTGCCGCTGAGCTGGTCCTTCAGGCCGTCCAGGCCCACGTGCCCCAGCCCACCGATCAGCGCGTTGCCGCCCTCACCGAAGGCCAGGGTGTAACCCAGCAGCGTCCAGATGATGCCGACGATGCCCATACTGACCACGCTCATCATCATGGTGTTGAGCACGCTCTGGGCGCGGGTCAGGCCGCCGTAGAAAAAGGCCAGGCCGGGCGTCATCAGCAGCACGAGGGCGGCCGACACGAGCATCCAGGCGGTATCGCCGCTGTTGAGCACCGGCTTGGCGTCCTGGGCAAAGGCCACGCTGCCGAGCAGCAGGGCCAGGGGAAGCACTTTCTTCATCGCATACCCTCCTTTAACCCGGCAGCCCGGGGGCGAGTTTGGTTTCGTTCACCGGAGTGAGCGCGGCGCTGTCTTCCTCACCGGTGCGGATGCGCACCACGCGGTCGAGCGACTGCACAAAGATCTTGCCGTCACCCACCTCGCCCGTCCTTGCGCCGCGCAAGATGGCCTGCACCGCCGCCTCCACAAAGGGATCGGAGACGGCCATACGGAACTCCACCTTGTCGCGGAACTCCACCATCACCCGCGTGCCGCGGTAGTGCTCCACGATTTCCTGCTCGCCGCCATGCCCGGACACCCGGCTGAGGGTAATGCCACTGATGCCCGCCTGGAACAGCGCTTCTTTGACCTGCTGGACCCGTTCCGGCCTCACCACTGCCGTGATCAGCTTCATGGTGTCTCCTTTTCCCCGTGCGATTTGCAGCGTTTGCATCCCTGCATAGGTTCAGTCTGGGCCTATGGGTGCAGGATGTCAACGCGTAAATTGCTTCTTGTACAGATTTGCGACTTCATTCTGCAAATCAAGAGCTGGGGAGGAGGAAACGAACAGTTCCAGCTTGCAAAAAGGCAGGAAAAGGCAAACAGAATGCAAAAAGAGGGACGTTCCCCGACGTCCCCCTCTTCAGCCACTTTCCGGTGGGCTACGTCATCCGGCGCCTGCGCACCCTGACCCACAACCGGTACGCCAGCCCCAGCAGTCCTGCCAACCCCAGCGCGGCGAACACCGGCGCAAACACCGCGAGCAGGCTGAGCGTCAGGCTCGCGCCGTCTTCGGCGGTGCTGAGGACCGGATTGCCCAGGCCGCCCGTCGTGGCCGTCGCCACTGGGCGTACTGCGGCGCGGGTGGCGTGGACGCCGCCCGCCACGAGGAGCCCCAGCGCGAGGCTAAGAGATGGGGGCACGTGGGCGATCCCCGACTGCGCGGCGAACAGGACTGCGCCTGCCGCCGCGTTCACCACGCCGCCGAACACGTGCAGCGCGTGGTCCACCCCCGGCACCTTGTCCCCCACAAAGTCGAGCGCGCCGATGACCGTGACGCCCAGCAGTGCCCACTCGCTCCCCAGCAGGTCATAGGGAGCAGCGAGGTGAACGACCCCAAAGCGCGAGAGCAGCCCCACCACAAGCAGCGGAATATAGGCGTTGAGCCCCGCCGCACCCGACAGTCCCAGCGAGGACAGCAGACCGGAAAGGAGTTCCATCAGGGCTCAGGTACGCGGTTTCGGGGCGAAGGGTTCCCGTTTCGGTCGGCGCTGGGCGCAGTGGGCCTGCTTGGGTGCGGGGGCGATGTTGCCTCTCGCCCCGCTCCGCTCCCCACCCTGGCTGCGCGAGGCCCGCTCCCTCAGGGAGAGAGGGAAACTCTGCCTCAGCGCAAATACGCCAGGAGCAGCTCCACACCTGCGCGCAGATCGTCCTCATGGACGGCCTCGATCACCGTGTGGATGTAACGGGTGGGCAGGCTGAGGGTGAGGCTGGGCACGCCCGCCCGGCTGCGCTGAATGGCCCCGCCGTCGGTGCCGCCGAGGGGCAGGACTTCGAGCTGGTACCTGATCTCCTCGCGCTCGGCGAGGTCCACGAACTGGTCCACCAGCCAGCGGGTGGAGATCATGGAAGAGTCGAAGACCTTGATGCCGATGCCCTCGCCCATGCGCGTGACGGCCTGGTCCGGGCCGACGCCGGGGGTATCCACCGCGAGCGTCACGTCCAGGCCAATGCCGATGGTGGGCTCCACTCCGTAGGCCGCCGTGATGGCCCCGCGCAGGCCGACTTCCTCCTGCACGGAAAAGACGGCCACGACGTCGTGCTGTGGGCGCGTGTCACGCAGGGCGCGCAGAACTTCGAGCAGCACAAACACGCTGGCGCGGTCATCCATCGCCTTGCCCACGGTCAGCTTGCCCACCTGCCGGGCCACCTGGTCCAGCGTCACCATGTCACCGATGCGGACCTTCCCCTTGACTTCCTCGGCGTCGAGGCCGAGGTCCACCACGAATTCGGCCACCTCAGGGATCTTCTTGCGCTCCTCGGGACTGGCGATGTGGACGGGCTTGCCACCGGGGTGCATCACGCCAGGGAGGGTGCCAGTGCGGGTATGGACGGTCACGTTGCGCGCGAAGAGGTTGCGGGTGTCGAAGCCGCCGAGCGCCTGCACGCGCAAAAAGCCCTTGTCGTCGACGAAACGCACGAGGAAGCCGATCTCGTCCATGTGGGCGCTGATCATGACGCGCTCGCCCTTCTTGGCCCCGTCCTGTCCCCGCTTGAGGGCAATGACGTTGCCCAGCGCGTCCACCCGCACCTCGTCGGTCAGTCCGTGCAGCTCACGCAGCACGAAGTCGCGCACCGCGTCCTCATTGCCGGGTACACCGTTGATATCGGATAGGGCGCGCAGCAGGCCCAGCCGCAGTTCGGTTGTGGTCATGCGGGGCAGAATACGGGGTTCAGGACGGGGAATTCGGCAGCTCACCCGGGCTGTCCGGCGTCTCGGGACTGTCCACTGCGGGACTGGTGGCAGGGGGCGGCTTGGGGCGCAGGTCCGTTCCGTTGAAGCGGCCCTGTCCTTCCGCCAGCCCGTGCGTGGCCCAGACCTCCACCGCGTTTGCTCCCAGCCGCACGAGTTCTTCGAGCGTCGCCGCTTCCGCCTCGCGCCAGCGGCTGAGCACCCAGTCCGCGGGATCCCACCCTGTGGGCGGGCGGGAAATGCCGATCTTGAGGCGGGGAAAGTCGGGGGTACCCAGCACGCGGATGATGTCGCGCACCCCGTTCTGCCCTCCGTGCCGCCCGCCCTGCCGAAACTTCAACAGGCCGAAAGGACTGTCGAGGTCATCCTGTACGGCGAGTAAGGCGTCTGGCTCCAGCTTGTAGAAGGCGGCGAGCGGTCCGACCGCCTTGCCAGACGAGTTCATAAAGGTCTGCGGCTTGACGAGCAACACCTTCGTTCCAGGGGCCGGGCCGACGCGAATTTCGGCCAGCTCCGCGTCCCTTTCCTTGCGCCAGACCGCGCTCCAGCGCCGCGCCACCTCGTCCACGACGAGCCAACCAACGTTGTGGCGGGTACGGGCGTACTGACTGCCCGGATTGCCCAGGCCAATCACCAGTTTCACGGCGCCTCAGGCCTCCAGACTGTTCAGCACTTCACGCCAGCGGGCCTCGGTTTCGCGGACACGGGCGTCTCCCTTCGCGCGGGCGTATCCGGCGCGGAAGTCGGCAAAGCGGGTATCTGTCTCCGCGAACAGCAGGCCGAGCGCCTGCCGCACGTCCGAGAGGTTGCGGTCGGTGAGGGCCGTATCCTTGGCGTCCAGCACCTCGTCGAGCGTCGCCATCAGGCCCGAGAGGGGGCGCAGCCACTGAAAGCCGGGATCGTTCATGACGAGGGAATACAGGGCGAAGGGTCCCCCCACCGGGCCGTGCAGAAATTCGTACTCGCCCTTGGCGAAGTCCAGCAGCGCGGAGTGAAAGTGCCTCAAGGCCTTGGCGAGGGCGTCCAGCCGGGTGCGAACGGCAGAGTCAGCGGGCGTCATGAAGAAAGGGTAGCAAGCGCGGCGGGGAGCCGCCGGGTTCTTTTCTCTTAACGCCCCGACCGTGAAGACCCGAGTTACCACCCCCATGTCCCCCGCTCGCCCTTGAACGGCCCCACCACATCCGGCGTGATCCAGCCACCGTAGAAGCCTCCCGGTTGAGGCCTCACCCGCACGCCGTCCACCCGGCATTCGTCTACCCGTCCCGCGTATACAGCGGCGTGCCCGGCAAGAGGGGCGAAGGCGGGGGTGGGCCGCTCGTAGCTCCAGGCAGCTTCCCCCACCGCACGTCCCCCGGCCTGCAACGCCCAGTACGACGCCTCGCCCTTCCACTCACAGACGCTGCCGCCACCTGCGGGCTGAAGAACACCGGGCACGAAGGCTGCGCGCGGCAGATAGTAGGTGGGCGGATGGCTGGTTTCGAGAACCCGGTAAGCATGGGTGGTGTCCGCGATCTTCACGCCCCCAAGCCAGACCTCAATACGCTTGGAAGTGCGTTCCAGCCGGGGTGGACGGGGATATTCCCACACGCTTTCCTGACCGGGGCCGGGGGGAATGGGCTGGGGACGGGGCATGGGAGCAGCATGACCCAGAGGGCGAAGCGAAGCTGTCAGGAAACACGCCGTCTCGGTTAGGCTGACCCATGACCACCATCAACCTGCCTGAGGCGGGCGAGCCGGGCCTGGAGGGCACCGTCAACCTCGCAGACATCGAGACCCTGGGAAGGCTGCGCCTGGACCGCAACGCGCTGGAATATTACGCGAGCGGCGCGAACGACGAGGTGACGCTGCGGGAAAACCGCGAGGGCTTTCGCCGGTTGCGCCTGCGGCCACGGATGCTGGTGGACGTGTCGCACGTGAATACGCACACCGAGGTGCTGGGCCTGCCCCTCGGCTTTCCAGTGGGCATCGCCCCCAGCGCCTTTCACGGCCTCGCGGACCCCGAGGCCGAACTGGCGACGGCGCGGGCGGCGGCCGCGGCGGGCAGCGTAATGACCCTCTCGACCTTCAGCAACACGCCCATCGAGGACGTCGCGGTGGCCGCGGCGGGCCGCTTCTGGTTTCAGCTCTACCTGTATACGGACCGCGAAGTGAGCGCCGACGTGGTACGCCGGGCCGAGGCCGCCGGAGCGCGGGCGCTGGTGCTGACGGTGGACGCGCCCTTTCTGGGCCGCCGGGAACCCAACGAACGCCACCGCTTCACGCTGCCCCCACATCTGAGCGTGCCCAACGCGGGGACCCGCGAGCAACTGGCACAGCTCGAATCCGAGCGTGGTTCGCAGCTCGTGAACTATTTCCAGACGCTGGTGGACAAGACGCTGAGTTGGAGTGACCTGGCCTGGCTGCGTTCCGTCACCACCCTCCCCATCGTCTTGAAGGGCATCCTGACGGCGGAAGACGCCCTGCTGGCCGCACAACACGGCTGCCACGTGTGGGTGAGCAACCACGGGGGACGGCAGCTGGACACGGCCGTCAGCTCGGTCGAGGCCCTGTCCGAAGTGGTCGACGCCGTGGCCGGACGCACCGAGGTTTACCTCGACGGCGGGGTGACGCGGGGCACGGACGTGGTGAAGGCCGTCGCGCTCGGCGCACGCTGCGTCTTTCTGGGCCGCGCGGCCCTGTGGGGTCTGGCGGCCGGGGGCGAAGCCGGGGTACGCCGCACGCTCGACCTGCTGCACGGGGAAGTCCGGCTGGCAATGGCCCTGTGCGGTAAGCAGAACGTGGGGCAACTGGGGCGGGACCTCCTCAGGAGCTGAGGGGCCGTACTTCTGCCGAACCAACTGGCCCAAGTTGAGCTCTCCGCCCCGGCTCATCTCGGGGGGGCGGGCGTCTCCCAGGTGCGGGTTGTGCGCCCAGACCACCACGTCTGCCCCTGATCCCAGGTGGGACCAGGTGGCCTCCAGCATCCCGAACATGTGCCGGTCGCGCACGTTCCAGGAGGTGCCCCCGAAAGGGTCAAGGCTGACCTGCCCGTAAGTCAGCGCGTTTTTGACCACCCGCGCGTCCGCGTTCTGCTCCAGGTCGAACAGGGCCTCATAAGGATTCCGGTTCATCCGTTATGAAATAGCGGGCCAACCCGAACCGAGCGAACGGGGAAAACGGTGAAGGACAGGCGTGAAATCACCAAAGCGGAGCGGAAGGGATGTACCGGATGGTCCGGGAACCGTAGCAGACAGCACGCTGGAACCCTCCCGCCGTGCGGCCACCGGACAGCCACTGTTCAGTCCGGTACCCAGGCGGCTCAGGCAGACGTGGCGTTTGCGAACGGCGCCGAGCTGGCCTGGAGCCGCCGTTTCCAACAGGCGCAGGACCTCCTGCCGGGGCTGAACAGCGCTGTAGAGGTCCATGCCGTAGAACGCGGCCCGGTTGGCGTGGGCCTGCGTCCGGTTGCGCTCGCGCAGCCAACCCACAACGTCGCGCACCACCGTGTTGCGCCGCATCGAGGTGGGAAAACGCGTGAAGTTCAACAGCGCCTGCACGGGCGAGTTGCCGGAGCCTGTCCCACGCACGAAACCGGTCGACCCGCCCGGTATCCGGCCAGGCGCCCCCGGTGACGGCCGCGTCAGGGCCCTGCTCGGTGATGAGCCGTCTCGTGATCTCGTCGCGGGTCCGGGAGAACCCGTGGGGGCCGTGGGTGGCCTCTCCGATCCGCACGACGGACCGGTTCTGTAGCGCGTTCAGCAGGAGAGCGTGGCTCTGGGCGTCGCCCGTCGGGGGCAGCGACCCGCCTGAACGGGGGAAGCGGTGGTGGAGCGCAGCGCCGGAAGCACGCCAACAGAGGAACCCACAACCTGTTCTTCCTTTTCTTGAGTCGTCTCCAGACCGCAGGGGGCGTGGCCAGTTCCCCCTGCGGCAGGTCTGGGGCAGGAGCACCGACCGGGCGGGGAGCCTCACCCCTCTGGCCGGTTCCGCCGCTTGCCTGCCGGAGCATTCAACCTACCGGTCCCCGCCGGGCACCACCCGGCCGGGCAAAGGCCACTTGGGTTTCTTCTTGGACAGCCACAGCTGCCGGTCCAGCCTTCCTTAGAAACGGCCTCTGTTCCGGCGGCCTCGTCTGCCTGCCCCTCCCCCCGGCCTCCATTTGCCATTTGCGCTGGTCTGGGTTGCGCTGGTCTGGGTTGCCCTGGTCTGGGCGGCGCGGCCCCGGCCACCTCCCGGTACACCACAGCGCCCACAGCACCAGCAGTGGCTGAAAGATGAGCCGGGTCAGCCGCGCCCCATCGGTGTTCAGCCCAAAAGCGTCCGTGCGGGTGAGGTACTGGGACACGTTGCCGGGAAAGACGGCGACGAAAAAGGCGGCCACCATCCACCCCACGGCTCTGCGCTGGCGGGGCAGCGCGATCAAAGCGGCCCCGAGTCCAATCTCGGCGGCGCCGGACGCCACCACCACGAAGTCCGGGTCCAGCGGCAGCCAACCGGGCACCTGCGCCTGAAACTCACGCCGTAGGGAGGTCAGGTGGCCCACGCCCGCGCCAGCCAGGGCCAGCCCCAGCGCCCAGCGGGCGAGGTGACGCGGCCAGCTCAAGCGGCCTTCTTCCGGGTTCGCCTCGTCCGGAGCGCCTTTTCGCTCTCCAACATCCGCTTCAGCGCGGCCTCGCTGCGCGTCAGACCCTCCAACTCCGGCTCGGGGCGGCCTGCGCGGGGTTCGTAGTCGTCCAGCACCTTGCCGTCCTGATAGCGGTCAAAGATCACCGGGCAGATATAGCTACCGCGCGTAACGGTGGGGGTGTTGCCCAGGTCGTCCGCCACAAACTTCACGCACTCCACCAGCGTCTTGCGGGCCTGCTTCTCGGATTCGGGCGCTCCGGCTTCCGCCAGGAACTCGGCGGCCACGAGCGTGCCGCCCCAGGTGCGGAAGTCCTTGGCGGTAAAGGGACCGATCACCTCGCGCAGGTAGGCGTTGAGGTCAGGAGCGCGCACGCGCGTCCGCACCTCGTCGTCCACGCTCTGAAAGAGCCAGGGGCCGGGCAGTTCCAGCAGCCGTTCCACATTGGCGGCCAGCGTCCGGTCCCGCACCGTCTTGTGCTGCTCGACGGCGTGCTTGCCCCGAAAGTGGAAGGTGATCGCCGTGCCCTTTACCCCGACGTGTTTCTGGCGCAGGGTGGACAGACCGTAGGTCTTGTGCGCCCGCGCGTACGCGTCGCTGCCCACGCGGAAGTGCGCGACGTGCAGCAGCCGGGCCATCACGGCCAGGACCTTGCGCCGGGGCAGACCGGACGAGCGCAGGTCCACCGCTGTCACCGCGCGCAGGGTGGGCAGGGCGTCCGCGAACCGCGCCAGCCGTTGCCACTTTTTCAGCGCCCCCGCCTCCATGAAGTCGGGGTGATAGCGGTACTGGAGCCGCCCCGCCGCGTCGCGCCCGAAGGCCTGAAGCTCGGCGCCTTCATCCGGGGAGACAAACACGTTCTCGTAGGCGGGCGGTACGGCCAGCGAGGCGATGCGGGCGATGCCCTCGGCGTCGGTGTACTCCTCGCCGTCCGGCCAGAAGTAGCGAAACTCCTCGGGCTTCTTTCCCTCACGGCGCAGGTACCCGTCTTGCAGCAGGGTGGTGCGGCCCGTCATTCCTCCACCTCTAGGGGCAGTTGCCAGTTGATGGGCGTCTCCTCCGCTTCCTCCAGGGCAGCGTTGACGCGGGAAAAGGGTTTGGTTCCCATGAACTTGGTCACGCTGAGGGGACTGGGGTGCGCGGACTCGATAATCACGTGCTGCTTGCCGGTGATGAGCCGCGCCTTCTTGCGGGCGTAGGCCCCCCACAGCACGAAGACCACCCTCGTCTCCTTGGCGTTCACGGCGCGGATCACGGCGTCGGTAATCTGCTCCCAGCCCTTGTTCGCGTGGCTGTTCGGTTCGGCCTGACGCACGGTGAGCACGGCGTTCAGCAACAGCACGCCCTGCTCGGCCCAGTGCCTCAGGTAGCCGTGTTTGGGAATCTGGAAGCCCACGTCATCCCGCAGTTCCTTGTAGATGTTCTGCAAACTCGGCGGTGGCCGCACGCCGGGCCGCACGGAGAAGCTCAGGCCGTGCGCCTGCTCCGGGCCGTGGTAGGGGTCCTGACCCAGGATGAGAACCTTCACGTCTTCCAGGGGGGTAAAGCGCAGGGCATTGAACACGTCGGGCGCGGGTGGGAAGACGTTGTGCGTCCGGCGTTCCTCCACCAGAAAGTCCTTGAGCGCGTGGAAGGAAGGTGAGGCGAATTCGGGCGCGAGCACCCGCTGCCACGAATTGGGAAGGCCAGCGGGCATCAGGGGTTTGGGGACTTCGGGGCTGGCTTGGGTGGGCGTCGAGCCGAACAGGTCCGGTTGGTCACTCATGGCTGGGGGTCTCCGTTTCGGGGCGGCGCGGGTCGGTTTCTCGGACCGGGGCGGCAGGCCACGGGCCACCCGCTCGGCGCGTATCACGGCCTTTTTACGGCTGCCGTGGCGCTCGTATATGCGGCGGGCCTCGGCCTCAAAGGCGGCACTCTCCCGCGCAGCATAAATTCTGGCCCGCGCGGCGGCCCCGGCTTTTCCTTCATCCACGACGGGTGATGGGTAATTCAGGCGGCCGGCTCCCGTCCACTCCCAGGGCGTGCGCAGCAAGTGGAGCGGCACGTCCGCCAGCTCAGGCACCCAGCGGCGGATGAACACGCCCTCAGGGTCCTGCTCGCGCGCTTGCCGGGTGGGCGAGTAGATGCGGACGCGGTTGATGCCCACGGTGCTGCTCTGCATCTGCATCTGGGACCAGTGGATGCCAGGTTCGTTGTCGAGCCACTGCCGGGCCAGGAACAGACCGGTGGGCCGCCAGTGCAGCCACAGGTGCTGCGAGGCGAAGGAAACGAGCAGCGCCCGCATGCGGAAATTGAGCCAGCCAGTGGCCCGCAGCATCCGCACACAGGCGTCCACGAGGGGATACCCGGTTTGCCCGTGCGCCCAGCGGTCAAAATGCTCGGCGTTCCAGTGAGGCTCGCGCAGACCGTCAAAAGCCCGGTTGAGATTGCGGAACTCCGTCTCCGGCTCGGATTCCAGGCGTTGGAGGAAGTGGCAGTGCCAGTGCAGGCGGCTCTCATACGACCGCAGGGACCGCACCCAGCGGGGA
The DNA here is from genome assembly GCF_900176165.1 of Deinococcus hopiensis KR-140. Taxonomy (NCBI): domain Bacteria; kingdom Thermotogati; phylum Deinococcota; class Deinococci; order Deinococcales; family Deinococcaceae; genus Deinococcus; species Deinococcus hopiensis. Next base: position 2,884,367 of record NZ_FWWU01000009.1, read on the forward strand.
TCGGCCTCTGGGTCCCCCTTCACGGCGGCGAGGCGCTGGCGGGTGGCCTGAACCACTTCGCGCAGCGCAACGGTGCCGAAAGCGAGCGGGGCCGAGAGGCGCGAGCAAGCCTCTTCAGCGCTCAGGGGACTGCCCACCTCGCGCATATAGTTCACGCCGCGCACGTTTAGGAACGACTCGAGGGTGGCGCGCGCGGCCGCCGTCCCGCCTGCTGGGATCACCTTGGCTTCCGGTGCGACGCCCAGTTCAGCGTGGCTTCGCAGGCCCTCGGGATCGAGGTCCGTTCCCCGAAGCGCTGCAGGCGGAAGGAGAGGCGACGCGCCCAGCCGTTCTTCCCATATGTCCGCCCAGCCGTTGCGGTCGTGCAGGCGGCGCACCACCCCGTTTTGCGGCACCTCGGTAAAGGAAACGCCCCGCTCCCGTGCCCAGGCCCGCACACGCCTGTCTCTCGCGTAACTCACCCCGTTGCCCGTCTCCTCGTGCGCCCACAGGCCGCCGATGGAAACGAGTTCGGAGAGCTCTTCCAGCACGGCCATTGCCTCGCCCCGGCGCACGACGAGCGGGGTACCGAGCGCCCGCAGCTGTTCGCCGAGTTCCGCCAGACATTCATTCAGGTACGTCAGATGATGCCCGGCGAACTCCTCATGCCCAAGTTGCTCGGGTTCGTAGACATAGAGGGGCAGCACCGGACCCACCGAAGCCGCTCGGGCCAGCGGGGCATGGTCCGAGACGCGCAGGTCCTTCTTGAACCAGACGACCTGAACGGGCGGACCGCTGGGTGGACGGGGCATCTCGCCCAGTCTCCCTCGCCCGGCTCACCCCGTCGGTACGAAGGACCGCAAAAAGCGGGGTGAAGGGCTCTTCACCCCGCGCCCCGCTGTCATCTGGAACCTTCCTACACGCCCAAGCGGCCCGTCACGGCCTTCACCACGGGCGAACCGTTCGCGCCGTCAAAGGCGTCAATCTCCTCGATAAAGCGGTCAAAGAGGTAGCGGCTGTCGTGCGGTCCCGGCGACGCTTCCGGGTGGTACTGCACGGAGAAGACGGGGTAGCGGCTGTGCGCCATGCCCTCCAGGGTGCCGTCGTTGAGATTGACGTGCGTGGCGACGAAGGCCCCGTTGGGGATCGAGTCGATGTCCACCGCGTAGCCGTGGTTCTGGGAGGTGATCTCCACGTTGCCGGTCAGCAGGTTCTTGACGGGCTGGTTGCCGCCCCGGTGGCCAAACTTCATCTTGAAGGTGCGCCCGCCTGCCGCGAGGCCCAGAATCTGGTGTCCCAGGCAGATGCCGAAGGTGGGCAGCAGGCCCATCAGTTCCCAGGCCGTCTTGTGGGCGTACTCCAACGGCGCGGGATCGCCGGGGCCGTTGGACAGAAAGAGGCCGTGCGGTTGCAGCGCCATGATCTGCGCGGGCGTGGTGTGGGCGGGCACGACGATGGGCTCAATGCCCACTTCGGCCAGCCGCTCGATGATGGTGTGCTTGATGCCAAAGTCCATCAGCACCACGCGCTTGCCTTGGCGCAGCGTGGGAAAGGCGTAGGGCAGCGCCGTCGTGACTTCCTTCGTCATGTCGTGGCCGTCGATGTCCTGGTGGTCCCGGGCCCGCTGCACATAGACCTGCTCCTCGGCGGGGGTGAACTCGCCGTAAGCGTCTTCCGGGTGCGTGAAGGAGCGGTGGGCGATCACACCCTTGACCACCCCGCCCGTCCGCAGCCGCCGCACGAGGGCACGGGTGTCGATGCCCTGGATGGATACGACGCCGTACTGCTGCATGAACGCTTCGAGCGACTGCTGGGCGCGGTGGTTGGAGTACTCGCCGGAGAACTCGCGGGAGATGAAGCCACGCACATACGGCTTGTTGCTCTCCATGTCGTAGATCGCCACACCGTAATTGCCGACGTGCGGATAGGTGATGGTAACGATCTGCCCGTTGTACGAGGGATCGGTCATGATCTCCTGGTAACCGGTCATGGAGGTGTTGAACACCACTTCGCCGGTGGTTTCGCCCCGGTGCCCGAAGGCGTAGCCCCGGTACACGGTGCCGTCTTCGAGGGCCAGGATGGCGCGTTCTTTTCTGATCATAGGAGCCTCCATTCGCGCCTCACGGGACGCGTTTTATGGTCGCCAGTCGCCAGCAGCCAGTCGCCAGTGTAGGGTATGTACGCTGCGTCCGAATGCGTGACTGTCGGGAGTTGATCGTGTGGCAAAAGGCCCACCGCCTCACGCTGGAAGTCGACGGAGCCACCAAATCTTTTCCACGTCAAGGGGATTCGCGCCGACCATTCCACTGCGGCGGGCCGCCGCACCTTTCAGCATTGCCGAGGGTGCTGGCAGACGGAGCAGCACCGACTTCGCGAGATTTCCCGGTATCGCTGCCAGACCGTGGAATAACGTCGAGGACCTGCTTCCGCTGCGCTTTGGTCTCGGCCACCTGGGCGCGGCTGAATCCACGCCCCTCACGGCGCAACGGATTGGAATTCGCCGGATGCTTCCCCGCCTGTCCCAGAAGATGCGCGGCTCCTGACCGCAGGTTCTGGCAACTGGCGACTGGCCGCCGGCCACTCAATCCAACTCCTTGAGCATCGCAATCTCATTGCAATTTTCAAAAAACGCACACCGCTGGCACTCACTCCAGACTTTGGGGTGAAGGTGGGTCTTGTCGATGCGGGTAAAGCCGCACTTCTCGAAGAAGGTCTGCTGGTAGGTCCAGGCGAAGAGGGCGGGCAGATCTATGTCGCGCGCTTCCTGCTCGCAAGCGGCGACGAGCTGTTTGCCCAGGCCGCGCCCCTGCATGTGGGGATGGATGGCCAGGCCCCGCACCTCCGCGAGATCAGGAGCAAGCATGTGCAGGCCGCAGACGCCCGCGAGACCGCCCGGCTGGCCCTCGTGCGGCTCGGCCAGGATCAGGTGGAAGTCGCGGATGGTCTCGGCGAGCAGGGCGCGGGAGCGCACGAGCATCTGCCCGCGCGCCGCCCAGTGACCGATCAGTTCGTGGATGGCGCCGATGTCCGACAGCCGGGCCTTGCGCGTTAGAAGCGGGGCCTGGGGGTGGATGTCGGGAACAGCGATGGAATCGAGGGACAGCAGCGTCATGGGCTCTCCCCAGGAACGCGAGCGGGCTTGCCAGGCACCGGGTAGGTCAAACCCACGGGCGGTGCCGGGCAGCTCCGCTGCTTTTCGCTCAGGCCTTGCTTGCCCCGACGCTGAGGTTGCGCATCCAGGTGGTGCCGCCGGGGCGCTCGCTGCGGGCCTGATAGGCACGAATCTGGGGTGCGTTCGGCACCTCGCCCATCACGACGGCCAGGGGCACCTGCTGAAAGCCGAAGTTGCTCCAGTCGCCGCCCTTGCTGAACATGTAGATGGCCCGGTCGCCCCGGCCCTGCGCGTACTGGATGGCGCTCATGATGAGCTGCCGCCCCAGTCCCTTGCCGCGCACCGAGGGCAGCACGGCCGCGCCGCGCAGCAGCGAGGCTCCGTCGCCATGCTCCAGGCCGATGGCCCCCACGGGCTTCCCGCCCTGCTCCAGCACCCAGTACGTGGTGCCGTCGGCCAGCGCGGCTTCCGTTTCCAGTCCGGCCTCCTGCATGACGCGGGTAACGGCTTCTTTGTCCTGGGGGGTGGCGAGGCGAATCTGCGTGTTGGAATCGGTCATGGGGGTGCCCTCCAGCGTGGTTGATGTGGGGAGTGTCCGCCTGGGCAGGCACTCCGGGGGAGTTGTGCGTGGGGGCAGAATAGCGCAACAGGGGCGGATGACAGAAGGCAGGAAGCAGCGGGCGAAAGGCTGACGGTTGACGGCGCTCAGACACTTCCCGCCGCCTCCACCGGTTGTCCTCCGCTCGGCAACACTTCCCGCTTCCACGCCACCTCGTCCCGAATCCAGCCCCGGCACTGTCCGCTGACCACCTGGGGCGCGCTGGGGAGGGCGGCTTCCAGTTCCTCCATGGGCACGGGCGCAAAGCCGAAAGTCTGCCAGAACGGCCCCGCGTCGCTGGAAAAGAGGTACACGGCCCGGTCACCCCGCAGCGTGGCGTGGGTCAGGGCGCTCGTGGCGAGGGCGCGGCCCAGGCCCTGGCGGCGGGCCCCGGGGAGCACGCTGGCCGAGCGCAGCAGGCTCACCCCCTCGCCGTGCTCCAGGCCGATGCACCCGGCGGGCACGCCGTCAAGTTCGGCCACCCAGTAGGTGCAGCCCTCGAGGGTGGCGGTGATGGCGCTGCGCTCGGTACTCAGGCCCACGGCCAGAATCAGATCGTGCAGGGTGTCGAGGTCCGTGTCCGTGGCCTGACGCAGCTTGATATGGGGGGCGTGCAGGGGCCGGGAGGCAGAAACGGGGGTGAGGGTCATGTCAGGTCTCCTTCTGAGGAATTCAGGGCAGATCGGGGGGCGGTGAGGAGGGCGGGCCACGTCGTCGCTCGGCTGCTCTGGCCGCCGCCTTGAGGAAATAGCGCAGCCCCGCTCCAGCGCTGGCGTCCGCGTTCCAGCGGGGAATGACATGCAGGTGAACGTGCGGGATGTGCGCCCCGCCTGCCGGAAAGACGTTCCAGCCCACGGTGTAGCCGTCGGGCCGGACGGTGGCGTCCAGATGTGCCCGGACTTGGGCGAGCAGCGCGTGGGTGGCGGCGGCTTCCTCGGGAGTGAGGTCAAAGACGGTCTCGCACGGGCGTTTGGTCACGATCAGGCCGGAAAAGGGCAGGCCCCCGAAGTGGCGCAAATCCTGGGTATAGACGCAGAGGTCGTTTTCGAGCGTCACCTCACCGCCGGAGAACCCGGCGCGGGTGGACAGCGGATTTTCCGCCGCATGCTCGAGCCAGTGTGCCCACTCCTCCTCGCGCTTGGCCAGCAGGGTGCCGTCCAGGTCCGCCGTCACCTTCACGAGAGGGCCGTTCTGGCCGCCTCCGCCTGCGCCCGCACCTGTTCGGGCGCGGTGCCCCCGTAGCTCTGCCGGGCCTTCACGCTCTCTTCCACAGTCATGGCGCGGGTAATCTCAGCGCTGAGTTGCGGGTGTGCGGCGCGGACCTCCTCGTCCGTCAGGTCCCACAGTTGCCGCCCGGTGCGGCTGGCAAGACCGACAAGGCCGCCCACCACCTCGTGCGCCTCGCGGAAGGGCACGCCAGAACGGGCGAGGTGGTCTGCCAGGTCCGTCGCGGTGGAAAAGCCGCGCGCCGCCGCCGCTTTCGTGACGGCCGCATGCCAGGTGCTTTTGGGCAGCATGTCGCCGTACAGGCGCAAGACGATGCTCAGGGTGTCGTAGGAGTCGAACACGCCCTCTTTGTCCTCCTGCAAGTCCTTGTTGTACGCGAGCGGCGTGCCCTTGACCACCGTCAGCAGGCCCATCAGGTTACCAAACACCCGGCCCGCCTTGCCCCGCGCGAGTTCGGACACGTCGGGATTTTTCTTCTGGGGCATGATGCTGGAGCCCGTGGTGTGCGAGTCGGGCAGCGTCAGGAAGCCGAACTCAAAGGTGGAGTACAGAATCAGCTCTTCGGAGAGGCGCGAGAGGTGCGCCGAGAGAATCGCGCAGGCCGACAAAAACTCCAGCGCGAAGTCGCGGCTGCCCACGCCGTCCAGGCTGTTGGCGGTCGGACGGGCAAAGCCGAGCGCCTGAGCGGTGGCGTGGCGATCAATCGGCCAAGGCGTCCCGGCCAGCGCCGAGGAGCCCAGCGGTGACTCGTCCATCCGCTCGGCGGCGTCGCGGAAGCGGCCCTCGTCACGCTCCAGCATGGCAGCGTAGGCCATGAACCAGTGGGACAGGAGGATGGGCTGCGCCACCTGAAGGTGGGTGTATCCGGGAAGGATGACGGGTTCGCCCGCACCGGAACTGAGGTGCTTTTCCGCCTCTCCCACCATCACGGCGCGGAGCGCCCGGGTCTTGGCCGCCAGGTCCAGCGCCGCTTCCTTCGTGAACAGGCGGAAATCCACAGCCACCTGATCGTTGCGGCTGCGCGCGGTGTGCAGCTTACCTGCCACCGGACCGATGCGGTCCCGCAGGGCTGCTTCCACGTTCATATGCACGTCTTCGCGGTCCAGCCGCCACTCGAAGTCTCCAGCGCGAACGTCCTCGAGGATGGCCTCCAAACCCTCCTCGATTTGTCCGACTTCCTCGCCCGAGAGGATGCCCACCTGCCCCAGCATCGCCACATGCGCCAGCGAGCCGCGAATGTCCTGCTCGGCGAGGCGCTGGTCAAAGGGCACGGAGGCGTTGAAGAGCTCGACGAGTCCGTCGGTGGCTTCGGCAAAGCGGCCACCCCAGAGCTTGGTTTCTTGTCTTTGGGTCATGGGTCCCTCAATCCAGCGTGAACTTGTCCAGCGCCTGCCAGAGGGCTTGGCGCAGTACGGCGTCGAGCAGGGCGGCGATCAGGAAAGCGAGGGGAAACACCGCGAAGCCCAGGAGAACGAGAAACGACAGGGGTGTGAACACGTTCATTCACGGCCTTACCTCCTTCACCAGCACCACCGGCTTTGGACTGCGCGGACTGGAAAAGGCGTACACCGCTTTTCCATCGACGCGGTAGCCCAGGCGTTCGTAAAAGGGTTGCACCCCAAGGTTGTACTGGCTGACGGCCAGCAATACACGGTCATACCCGCCCCGCACCGCCACTTCCTCCACGCTGCGCACCAGCGCCGCGCCAAGACCCTGCCCCCGCACTTCCGGCAGGGTAGCGAGCTTGTTGAGGGTCAGGGTGTGGGCGCCGTCCGGGCGATGGCCGACGCAGCCCACCACCCTCTCCCCCACCAGGGCCAGAAAACCGCCGCTGTCTGGCAATCCGAGGGAACGCCGCACATCCTCCACCGTGGTGCGGCTCCAGCTGCTGCGGGGGTCCATGCCCGCCGCCATCATCAGTGCGTGGAACGTGGGGGCGTCGGCCAGGGTGGTGGGGCGGAGGGTAAGGCTCACGCCCCCGCCTCCAGGGTCAGGCGCATCTCGTTGGTGGGGACGAAGCCGAGCTTCTCGTAGATGGGGCGGCCCGCTTCCGAGGCATGCAGCGACAGGACGCGGATGTTTCGCCGCTGCGTCTCGGCGATGGCCGCCTGGGTCAGTGCCCGCGCGAGGCCCTTTCCCCGGTGAGGAGGGTGGGTATAGACGTTGAGCAGGTAGGCGCGCAACGGCTGAAGGTCCATAAAGTGCGGGGGCCAGTCGAGCAGGAGGAGCCCCGCACCCGCAACGACTTCCCCCTCCTGCTCTATGAACAGACCCAGGTAGCTGCCTGAGCGCAACCGCTCCTCCACCCATGGGGTGAACTGGGCGACTTCCTCGCGGTATTCCACGCCCATGTCGGAGAACATGGCGGCACGGTGCGCCGATATGATCGGCGCGTCGTCGGCAGTGGCCCACCGCAAGATGTACTCCTCGGGCAAGATCACGCGCCGGCCCGTTCCCACACCTGCGCGAGGTGATGGAGTTGGTGCGCCGCGTAGTCCTCCACCACAAAACCCAGCGTGACGGGCCCGCTCCCGCCGATGCGGAGGGTATGACCCAGGCTCTCCTGCGGCAGACGACCGATCACCTGCGCCATATGCATTTGATACGCCTGCCACAGCGCCAGCACTTCCGCCCAGGGGCGCTCCTGCCAGCCGCTCACACGAACCCAGGCGTTCTGGTCATAGCCGGGCAATTCCAGGCCGTCTTCCATGCTGGCGCGCACGAAACGGACGTGGTTGTTGACGCCGCTGTCAATCAGGTGACCCAGGATTTCCTTCGCGCTCCAGACTTCGGGCGCGGGCTTACGGCTCGCCTGCGCTTGCGTAAGGGCTTTCAGGCGGGGCAGGGCAGCGGCGACAACCTCCAAGAGCGTGGACATCGGCCCTAAACCTGCGCCGTTTCCTTCTCCTGCCCGGCCTGTGCCTTCGCCTCCACCCGCGCCTGTACGCGCATCCGCAGCGCATTGAGCTTGATAAAGGCCCCGGCGTCGTGCTGGTTGTAGTCGCCGCCCGCCTCAAAGGACACGAGGTCTTTGTCGTACAGGCTGCGCTCGGCCTTGCGGCCCACGACGATGCAGTTGCCCTTGTACAGCTTCAGGCGGGCGGTGCCCGTAACCGTCTGGGCCACGTGGTCGAAGTACACCTGCAGCGCCTCGCGCTCCGGGGCGAACCAGAAACCGTTGTAGACGAGTTCCGCGTATTTAGGGGCCAGCGCGTCACGCTGGTGCAGCACCTCGCGGTCCAGGGTCAGGCTTTCCACCGCGCGGCGGGCGTGGTACAGCAGCGTGCCCCCGGGCGTCTCGTACACCCCGCGCGACTTCATGCCCACGAAGCGGTTTTCCACCAGGTCAATCCGGCCCACGCCGTGCCGTCCGCCGATCTCGTTGGCCTTCTCCAGCAGGGCAGCGGGGGTCAGGCGCGCCCCGTTGATGGCGACGGGATCGCCGTTCTCAAACTCCACCTCCACGTATTCGGGCTCGTTCGGGGCCTCCTCGGGGCTGACCGTCAGCTTGAACATGTGGGCGGGCGGCTCGGCCCAGGGGTCTTCGAGAATGCCGCCCTCGTAGGAGATATGCAGCATATTCGCGTCGGTGGACCAGGGGTCTTTCTTGGTGGTGGGCACCGGGATGCCGTGCTCGTGCGCGAAGGCTTCGAGGTCCGCGCGGCCCTGAAATTCCCAGTCGCGCCACGGAGCGACGGTCACGATGTCAGGCTTGAGGGCATACGCCGTCATCTCGAAGCGCACCTGATCGTTGCCCTTGCCGGTGGCTCCGTGGGACACGGCAACGGCTCCCTCCTGACCCGCGATCTCCACCATCTTCTTGGCGATCAGGGGCCGGGCGATGGACGTGCCCAGCAGGTAGTAGCCCTCATACAGCGCCGCCGAGCGGAACATGGGAAACACGTAGTCGCGGATGAATTCCTCGCGCAGGTCGAGCGCGTAGGCGGCCACCGCACCTGTGTTCAGCGCCTTGACGCGCGCCTGCTCCACCTCATCGCCCTGGCCGAGGTCCGCGGTGAAGCACACCACGTCGTACCCACGCTCGGTCTGGAGCCACTTGAGGATGATGGACGTATCCAACCCGCCGCTGTAAGCGAGGACGATCTTGGGCCGGTTCTGGGGCTGTGTCTGCGTCATGGGTCTATTCTCTCCACTTTTGTGTAAGGGGACAGCAAAGCACCTCCAGACGTGAAGCGCCAAGCCTTTGCGTAAACAGGAAGGCCGGGGGCATCAGCGTCGGGAGGTCAGTGTCTGCATCGGCATGTATGGATATACGGAATACCGTATAGCTATGCAGAAGGGTAGCAGTCAGGCCCAGGGGGGTCAAGGCAGGTGTCCAGCCTGGTGGAATGACGAAAACCCCAGCCGCAGAGGCTGGGGCAGTCGGAGCGCACAGGCTCAGCGCAGGCGGTAGTTCAGCCCGATGCGGACGCCGACCCTGGGCGCGATGCCCGAGCCGGCGTTGGAGAAGCCCACGTTCACCCCGGCGTTCCCCTCCACAAAGACGCTGAGGGGCCCAGTCACGTTGTAGCTCAGGCCAGCCAGCGCGTGCGGGTAGGCGGTGATGCCGGTGTAGGCCCCCAGCGAGACCCCGATCCCGAGTCCGAAGCCGTAATAGGGGTTGAGCCCACCGAAGTTGTCCCCTCCCGCGTTGCGGAGATACGCCACCTCGCCGCCCAGACCCACCGAGCCACCCCGGAACAGGTTGACGGCATCAAGGTTCAGTCCGTAGCGCACCGCCGAATCCGCCGACACGTCACTCTGGTAGTGGATCCCCGCTGAAGTTCCGATGTGACCGCCCACCGAATCGGCGGCGGCAACAGGAAAGGTGGTCAGGGTCAGCAGGCCGAGGCCAAGCAGCGTCTTCTTCATGAGGAAAAGCATAGGGAACGCGGCCCACCCCAGAAAGGTGACTCCCTTTACAACTCCTGCCCCGAGCTTTGACCGTTCTTTTAGGGTTGATGCCGGGCCAGGGGGCGCCGTTCCCCGGTGGTGAAGCGTTCCAGCCGCCCCAAGGCCTCCTTCAATTCGGCCTCCGACTTGCAGAAGGCCAGCCGAAACAGCCCTTCCGGCGCAGGCTGAGCGGCCATAAAAGCGGAGCCCGGGATCACCGCTACCCCCGCTTCCACCACCAACGCCTCGGCATCCCAGCCCGGACGGCGGGCGATCAGGAAATAGGTACCGCCCGGCTCATGAACCTGGGCACCCAGTTCACGCAGTCCATGCGCGAGGAGACGCAACCGGGCCGCGTAGCCCTCCCGCAGGTCCTCATAAAAACCTGTTTCCCGCGCCACGGGCAGCGCCGAGGCCACTGCCACCTGAAACGGCGTGGGGGCGCAGAAAGAGGCGATCTGCCGCAGCGCCGCGATTTTTCCCGATAGCCCCGCCGGGCACGCCACCCAGCCGATGCGCCACCCCGTCACCTCCAGCCGCTTGCCCGCGCTGCCCACGGTAAAGGTCCGTTCCGGAGCCAGAGTTCGCACGTTGACCGGGCGCTGCCCGAAATACAGCTCGTCGTACACCTCGTCGCTGATGATCCACAGGTCGTGCTGCCGGGCAAGCAGGGCGATCGCTTCCAGCTCAGCCCGGGAAAAGACGCGCCCGGTGGGATTGTGGGGGCTGTTAAGCAGCAGCGCCCGCGTCCGGGGCGTGACGGCGGCGCGCAACTCCGCGAGGTCCAGCGTCCAGCCCTCGCCTTCCTTCAGGTGCAGGGGAACGGTAACGGGCGTGGCTCCCGCCAACCGGGCCTGAGGCAGGTAGATGTCGAACACCGGATCGAACATCACCACCTCGTCACCGGGGCCGTAGAGGGCCTGGGCGAGCAGGCCCATCGCCTCGGTCGCGCCCGTCGTGACCACCACATCATCGCCGTCCACTCCCAGGTCCGTGCCCAGCGCGCCGCGCAACGTGGACAGTCCTGCCGGAGGGGCATACTGGTCCGCCGTACCGATGGCCCGCCGCGCCGCTTCCAGCAGGAAGGCGGGCGGCGAACCGGACGGAAAGCCCTGCCCCAGATTGACCGCTCCATGCTGCGCCGCAAGGCGGCTCATCTTGGCAAAGACGCTTTCCTGGGAGGACCGGGCACGCGGCAAAAGGTCGGGCATAGGGGCAGTGTGGGCTTCAACAGGCGTGGGGAAGTTGCAGCGGACCAGACAGGGCCGTGCCCTATCCTCTCCCCCGTGCCTCCCTTCCTGCGCGGCCTGACGCTGGGCCTGTCTCTCATCGTCGCCATCGGGCCGCAAAACGCCTTTGTGCTGCGCCAGGGGCTGACGCGGCAATACGCTTTCCTCGCCGCGCTGGTCTGCTCGCTGGCCGACTCGCTGCTTATCACCTTCGGGGTGCTGGGCGTGGGGGCGCTACTGGCGAGGCATTCGGCGCTCACGGTCCTGGGCACCCTCGCCGGGGCCTCTTTCCTGCTGTGGTACGGATGGCGCGCATTTCAGGCGGCGCGCACGCCGGGCGCGCTAGAGGCCGAGGGGCAGAGCGTCACCACGCCCAGCACCCTCGTCGCCACCGCTGCAGCCTTCAGCCTGCTCAATCCCCACGCGCTGCTGGACACGGTGGTGCTGATCGGCGGTGCGAGCGCCAGCCTGGACGCGGTCGGACGGCAAGCCTTCTTGGTGGGCACCATCCTCGCCTCCTGGCTGTGGTTCTTCGGGCTGGCCCTCGCCGGGCGGCAACTCGCGCCGCTGATGCGCAACCCACGCGCTTGGCAGGTGCTGGACGTGTTGATCGGGGTGATGATGTGGGCGATTGCGGCGGGGCTGGTGCTCAATGGCCTCAGAACTTGACACGGTGATGGTTCGCGGAGCACTTTGACAAGCCCGTTGCTCAACGGCCTGTTCCCAGCGGCGCAGCGCGTCCCACGCCCCCGAGAGGTACCCGCCCCGATGCTGGCGGTTCAGGCCGGTACGGTCGCCCCTGCGCTTGGAGAGCGGAACAATTCAATGATGGTGCCGGCGTTGCGCAGCTGGACCAGGCGGGCAACCCCAGGACCTCAGCCCTCCTCGTCCGCCGCCACCTTTCGGCGTACTCCGCATAAGGATTGCGGTTCATCCGCAATGAAACAACGGGCCAACCCGAGCGGAGCGGGAAGGAAAAACGGTGATGGAGAGGCGTGAAAGCGCCGAAGCGGAGGGGATAGAACGGATGATCCGGAGGCCGTATCAGCTCCACTCAGCGCCGATTCGGCCGGGCCCGTACAGATCAGTCATCCCAAGCGCCAGATGCCAGGAGCCGGCGTCCACAGGGCTGGGCGGGTACGCCTTGCGGTCTTTGGGAGCGACAGACCGATACAACTCCGTGGCCTGGCCGCCCTTGCTCAGCAGGGCGAATTTGCTGCGGATACCGGGCACACCCGTCCCCGGGAAGTGGTCCGCCCTCTCCTGTTTGAACCCCGGCCCCTGCTGCCGGCAGTCGATCTGGTGCGGCAGCTCGACCACAGCAACGGCGGCGTGAACGGTGGCCCGAACGCGCCGAGATTCTCCGTTCTCTTCCGGTATAGGAGCCAGGACAGGCCCACGCCCCTCCTTCCAGATCCAGCGTTCCCCGCCGCCCCTGCAGCAAAATCCCAGCTTGCATACTCATACATCCAACCCCCTCACCTTCCGCCCCCATCCGTGCCATACTCAGGACTCGGAATGCCCAAGCGTACCGACCTTCAGACGATCCTTATTCTCGGCAGTGGCCCCATCCAGATCGGGCAGGCCGCCGAGTTCGACTATTCGGGCACCCAGGCCCTCAAGGCGCTGAAAGGTGAGGGGTACCGCGTCGTGTTGGTGAATTCCAACCCAGCGACGATCATGACCGACCCCGACCTCGCGGACGCCACCTACCTGGAGCCGCTGACGCCGGAGTTCGTGCGCCGCGTGATCGAGAAAGAGCGCCCCGATGCCCTGCTGCCCACCCTGGGCGGTCAGACGGCCCTGAACCTGGCGATGGATCTCAACGCCAACGGGACACTGGCCGAGTTCGGGGTGGAACTTATCGGCGCGAATGCGGAAGCCATTCACAAGGGCGAGGACCGCGAAGCCTTCCAGGCCGCCATGAAGAAGATCGGCGTGGAAACGGCGCGCGGCCAGATGGTCCACTCCATGGAAGAGGCCACCGAGTACCAGAAACAGATCGGCCTCCCCATTGTCATCCGGCCCTCCTTCACCCTCGGCGGCACGGGCGGCGGGATCGCGCACACCTACGAGGAATTCCTGACCATCACGGAAGGCGGCCTGCGCGACAGCCCCGTGACGAGCGTGCTGCTGGAAGAGAGCATTCTCGGCTGGAAGGAATACGAGCTCGAAGTGATGCGCGACCACGCCGACACGGTGGTCATCATCACGAGCATCGAGAACTTCGACCCGATGGGCGTGCATACCGGAGATTCGATCACGGTGGCCCCGGCGCAGACCCTCAGCGACGTGGAGTACCAGCGCCTGCGCGACCAGAGCCTCGCCATCATTCGGGAAATCGGTGTGGACACGGGCGGCTCGAACATCCAGTTTGCGGTGGACCCCAGCAATGGGCGCGTGATCGTGATCGAGATGAATCCGCGCGTCAGCCGCTCCTCGGCGCTGGCAAGCAAGGCGACGGGCTTTCCCATCGCCAAGATTGCCGCCCTGCTTGCCGTGGGCTACCACCTCGACGAGCTGAGCAACGACATCACCCGCTCCACGCCCGCCTCCTTTGAACCGAGCATTGACTACGTGGTGACGAAGATTCCGCGCTTTGCCTTCGAGAAGTTCCCCGGCACACCCGACGCCCTGGGCACCCAGATGCGCAGCGTGGGCGAAGTGATGGCGATTGGCCGCACCTTCAAGGAAAGCGTGCAGAAAGCCCTGCGCTCGGTGGAGTCGGACGTGCGTGGCGCGTTCACAACAATGCGTGATGAGGAACTGCGCGGCCTGCTGTACGGCAACCCCCGCCGTATCGAAGCGGTGATCGAACTGCTGCGCCGGGGCGAGGGCGTGCGGACCCTGCACGACGCGACGAAAATTGACCACTGGTTCCTGTCGCAGCTTCAGGAGATCGTGGACGCCGAAAAGGAGATCGCCGAACTCGGTCCCATTGGGGAGTGGAAGTACGAGATCTGGCGCGAGGTCAAACGGCTGGGGTTCAGTGACGCGCGGATAGGCGAACTGGTGGGCCTCTCGGAACTGGAAGTGCGCGGGCTCCGCAAAGCGGCGAAGGCCACGCCCGTGTACAAGACCGTGGACACCTGCGCCGCCGAGTTCGAGGCGTACACGCCCTACCACTACTCCACCTACGAGTGGGAGGACGAGGTCAGCGAGACCGACAAGCCCAAGGTGGTCATCCTGGGCAGCGGCCCCAACCGCATCGGTCAGGGCGTGGAGTTCGACTACGCCACCGTTCACGCGGTGTGGGCGCTTCAGGAGGCCGGTTTTGAAACCATCATGGTGAACTCAAACCCCGAGACGGTCTCCACCGACTACGACACGGCGGACCGCCTGTACTTCGAGCCGCTGACCTTCGAGGACGTGATGAACATCGTCGATCACGAGAAGCCCGTGGGCGTCGTGGTGCAACTCGGCGGGCAGACGCCGCTCAAGCTGGCAAAACGCCTCGCCGACGCGGGGGCGCCCATCATCGGCACCTCGCCCGAGACGATTCACGAGGCGGAGGACCGCGCTTCGTTCAACGCCCTGTGTGAACGCCTGGGCCTGCCGCAGCCGAAGGGCAAGGTGGCGCAGACGCCCGAGCAGGCGGAGCAACTCGCCGCTGAACTGGGCTTCCCGCTGATGGCCCGCCCCTCCTACGTGCTGGGGGGCCGCGCGATGCGGACAGTGCGCAGCATGGAGGAACTGACCACCTACCTCAATGAGGTGTACGCCGCCGTGGAAGGGCAGCCCTCCATCCTGCTTGATCAGTTCTTGGAAGGGGCGCTGGAACTGGACGTGGACACGCTGTGCGACGGACAGACCGCCGTGGTGGCCGGAATCATGGAACACGTCGAGGCGGCCGGGGTCCACTCGGGCGACAGCGCGTGCATCCTGCCGCCGGTCAGCCTCTCGCCCGAACTGCTGGCGCGGGTGAAGGCCGACACCGAACGCCTCGCGCTGGAACTCGGCGTGAAGGGCTTGATGAACGTGCAGTGGGCGGTAAAGGACGGGGTGGCGTACATCCTGGAGGCCAACCCCCGCGCCAGCCGAACGGTGCCGTTCGTGTCCAAGGCGGTGAACCACCCGCTCGCCAAGAGTGCCGCCCGCATCGCCGTGGGGCATACCCTGGCGCAGATCGGCCTGACGGAGACGCCCACGCCCGCCATGTACTCCGTAAAGGAGGTCCACCTGCCCTTCCTGAAGTTCAAGGGCGTGCTGCCCATCCTGGGACCGGAGATGAAAAGCACCGGCGAGAGCATGGGCATCGACGCAGACCCTTACCTCGCCTTCTACCGGGCGCAGATCGGCGCGAAGAACTACCTGCCTACAGAGGGCACCGCCCTCCTGCTGGGAGACGGTCTGGACGGCGTGGCCGCTACGCTGGAAGGTGCGGGGCTGAGTGTGATTCGGGAGCAGAGCGGCGGCGAATTACCAGACCTGCTGATCGATGTGACTGGCTCGCCGCTGCTGCGGACCGCCCTGGAACGTGGCAAGGCCATCGTCAGCACCCGCGAGGGAGCCGAGTGGACGGCGAAGGCCATTGCAGCGGTGAAGGGGCAGAGGTTGGGGGTTCGGAGCCTGCAGGAGTGGCAGAAGCTGGAGCCAAACCCAGCGTAGGTTAAGGTGTGCAAGAAGTAGACGGGGACATGATCGGCTCCGCCTCCGAACTCAAGGACCTCCTTGACGAAGAGGCGGAGCCGCCCGTTGCGTTTGACAGCGAGGACGCGCTGCCCCAGTCTCGCCGGTTGATTCCCCTTGCCCGTGTCTGGGGCAGAGGAAATGACCCCCTGCGGGACAACAGGGTGGAGGCCGCCTCACTGAAAACGGCAGCACTTGATTCAGCGTTTGGACGCCCTCTATTCCAAAGAGAACGGCGAAGCTCCAGCTCAACCCGGAGCGTGCCCCCACCGCACCAGGCGCGCGAGGGTGAACGGGGCGCCTCCGCCCCTGCGAGCAGCGTCAGGCTTCAGCGCTGCTGGGCACCCAGGGACAGCGCGGAAGCGGTGCGGGCGCAGCGGAAGCGCCGCTGCGTGGGTCATCAGGACTGGGGTTGACCAGTTATTTCACCACTGGTCAACCCGAGCGGAGCAAGCAGGAAAAAACGGTGATGGCTGGGAGGGGAATTACCGAAGCGGAAGGGAGGGGATGCAGCGGATGATCCGGAAGCCGTGTCGGTCCTCGTGAAGAGCGCTGTCGGGTTGGAGGCGACAAGCGCGTGGGGCGCCCGCTGCCAAATGCTTGACTTCCGGCAGAACGCGCAGATGACTTCCACGCCGACATTGAGATGCAGTGACGAGGAGGCGTCGCGGAGCGCGCCACCCGTTCGTAAACTTGAGGAGTTTTTTCAATAGAGAGCATTGAAACATGCTTGGCAGCCCATCTCGCTTATCGTAGAGCCGTGGCCGCACCGTCCCCGTCGCCTACCGGCCCAGCGCCTCAGTGAGTGTCTCCAAGCCATCACGGAAACCCTTGCGGCAGCCACCACCCAGGAGGCGGTGTTCGAGGTGATCTTGCATCCGGCGCTGGAGGCCCTGCTGGCCAGCAGGGCCACAGTGCTGCTGGCACATCCAGACGGGCAGCGACTGGAACGGGTGGCCTTGGTGGGCTACCAGGAGGCTGCCGCCTCTATCTGGCTCGGCGCCCTCGTGGAGGACGGCGGTCCCGCATCGGACGCCCTCGCTGGGGGCGCGGCCCTGTTCTTTCCAGAGGTGCAGGACCTGGCGCGAAAGTACCCGGGCCTGGAAGCCCGTATGGGAGCGTCCATTCCTGTAGCCGCCACGGCGGTCTTGCCCATGTACCTCGACGGGCGCCCTCTGGGCGCCGTGGTGCTTGATTTCCAGGTCCCCCACCACTTCACGCCTGAGGAGCAGCGGTTTTTACGCATTCTCACCGCACAGTGCGCGATTGCTTTTGGAAGGGCGCGTCTCCTCCGGGACCTGGAAGAACAAGTCAGGGCCAGAACCCAGCAGCTCGGAGCGCAGAAGAACGCTCTGGAAACGCAGCAAGCTGTGCTGACTGAGCAGGCGCAGGCACTTCGGGATGCCAACACGGAATTGGACGTGTTTACGGTATCCGTCGCGCATGATTTGCGAACGCCTGTGCGGCACATCCGGGGCTTTCTCGGCCTTCTCAAGCGGGAACTGGAAGGGCAGTTGACCGGGAGAGCCGCCCGGTACTTTCAGGTGGTGGACGAGGCTGCCGCACGGATGGACACCCTGATTGAGGCTCTGCTGGAGCTGTCTCGCACGGCCCACCGCCCCCTGCGACTTGGACCCGTCAGCGTAGAACAGCTGGTTGAGGGTCTGAAAACAGAGTTGCTGCCAGAGACCGCCGGCCGCAACGTGACCTGGACAGTTCGCCCTCTGCCTGTGGTCACGGCAGACGAGGAGCTGCTGCGGCAGGTGATGATGAACCTGCTGTCAAACGCCGTGAAATACACCCGGCACAGGGAGGTCGCGCACATCGAGGTGAGGGGCGAGCAGCGGCCCAGCGCGTGGGTGGTGGAGGTGCAGGACAATGGGGCCGGCTTTGACGAGCGATACGCGGGGATGTTGTTCGGCGTCTTCCAGCGCCTGCACCGTCCCGAGGTGTTCGAGGGCAACGGTATCGGGCTGGCAAATGTGCGGCGAATCGTCCTGCGGCACGGAGGAGAAGTGTGGGCAAGCGGCCGGCAAGATGAGGGAGCGACATTCGGCTTTTCACTTCCTCGCCCGCCCGCCCAGACGGACGAATAGCACAGTTTCGGACTCGTCCGTTCCATCCCTCCGCTTCGGCAATTCCACGCCTCTCCACCCCCGTTTTTCCCGCCCGCTCCGGTGAATCGGCGACTTCATAACTGACCCACCGGAATCCTTATTCATCCGGGCCCCTGCCTCATCGCTAACGGAGTGATGGGGTTCAGCAACCCGGCAGTTTCCCAGGTTGTCAGCACAACAGATTTCAGTTCATACCAGGGCCGAGCGCCGAAGTCCTTCAACGCTCTGAGCTTGCAGCTCTTCGTGCACACCGCCCCCCGCCTTCTCCCCGTGTTTCGGCCCTTCGGGGCGTGGTCAGGTCCAGGGTTGCAACTGGCGGATGAGAACGCGTGAATGCCTTTTTCGCTCGGCGGTTTCACCCCGGGTTCCACGGGGAAAGCGGGAGCCTGCGCCGAAAGACGGAGGTCCGCCCCCCCCTACCCCAGGTCGTCCAGCCACCCCAGCGCCCGCCCTACCAGTTCGCCCGGCACGGTGTGGCCGCCTTCAAATTCCAGGTACTCGACGCCGTACCCGCTCCGCCGAAGCTGGGGCACGATGACGCGGCTGCAGCGGTCAATGGGCAGCACGCGGTCCCCGGTGCCGTGCATCACAAATACACGGGGCAGGCCCAGGGTGGCAGCAGGAGCGATAAAGCCGGGGGCAAAGGCCAGCACATGCGTAAACAGGTCCCCATTGCCCAGCCCCAGCGAGAGGGCATACGAGGCCCCGTCTGAAAAGCCCTCCAGCACGACGCGTCGCGCGTCCACCGGGTAGCGTCCGAAGACCTGCGCGAGGGCACGGTCTATGAAAGCCACGTCGGGGCCGTAGACGCCTTCAATCAAGTCCCAGGTGGCCGCACCGGACTCGGGGGCCAAGAGCAGCAGCCCGCGGGCCTCGGCGTGGGGCAGCAGGGGGGCCAGCGCCCCCAGGGCGTCGCCCCCTGCGCCGTGCAGGGCCACGATCAGGGGCAGGGGTTGCGCGGGGTGGGCGGTGGCCGGGGCGTACAGCAGCCCGTCGCGGCGTTCGCTCAGGCCGAGGGGATGCAGGCCACGCGCTCCAGTTTCGGGTGGGTCTGAGAGTGGCCTCGCCGTCAGGCGGCCCTCGGCGGCGGCCCGGCGTTCTCGTTCGGTCATGGATGCACCCTCCTTTCGGGTGGCGTCCCCTTTATTGTCCGGGCCGCCTTTTGGCCGTCAAGCCAAAGATGGGTGAAGGTCGCCTTGACCCCCCCCACACGTCCCCCTCCTGCGCCATGCCTACGCTCAGCCCATGACCGACAACCGGAACGACCGCAGCGGCAACGAGGCCGAGCAGATGCAGGAAGCCTACGCCCAGCGTCAGGAACACGAGGCGCAGACGGGCAAGACGGGCGCAGGTGGTGCGGGCAGCACTGGAACGCCCGGCAACTCGGAAACCGGGGGCGAAACCACAGATGCGGCGGACGGCGGCGAGCGCTCGGGCACGCAGGAGAGCTAGGCGCCCAGCATCTCCCCCAGCCGCAGCACGGTCTGCCAGTTGCGGACCGTGGCGGTCTGGCGCAGTGGCGCGAGGCTGAGCTGGCTCTGACCCAGACCCCTTGGAGCGTAGAGGTAAAGTTCACGGCCAACGTGCTCCCAGGTGTCGTCCCCGGCGGAGCGGGCGCGCAGGGCGATCAGGGCCGCCTCATCGGGCACATGGCGCAAGAAGGCCACATGCACTTTGGTTCCGCCGGCCTCCGCCTGCGCAGGGTAGGGGTTACGTTCGGCGAGCCGCGCCCACTCTTCCTGAGTCCGCAGCATCACGTCCACCGGAAAGCCGAAGTCCCGCGCCATCGCGGCTTCGAGGGCGGCCTCACCCGTCTCCTGCGCCCCGAAGACCACATTGCCGCTTTGAATATAGGTCTGGACGTTTTCCAGGCCCAACCCCTCGAAGGTGATCCTCAGGTCTTTCATGGGCACCCGGCGGTGTCCCCCGACATTGATGCCGCGCAGCAGGGCGATGTAACGCATGCCTTCTATTCTTGGGCAAATCCTTAGGAAACGAGGAAGGCGGTCACCTTGCCCCCGCTGCTATCCTCGCGCGATGCGCCACCTCCTGCGAATGCTGGCCCTCTCGGCTGCGCTGCTCGGTGTGTCCGAGGCCGCCACCGCCCTGACCACCACCGCCGCCAACCTGCGCCGCCAGCCCGACACCACCTCACGGATTCTGGGCGTGGTGCCCGGCAACACCCTGCTGCTCGTGGCCTGCAGGGGCGAGTGGTGCCGCGCGACGCACCGAGGTCAGGCCGGGTATATCGCCCGTTCACTGCTGCGCCAGGCCACCGGCAGCGCGCGGCTGAACGGCCAGGGCACGGTGTACTACCGCTCGTGCGCGGCCATGCGTGCCGCCGGGGCCGCCCCCATCCGCCTTGGCAAGCCCGGCTACCGCACTGCGCTGGACCGCAACCACAACAGCGTGGCCTGCGACAGCGGAGAGTGAGGCAAGCGGCCCACCGCCAGCAAAGAGAGGAGCCGCGCCAGGCCCCTCTTTTTATTCCTCGCCGAAGTGTGCCAGGTATTCGCCGTAGCCCTGGGCTTCCAGGTTGGACACGGGCACGAAGCGCAGCGCCGCCGAGTTGATGCAGTAGCGCAGGCCGCCCTCTTGCCGCGGACCGTCGGGAAATACGTGGCCGAGGTGCGAATCGGCCAGGGGCGAACGGACTTCCGTGCGGGCGTAGCCGATCTTGTAATCGGTGTTCTCCCTCAGGGGAACGTTTCCGATGGGCCGGGTGAAAGAGGGCCAGCCGCAGCCCGCGTCGTACTTGTCGCGTGAGCTGAACAGCGGCTCCCCCGACACCACGTCCACGTAGATCCCCTCTTCCTCATGGTCCCAGTATTCGCCGGTAAAGGCCCGCTC